>JBDRBK010000001.1:0-3427 GCA_043822705.1 Fidelibacterota bacterium
CGGCCGGTGGATTATAAGCCGTGCTCGGCGACTAATTCTGCCAGGATTTCCGCCGCGGCCCGAACGAATCCGGGGCACAGGCGCTGAAACACCTGATCCTGCCGGGCGGCTGCCAACCCGGCCGGGGTGGATAAATCGAAACCGATCATCTCGGTACAGACGGTGGTGTTAAACCGCCGTGTCATTGCACGGGTGAAGCACTGAATTATTTCGTAGGTTTTTTCCTTGGATTCGGAAGGTCCAGGTGTCGTGTAACCGTACTTGGCCCCCAAGACCAGCATGGCGCCGGTAACGGCCCCGCAGGTGCCGTCCTGATGGGCCATGCCGCCGCCGAATCCGGAAGCCAGCTTCAGCGCCTGTTTGGTAGTCAGTCCGAGTTCATCCGCATATGCCATTAAAATTGCTTGTGAACAGGAATGTCCGATCTCAAATTGTTTTACCGCCTGGGTGATTTTATCCATTTAATTCCTGATTTAATATTCGGTTGCCGATTTCTCAATGTTGTCAGTTAATAGCCGGAATTTACCCCGGCGGCCGAAATTATATTTTATGATTTCGCGGCTGTTCACCCTACATTAACGCCGATGAAATTATCCCTGAAACAGGAAATTGTCCGGGCGGCGCAGGAGCTGGGGTTTCAGAAGATCGGGATTGCGGCGGCGCAGCCGATCCCGCAGGAACAGGCCCGCCTGGAGCAGTGGCTGCGGGCCGGTTACCAAGGGCAGATGCAGTGGCTGGAACGGCGGGCCGCCGAACGCAGTGACATCCGGCGGTATTTCCCGGCGGCCAAGTCGATTGTCTGTGTCGCGATGAATTATTTCACCGGCCACAGCCGGGATAAGCTGGGCGGTGGATTCAATTTCAGCAATTATGCCTGGGGTGACGACTATCATATCCTGATCCGCGAGCGGCTGGCGCAACTGCTGGATTTTGTCCAGGGGCAGGTGGCCGGTGTGCAGGGATTAATCTGCGTCGATACATCGCCGGTTCTGGAAAAAGTCTGGGCCAACCGGGCCGGTCTGGGTTGGCAGGGCAAACATACAAATCTGATCAGCCGCGATTACGGCAGTTGGCTGTTCCTCGGTGAACTGCTCCTGGATATTGAACTGGAGTACGATGAGCCTTACAACGGTGATTTCTGCGGCAGTTGCACGGCCTGTGTCGACGCCTGTCCCACCGGCGCCCTGACCGAATATGTGCTGGATGCCCGCAAGTGCATCTCCTACCTGACGATCGAACACCGCGGCGAACTGCCGCCGGAATCCGCCGGATTGCTGAACGGCTGGATTTATGGCTGCGACATTTGCCAGGAAGTTTGTCCCTGGAATAAGCGGTTTGAGACGGTCAGCGCAGAACCGGCTTTCCGGGTCCAGGAGCGCATCCGCACATTGACCCAAACGGAATGGAACGACCTGGATGAGGCCGGTTTTCGAGAACTGTTCAGCAATTCGGCAGTAAAGCGGACCAAGCTGACGGGCCTCCGGCGCAATCTGGCGGCGGCGGAACGATCCCCGGTGCATTCCGGTTGAAATGAATTGTCGTATTTTATGTATGTCCCGCGTATCCGGCCGGCCTATTTTCAAGGACTGAAATAAACAAAAATTCACCAGCCTGATCCGAAAATGCCTGCTGTTCAAGAAAAACCGCGCTATATAATCTGCCATTATGCCGAAATCGCCCTCAAAGGGGCGAACCGCAATTATTTTACCGGCCGGCTGCGGGATAATATCCGGGTGGCGATCAAGTCGCTGGAACCGGGACTGGCGGAAAATGTCAAGCTGGTCCAGAACCGGATACTGATCAAATTGACCGTACAGGGGCAGGAGCGGTTGGATGATATATTGGAAGTTCTGGGGCGGGTTTTCGGATTGGCGTACTTTGTCCCGGCCTACCGCGTCCCGGCGGAACTGGAAGCGATCCAGGCGGCCGCACTGGAATTGATCGGCAGCCGCGAGTTCGACACTTTCCGGATCACTACCCGTAAGGCCGACCGCGGTTTCCCCCATTCTTCCCACCGGACCAACGAACTGGTCGGCGCATTCATTGTCGAACGCCTGGGTAAGAAAGTCCTCCTGAAAAACCCTGATCTGGACTGCCGGATCGACTTGTTTTATCAGGCGGCTTTTCTCTATGCCGACCGGATCGCCGGACCCGGCGGCCTGCCGGTAGGCGTATCGGGGCGGGTGGCCCTGATGCTGTCGGGCGGTATCGATTCACCGGTAGCCGGCTATTATCTTCTGAAACGGGGTGCCAGCCTGGTGGCGATCCATTTCCATTCCCAGCCCTATACGACCGAAACGGCGCTGGAGAAAATCCGTGATTTATTGCGGGTGCTGAATCGCTATCAGCTACGGATAAAACTGCTGCTGGTGGCGCTAACGCCGATCCAGCAGGAAATCCTGGTCAAGGCGGAAGAGAAATACCGGATCGTCCTGTATCGCCGATTCATGTTCCGAATCGCCCGGGAACTGGCTCGCCGGGAAGAAGCCCAGGCCCTGATCACCGGCGAATCCCTGGGGCAGGTAGCCTCCCAGACGATCGAGAATATTGCCGTGATCCAGGAGGCCATCGACCTGCCGGTCCTGCGACCGCTAATTGGGCTGGACAAGCAGGAAATCATCCAAATCGCGCTGAAAATCGGTACCTACGATATATCGATTCAGCCGCACCAGGATTGCTGTACTTTATTCGTTCCAGAACGTCCCGCCACTCAGGCCCGGTTAAGCGATATCCAGAGAAACGAACTGGAACTGGATATTGAAAATCTGGTGGCTGTGGCGGTCGACACCGCCGAAACGGAAATTATCACCACCGGTTGAAACGATCGGTGCTGTGATCGCTGCGATCCGTGCCGGAGTCAGGCTGCGAAAAATCTTACTGCTTGGTCATTTATTGAGATTATGTATTTGCCGGAACAGACTTTCGGCGATAAGGAAAATTAGCATAATTTGATAATTACTATTATCTTGGATCAATACAGAAAATCTTTATTGAGATTGACCGGAAAAGGTTTAATCAGGACATAAATGTTTGTAAATTTTGAGCCAATATTAACCACAATGCACACAATGGAAAACATACTAATCTTGAAAAAGGGGCGATCAGGATGACGGAAAATCAGCAGTGTGAGCACTTGGATCAGACGTTGATGGACAATTTGAAGGTCAAGGTGAATGACTTTCCGGAATTGGAAATGGCAGCGGAGACATTCGCGATGTTTGGCGATTTATCACGCTTGCGGATTCTATATATTTTATACGAAACCGGTCAGTGCTGCGTATATCACCTGGCGGAAATGATGGGCATGGGGGTGTCGGCTGTTTCCCATCATCTGCGCAAGCTGCGCGATCGTAAACTGGTGAAAAAACAGCGTGACGGCTTGAATATCTATTACTCGATAGCCACCGGAGAAGAAGCGGCCGGGGCT
>JBDRBK010000002.1:0-23909 GCA_043822705.1 Fidelibacterota bacterium
GCCATGGCCGAGGGCGGCTGGATCTGCGGCAAAGGTGGCCAGTCGGTGCCGGTTTCGCATGGCCTGCCGAGCGTCTTGGTTTCATCGATAACAGTCGGCGGAAGGGGGTAACTGATGAATAAAATCGAATTAGCCCAATGGGTTCAGGACAATGCCCGCCAGCAGGGCGCCAGTGACAGCTCGGTTATCATCAGCAACAGCCGCTCGATTGATATCGAATACCGCGATGGCAACATCGACAAACTGAAGGAGTCGACGGAACAATCGCTGGCGCTCGAACTGTTTGCCGATGGAAAATATTCCACCCACACCACCAATGATCTGCGTCAGCCGGCTCTGACGAAATTCATTGCCAATGCCCTGGCAATGACCCGCTTTCTGAGCGAAGATCCCTTCCAGGCGTTGCCCGACCCCAAGCTGTACGAAGGCCGCCCGGAAGCCGACCTCGAACTTAATGACCGGAATTATCCGGCGGTGGAAACCAGACAGCGCGTCGATATCGCCCGGCAGATGTACGACCACATCCGCCACAAGGATGACCGCATCGTGTCGGTGACCTCCTATTTCAGCGATTCCCGCAATGAGAATGTGCATCTGAAATCCAACGGCTTTCTGGGTACCTATGAAAGCACCTGGTTCGGTGCCGGCGCCGAAGTGGCCCTGGATGACGGTAGCGGCAAGAAACCCCAGAGCTGGCAATATCTGGTGGCCCGCCACCTGCAGGACCTGCCGGACTTCAACCAGATTGCCGCTGAAGCATTGCAGCGCACTCAGGATTCCGTCGGGCAGTCCAAAATCGCCAGCGCCAGCATGCCGATGATCCTGCAGAACGACCAGGTCCGGGGACTGGTCGGCCGAATCTGGAGCGCCCTCACCGGTGGCAATATCCAGCAGAAAGAATCCTTTCTGGATGGCAAGCTGGGCAGTAAAATCGGTTCGAAACTGCTAACGATCGTGGATGACCCGACCGTCATTCGCGGCCTCGGCAGCCGCTATTACGATGGCGACGGCATTGCCGCCAAGGTAATGCCGGTGATCGAACAGGGCGTTCTCAGTAACTACTATATCGATGTCTATTACGGCCGCAAACTGGGCCTGGCGCCGACGACCGGCGGATCCAGCAACGTTACTTTCACACCGGGAAGGCGCTCCGGCGCTGAAATCGAGCGCGATATTGACCGGGCGATCCTGGTGACCGGTTTCCTGGGCGGTAATACCAACGATACAACCGGCGATTACTCCCTGGGTGTTTCGGGCTGGCTGATCGAAAACGGCCGGCGCACCAAGCCGATCAATGAGATGAACATTTCCGGGAATTTCACCGACCTGTTGAATCAACTGGTGGAAGTCGGCAACGATCCCTTCCAGTTTTCTTCCTGGCGCACTCCCACACTGGTATTCGATGGTATCAAGTTCGCCGGCCTGTAGAGCGGTTTAAGATCGGATATAAAAAGGGGCCGTCACTGGCCCCTTTTCCATTTTTATTGCCCGGCAACAAAAATATATTGCACCCCAGCGATAAAAAACGGAAATTCCCCGCCGCTATGAATGGTAGATATACCACGGCAATCCTTCTGACTGTCCGCAGTCACAACGTCTGGACCTGGTGGCCCGGCCGGGCCATATAATTTTTTCTGCGCCTGCGGGCGCCCTACAATCAAGCTCGATCCCATAAAATAAAATACCCGGGGTGTAGTCCATATTCGACCGCCCCAGATTACAGAAGGACGTTATTACAATGAAGCAGACTAAGATTTATCTGAACGAAAATGAAATGCCCCGCAGCTGGTATAATATTGCAGCCGATATGCCCAACCAGCCGCCACCGACCCTCCACCCTGGCACCAGACAGCCGATCGGGCCCGACGATCTGGCGCCGCTCTTCCCCATGGGCCTGATCCTGCAGGAAGTCAGCCAGGAACGTTACATTCCGATTCCCGAACCGGTCCTGGAAGCACTGACGCTCTGGAGGCCGGCCCCCCTGATCCGGGCTCACCAACTGGAAAAACTGCTCGGTACACCGGCAAAAATCTACTACAAATATGAAGGCGTCAGTCCCACCGGCAGCCATAAACCCAACACCGCCGTGGCCCAGGCCTATTACAATCAGCAGGAAGGCGTCAAACGTCTGGCCACCGAAACCGGCGCCGGACAGTGGGGCAGTTCACTGGCCTTCGCCGGCAACCTCTTCGGAATCGAAGTCAAGGTCTATATGGTGCGGATCAGCTTCGACCAGAAGCCCTACCGTAAGGCGATGATGGAAACCTTCGGTGCATCGATCGTGGCCAGCCCCAGTCCCGACACCAACGCCGGCCGCCGGATACTGGCGGAGATGCCCGACACACCCGGCAGTCTTGGCATCGCCATTTCGGAGGCAGTGGAAGACGCCGCCAGCCGGGAAGATACCAAATACTCGCTGGGATCGGTGCTCAATCATGTTCTGCTGCACCAGACGATCATCGGCGAAGAAGCCATCAAGCAGATGAAAATCGCCGGTGACTATCCCGATGTTATTATCGGTTGCGTCGGCGGCGGGTCTAATTTCTCGGGACTGGCCTTCCCATTCATCAGGGATAAAATCAACGGCCGGGACATCGACTTCATCGCCACCGAACCGGCATCCTGCCCGACGCTGACCAAAGGCGAATATCGTTACGATTTCGGTGATACCGCCCAATTGACGCCGCTGAGTCCGATGTACACCCTGGGGCATAATTTCATTCCCGAGGCGATTCATGCCGGGGGACTGCGCTACCACGGCGATGCCCCACTGCTCTGCCAACTGGTGAAGGACGGACTGATTCGGGCTGAGGCCTATCAGCAATTAGCGGTCTTTGGTTCGGCAATTAAATTCGCCCGCAGTGAAGGGATCATTCCCGCACCCGAATCGGGACACGCCATCCACGGTGCGATCCTGCAGGCCCTGCAGGCCAAGGAAGAGGGCAAGGAAAAAACGATCCTGTTCAGTCTCTCGGGGCACGGCTATTTCGATATGACCGCCTACACCAATTACCTGGCCGGCAACCTGGCCGACCACGCCTTGGCGGAGGCGGATATCAAGGCCAGCCTGGCAAAGTTAGAAGGATTACCACTCAGCTATTCCGGTTAACAAAAAAGGGGAGTTCAACCTGAACTCCCCTTTTCTTTTTATTTTTTCCGGTCAGTTATTCAAGGATGAAATCATAACCGGTCAGTTCAGCGCCGGCCGTCAGGCTGACTGCCTGATAAACAGTGTCCGTCGTCATTTCATAACCGGCAGCGGAAATATTGTAGGTTCCGTCCAGCAGGATGAATTTGTAGCCGCCATCTTCATCGGTCAGAGTGGCGATGGTGTCGGCGTCAGCCACGGCATAAACGGCAATGTCCGGCAATCCCGCCCCGGCCGTATCGGCTACGCTACCGGCGATCGTACCCGACAGCACACTCTTGAATAACCGGAATGTCGGTTGCAGGGTATAGCGATTCTGGCTGGGATGTTTGTTAATCGACCGTTCGGCATCGAAATCAAGGTAGAACTCGACGACTTCATCGGCATTGATTTCGAAGGCGTGAGTCAATTTCACCCCGGACTGGCTGCCACTGGGTACTTTCAATTCGTAGGCGTTGCCGTCCACGACAATACTGGAACTGTCACCCAGAAGCAAACGAATCTGGGTATAGTGGCCGAGCTCCAGATCGGACTGGATCAGGGTCGCCATCCGACCGTTGACCAACTCGAGGAAATCGATTGTGGTGTCGGTCTCGCTGAGGACGATCCACTGGGCGGTGGTATCGCTGGCATTGGTGCTGTCTGACACGCTTTTATGCACGCTGACTTCGATAACATTCAGGTAGATATGTTCCACATCGCCCTGAAACGGCGCGTCGAAAGCCTGGATGGCAATCTGACCGATCCCGGTCGTTTCATCGGACTCAGTTTCACAGCCGATAAACACCATCAGTGACAAGGCCAATAATAACAATAAATATTTGCGCATAGTTGCCCCCTTATCTTTATTGGGATTTTATTTACAGTCGATTTTAACAATAATCGACCAGTCTGGCTGTGAAACAGGGCACAATCGCAAAAACAACAAACGGTGGCGATTTTCTTCGATGTGCTATTCCAGACCAATCGACAGCAGTACCGTCCGGGGTGCGCCCGGCAGCACGCCGCGGTCATCGCCACGCTGCCACCAGTCGTTATCCAGCAGGTTATTGACCTGGAGCGATAAGGCCAGGCAGCGCTGGCCGAATTTCAGGTGGTGCTGCAGATACAGGTCAATCAGCGCAACCGCCGGCAGGGTGGCGGAATATTTATCATCGTCCGTACCGAAGATATCATCCCGGCCGGCGCCGATCAGGATTACCGAATTATCCTCCATGACATATATATCCCGCAGATAGCGTACCCCCAATCCGGCCGCGGTATTTGGCCACTCCTTCCGCAGTCGACAATTTACCATCAGTCCCGGCATGCCAACGTCGTAGCGGTTGCCGTATTTTTCGACGAAATTAGAATGCAAAGCCGCTTCGCTGATGCCTTCGTCCCACTGACCATCGCCATCCAGGTCGTCATAATCGACACCGGGTACGGCCAGATTGCCGTACAATTTCTGGGCGCCTTCGGAATAATCCGGTTCACCCCAGGTATTATCCGATACGGTAGCGGCCAGTGTCAGCCGCCAGCCATCAGCCCACCCCAAACCGGCGGCGGCTTCAATTCCCTGATAGCGGGCATCGCCCACCGGCACGTAGATATTACCGGCAAAATCGTAGCCAGGCTGGTTGGCTTTTTCCGGAATGGTGATTTCCATCAGCTTGCCGCCGAAAATGATCAGGTAGGCCGTCAATTCAAGGTTCCAATCGATCGCTCCCGCCGACTCCCGCCAGCGCAGGCCCAACTCCCCGTCAGTGGTCTGTTCCAGATCGATATCTTCCCGCGGCGCGCCGAAACCGAAGAAGTGGCGAATCTCCGGTTCCTTCACGCCCCGGCTCAAATTGGCATACAGATTCAGGCCGCCGGTGGTATAGCTGATGCCGACCCGCGGCGTCAGATAACTGAAAGACCTGTCGTAATCCCACAGATTGTAGCGGGCCAGGATTTCGGCAGTGGTGGAATCATTATCGTGGTCGATCGTGCCGCTGTGACTCCAGATTCGATCACCGTGTGAAGCCGCCTCCGGATCGATCGGATAGGGGTAATTCTTGTTACTGGGCACATTTTCGACTACGCCGAAGCGCATGGCGGTGTACTGCAGGTTAGTCATAACTTGAAACGGTCCCACCAGCCACAGGCCATGCCCGAACAGGGTCAGCTGCGGTTTGGTGGTGGTAAAATCATAGAACAGATCGCCGGCAGTCATGTTATGATTGATGCTGGCCACCGGAACCGGCACCGTTTCCTTACCGAATGTTTCGAACACCATTCCACCGTGACGGGCCCGCCAGAAGCGCGATTCGAAGCCCAGGGAAACTTCATGCCGTCCCAGCGATTTTTCCAGGGCCGACAACAATCCGACCTGGGTAAAAGTGTGGACATCGCGGTATTCGAAAACCTGGTCGCCGCCAAAGAAAGTACCATCCTCGATCACGGTCAGACTGATATTTCCGGTACTGTCCCGGGGAATGTACCAGTCCGGGTAAACATAATCCTGCCAGTCGACACCAATCGTGGCGAAGGCGCTGCTGGTCAATTTAGTGCCCGGTTTAATGCGCCAGCCGTGATGCAATTCCAGTTGCGGACGGTGGGAATAATGACTGTTCATGCTGGCCCGGTCAGCGGTAATCAGCCAGCCGCCGGCCTGGTCCGCCGGTGCTTTGTCCAAAGACGCGTTCATGAAAAATACATCGGCCAGCGATACGGCTCGGTTGCACTGCGCGATGGTTAACTCCGTCTCGGGCACATTGATATTGCTGTTGTAAGTGCGGCCGAAGCCATATGCATATTGATAATAACTATTCCGCTGCCCGCTGCCGCCAGCAATCGAGCTGCCGGAGTTGAACTGATCGGCGTCGGCGAAAGCGGCTACACTGGCGGTGGAACGGCCCAGCGCCCGCAGCATCGGCGAACCGTGCAGGATCAGTTTCAAAGTGTGATTCGCCGACGGCAGAATCCGGGCCGACAGATAATATTGAAAACCACGGAAACCGGTGTTATCGCGCCAGCCCTGTCCTTCGAGATAATGGAGGTTGGCCGTAAAAGCCAGTTTGCGCTCGGTGATGCCGGACTGATAATCCACCCCGATCCGGCGCAAACCATATTGGCCGACTCCGAGATTAGCAATCAAGCTACCGTCGGCCGGCGAGTCTTTGGTAATGATATTCACCAGTCCGCCCAGGGCGCCGGAACCGTACAGGGAAGCGCCGACGCCACGCTGAACCTGCACCGCCTGGATCGAACCGGCCAACATGCCCCAATAGGCCCAGTTGACTTCCTTGGTCTCGGGGTCATTGATGGGAATATTGTTCACCAGAATCTGGAGTCGTTTCTCGTCGAAACCGCGGATCCTCAGGCGTGAATCGCCCAACCCCAGACCGCCATCGGTCATGGTGTAGACACCGGGGATGGCATTCAGTAGCTGGGGAATGTCACCGTGCCGTTCGGTGGCCGCCAGCGCCGTTTCATTCAAGGTTGAAAAAGTGACCGGCGCATTAGCGCTGGTGGCGACGGTTCCGGTTACCGTCACATCCGACAACTGGATCACGGTCGCTTCCAGGCGCAGTTCCAGCCGCTCGACGCCGCTGATTTGGATTCGCCGCACGACCGGCCGATAACCAATCCGCGAAAACTCAAACAGATATTTGCCATCGGGAATATCAGTGATGAGAAAACCGCCCGTTTCGTCGGTGGCGGTCCCATAGGCGCCGCTGGCCGTCCAGATATTTACGCCGCTCAACGGCTTGTTACCGCTGTCGGTTATGGTACCGCTGATCTGACCGGCGTCGGCCGGCAGAACGGCTAACAGGAAGATTATCAGGATTGTGGTTTGGATATAGTGAAGATGATGCCTGCGCCAGGCAAGTTCCCCGCTGCAATGTCTCCGGCACATGGTTAGTGCTGCTCACTTTCTGCCCTTCCGGGTCGGAAAACTGGCTAATCCAGTATTATATAAGGCAGTAAAATTACGGCCGATTAATGCAACCAATAACACTCGTTTTTAAAAAATATCCTGCCTTTGATTTTCCTCCTGACGCCGACACGTGCAAATTATAAACACCAAATTGCAATATATATTTGACATTCTGGATTATATATATTACATTCTGTCTGGAAATTGACCATGAATACCAAATTAAAACTGGCCCGCGTTGAAAAGAATCTGTCCCAGCAGGACCTGGCCGACCAAGTCAATGCCAGCCGTCAGACCATCGGCCTGATCGAAAACGGCCGGTATAATCCGAGTCTTGCACTCTGCCTCAAAATCGCCCACGCACTGGACAAAACTCTGGACCAGCTATTCTGGGAGCACCAAGATGATTAAACCACCCTTTCCAATTGATGAACGAACCCGGATAATCATTATGCGGGTTTGCACCATAATGTACGTATTAACGATTACCGCACTACTGGTCGATCTGCTTTTGAGACAGATGGTGTTGCACCAGTCTTCAGATCAATTCAACGACATTGCAATGATTTTTACATTTAATGTGATAATACTGATTGGTGCGGTTCTATTTTCCGGAGGAGTGCCCTTTCTAAAGATTCGCCCTAAAATTGTTTTCTTTTTGTTTATCGTACTGATAGTAACCGGAACAATCTTTACGGTTTTCAAATACCGGCTGACTGATCCGGTTCTGATCTTCAATAAATTTGGAATTATAACAGCAATTTCCGGTATCTTTTTTCTGATTTGGGTGCTGGCAGCCTATTTCGGGAAACGCAGAATCGACAAAAATTTATAAACCAGTGGAACACCAATGAATACTGTGGAAATAGACCATATTATCAAAACATTCGGCAATGTAGTCGCCGTGGATCGATTGTCATTATCCGTTCCCGGCGGCAGCATCTATGGCTTTATCGGTCCCAATGGCTCCGGCAAGACTACCACCCTGCGGATGATAATGAATATTTTTTATCCCGATTCCGGTGCAATCCGGGTTTTCGGGCAGCCGGTCGGCGGCGCGGCATCGGACCGGATTGGCTACTTGCCCGAAGAACGGGGTTTGTATAGAACAATGAAAGTCCGTGATGTACTGCGTTTTTACGGTGACCTGAAAAACGGTCGCAATGTGGCCGCCGAAGTGGACACCTGGCTGAAACGGCTGAATCTGGCCGACTGGAGCGACAAGAAAGTCCAGACCCTCTCCAAAGGTATGAGTCAGAAGGTCCAGTTCATCGCCACTGTCGTTTCCCGGCCGGAGCTGGTAATCCTGGATGAACCATTCAGCGGCCTGGACCCGGTCAACATGGAAATCCTGAAAGACGCCATTCTGGAATTACAGGCGCAGGGAACCACAGTCATTTTCAGTACCCATGACATGAGCGTGGCCGAAAAAATGTGCAATTTTATTTTTATGATATTCAAAGGCCAGAAAGTTCTGGACGGTACGCTCGACAGCATCCAACGCAAATACGGCAGCGATACGATCCGGATTAGAACCGAGGACGGCCGGACGGCTTTGAACGATCTGCCGGGCGTGGAAAAAATCAACGATTTCGGCCGCTTGCAGGAACTGCGGTTGGCACCCGGCAGTGATACTCAGATAATACTGACGGAGGTCATGAAACAAACCCGGGTGGACAGCTTCGAAACCGTCCAACCATCGCTGCACGATATTTTTATCCGGATCGCCGGCCCCGAAGCCGAGGAGGTCAACCATGCGTAAAACATTGAAAATCGCCCTGCGCGAATACAAAGCCACCGTACGCACCAAGGGTTTCATCATCGGTCTGTTTCTGGCGCCCCTGCTGATGAGCGGCAGTTTTCTGGCCATCACCCTGCTGAAGGACCAAATCGACGTTACCGATAAGCGGGTTGTGATCCTGGATCACTCCGGCATCGTCGCCGATTACCTGATCAATCTGGCCGCAGAACGGAACCGGGAAGTCGTCGTTGATACAACGACCGGGAAAAAGGTGAAGCCGTCCTACATCCTGGAAAAAGCCACTCCCGACCCGGAGAATCTTGAACAACAGCGGCTGGTACTATCCGACCGGATTCGCGCCAAGGAAATCTATGCCTTCCTGGAAATCGGGCCTGATGTGGCCCACCCCGGTGAGAATCGCGAAAGTTCGCGGATCAAATTCCATGGTGAAAATACCGCCATGGACGATCTGCGCAGCTGGCTGCGGCAGCCAATCAATGACCGCCTGCGTTTGTTCCGACTGGAAGAAGCTGGTATTACCGAAAATGAGGTGCCCGATCTGTTTTACTGGATTTCGGTGGAGGGTATGGGCCTGACATCGGTTGATGACAGCGGTACGGTTAAAGACGCCGAGCGAACCGGCGAGCTGGAGGCGCTGGGGGCTCCGCTGATCATGCTGATGCTGATGTTTTTGATGACAATGATGGGTGCCGTACCACTGCTCAATTCGGTGATGGAGGAAAAAGCCCAGCGGATTGCCGAGGTAATACTCGGCTCGGTGCGACCGTTTCAATTCATGCTGGGCAAAGTCATCGGCGGTCTGGCCGTCGCCCTGACCGGCGCCCTGGTTTATGTGGTGCTGGGCCTGTACGCCGTCAGCAGCTACGGCATCGAAGATAAAATTCCACTGAACGTCCTGCCCTGGTTTTTCGCGTTCCTGGTTCTGCATATAACCATGACGGGATCAATCATGGCGGCTATCGGCTCGGCCTGCAATGACGCCAAGGATGCCCAAAATCTGTCATTCCCGGCCATGTTACCGAATATGATCCCGATGTTCATTTTGTTTCCAGTGCTGAAGGAGCCGCTCAGCGCCTTTTCCACCTGGATGAGCCTGATCCCGCCCTTCACGCCGATGCTGATGATTCTGCGCCTGAGCACGCCCATGGCAATCCCCGCCTGGCAACCCTGGGTGGGAATGGCAATCGTTCTTGTTTCCGCCGTGTTCAGCGTCTGGGCCGGGGGCCGGATATTCCGGGTGGGTATCCTGCTGCAAGGCACACCACCCAAACTGGCGAATCTACTGCGTTGGATTGCCCGCGGCTAACTGCTGATCGCTGACAGCCCTGGTCGGGCTGTCAGCGATCGAAAATTAATTATATAGATAATATTTTTTAGCCCGACCGGTAAACGTTTTTACATCCTTATTCAGATAATCTTCAACATCGGAAAAACGGAAGTTTTTGGAAAACAATTCCCGGACCTTATCCGATCCTGTCACCTTATCAAACATTCGCAACCGGCCTTCCTGAGCCAGCTTAAAAGGATTGTGATCCGGGTACAGCTTGATCAGCGCTTCCAGATAGTGAAATTGCAACGCCAGCAGGTTGACCCGGGCCGGATCGATAATATGCACCTGAACACCGCCCAGATAATTGCCTTGATCGCGACCGTAATAGGGTTTAAATATCACCGGTCGGAAAATCACACCGGGCAGGTTCAGTGCATTTAATTCGACTGCCAACCGATCGCCGTCCACCCATTCGGCGCCGATCAACTGGAACGGTGCGGTGTAACCGACCCCCTCCGAAATCACTCCCAGTTCACCCAGCACGCCGGAACTGACATAGTACAGCGGTGAATATTTATGGGGGACGTGGGGCGATGTGGGAACCCATTCCAGTCCCGTATCTTCGTAGGTCATGCTGCGTTTCCAGTGCTGCATCGGGACGACCGTCAGGTCGCACTGGACACCGTTTTGCAGCATCATTTCACCATTGAGCATTCGGGCAAATTCGCCCACGGTCAGTCCGTACACGTACGGCACCGGATACTGGCTCACAAAGGAAAAGAAACCGTCCTCCGCCAAATTGCCTTCGATCCGGTTACCGCCCAGCGGATTGGGGCGGTCCAGAATGACGAGCTCGCGCTGATTCTCGGCACAGGCTTCCATGCAAACGCCCAGGGTACTGATAAAGGTGTAGGAACGGCAGCCGATCCCCTGGATATCATAGACCAGCACATCGATATCCGCCAGCATCGCCGGCGTCGGTTTACGGGTTTTGCCATATAGCGAGTATACCGGCAGCTTGGTTCTTTCATCGATGTAGAAATCGACGTACTCACCGGCGGTCTGGGCACCACGTACGCCGTGTTCCGGTCCATACAGGGCCACCAGATTGACATTCGGCGCCTCGAACAGCAGATCGACGGTAGAGCGCAATTGCCAGTCCACACCGGTGGCGTTGGTGACCAGGCCCACCCGCTTACCTTCCAGTACAGCGAAATTCTGCTGTTTCAGCAGTTCGATTCCGGTAACTACTTTTTTGGGTTTGCCGGTTACCCACACGGCGGTTCCGGTCGGACCGGTCGTGGCACAGCCGGTCAGGTACAGCAGACCGCTGATAGCCAGAACTTGTTGTAAGGATTTAAGCGTCATTTTTGCTCCCAAGTGAAAGCTGAAAATTCGACAGAATCTCGCTTTTATACAATCAACTAAAGTACTGTTCGGCCGGGTGTCCTGACCGGCATCAGCGAAACAGGGCAGTTGCACCGTTCATGAATACGCCGATATAGATCGCGGTAGCTTTGTTGATCGCCGCTGGCGAACGGTAGGTGCGGACGATATCCAGTATGCCTTCAACCAGACCCACTGCCAGCGAACGGACCACGGTGTCATTCAGAATTTTCCCGTCCAGCTTGCCGGCCTGGACCAAGGCCGTCTTCAACTGCGCCGCGATGGCCCCGACCAAAGCGCCCCGGCTTTCGGCGAAGCGCGTACCACCGCTTTGATCCACCAGGATCAGCAGTTCGACGCGATTTTCCACCATGATTCTGGTCAGATTACCAAGCTGAATCCGGATTATATCCACCAGGGCGGAAACGCCGCTGCCGGAAATCCGTTCCTTTTCCGGTTTGTACAACAACACCAGATCAATGATCCGATCGTAGGCCGGCTTGACCACCGCCTCGAATAAATCGACTTTGTTGCGGTAATAGCGGTATAGATTGCCAACGGCAATCCCGGCCCGCGCAGCAATCGTGTGCATGGAGGCAGCGGCGAAACCATGTTTGAAAAATTCTTCCCGGGCACTGACGAGCATCGCCTGACGTACAGTAGCTTTTTTAACCTGCATTAATTTATCCTAACTTATGCGAGTCACCCGAAGTCCTGCAACAAGCACCGAAGCGCGTCGCTTCCGCTGCTGTCAGTCTCAGATTGTAGGTAATTCCAAGATTTATTCCAATTTGATCGGAATACAGAAATTATATTCAGGTAAAACAGACCGTAAATAGTTCTGTGAACCGGTGGAATTTATGACCAAGAATGAATCGGCGGAAATGGCATATCTTCGATCTACAGTCGAAAAAACCGGCTATTTCTTGCCGGAATCAGGCAAGGTGGTCAGACCCTCGGGAAATGGCTCAAAGTACTGTTGCCGTTCCAGATATGGTTGACCGAACCGGACGATCCAAGACTTTATCAAGTGGTTTACGACCGTAGCAGTGATAATTCCCTGACGATATTTTTGGAGCAGCTCCAGAAAATATGCTTTTTCAGCGCCAGTCAACTGTTTGGAAAAATATCCAAAAGCATGCATCTGTGTATTGATATGCGCAACCGAACGCGGCAGCTTGCGGAATATCTTTGGTAGCAGAAGGGTGTATTCGTTGAGAACCTTCAGAAACGGTTGCTTCGCCTGGTTCGCTACGATACGTCCCAGTTGCCGCATCACCGTCTGGTTATAGGTCATGAATAACAATTTGTGGTCAGCCTGAAAGTCGACTAGCCCCTGCTGGTTTCCAGCGAATGTACAGTTATTCCGGAAGCGAGCCAAGGTAAAGACAGCCGTTAAATAATGTTCGCGCAGAGCGGCATTGGTGAGGCGCCCCTCGTCTTCACAGGGCAGGTATGGAAAAGATTGCACCACTGCCGCCGCAAATAGTCCCGCGCCCTTGCCCAACATCGGACTTTTCTCCACCCGTGGATACAATTTAGTATCACGGATACCGCAGGACGGCGATCGCGACTTAAGAATGAAACCATCGACATTTTTCAGCTGCCCGAGAAAACGCTGGGAAAAAGCCTGCATCTCGACGGTCAGGTCGCGCCCGCTGGCCGGTTGAATCATGTTAAAGCCAGCGAGGCTCCGTACCAACCGGACTGGTTCCCGGGGGATACCCAGGCCAATTTCAACTTCGGGGCAAATCGGGATAAAATTAACAAATGGCTGGATGCTACGAACAATCTCATCCCGAATCATTTGGCCGTTATAGCGGCAGGCTGCCAGTTCCAAACAACTACTAACGACAATATTGGGTTTGGGGAAATACATGGTTTTCATCCTGGCCAAACATACGGTAAATCCGGTGCTTCAATCCAGTTAAAGCGACGATAGTAATCACCGTCCTTGCGCAACAGATTGGAGCGGTGAGCGGCATGAAATTCTTCATCGCCCAACCACCGGGGATAAACGATTTCGTCCGGGACCGGTGACAATTCCATTGTATTTTTAAAGCCGCGCCGAACCCACTCACGAATGCAGGTATTTTTATATTCCAGCAGGGCGGCCTCATGTCCGTACCACATCTTAACCGCCGGATGCCTGGCCCAACCGTAACCCGGAACGGTCAGCGCCCGGTAGATTTGGAGCGCTTCCACACGCTGTTTCCCAAGCCGACGATCGTCCAATATCTCCACGGTACGCTGAAATGTCGGATATGGTAAAAAAGTCTGCATCGCTACCGCCGCGGTAACCCCGGCAGGAAAGCATTTACCGACTTAATGTATTCAGCATAACCCGGTTTCGATCTGATCATCAATTCATCCAGCATTCGGACGCCCGAAACCCGGACCAGCAAAAAAGTCATTAGCAACGGACTAATTATTGTCAACGGATGACCTGCCGCCACCGCGACCAGATAAATGCCCCACCACAGAACTGCTTCACCAAAATAATTGGGATGTCGCGTCAGATGCCATAATCCGGAAGTCAGTATCTGGCCTTTGTTAGCACGATCGGCTTTGAAGCGCTGCAATTGCCAGTCGCCCACAACTTCAAAAAACATTCCAGTCAACCAGAAGGTAGTTCCCAAATAATCAATAATATTTATCTCCCCGCCGCCGGCACCTGTCAATGTGAAAATTACCGGCAGCACGACAATCCACATGATAGTACCCTGCAACAAAAACACTTTGAAATAACTTTTCCACCACCAGTTCGATCCGTTTTCCAGGCGCCATCGCTGATAGCGGGTATCCTCTGGTTTGCCGGCATTGCGATAGCCAATGTAGATCGACAATCGGATGCCCCAAATTATCACCAGCGCCAGTACAAGTATTCCGCGGGATGACCAAGCATCATACCTGACCGGTACCAGAATGGCAGTAAAAACAAAGCCCAGTCCCCAAAAAATATCCATTATGCCGGCATCTTGTTTCACAAGACTAAGTAGCCAGACCAGCGTAACAAAACTGAAAATTAGCGTTCCCGCAAACTGCAGCGGTCCCATCAGCCGGCCCTCAAACCTATTAATCCGCTCATGACCGTCGTCAGCCGCCGACCGAAATTCAGCTGCCGGATACCCTGACCACCGATCAGCAACTCGATATTATGCTTCCGTGACAGCTCGCTGATCCGGCTCAGACTGGCCTCCGCTTCAATAATGTCACTAATAATTGTTACCGATAAACAAAGGCGATCCGGTTGGTATTTTAGCAGCATTTCTTCCATCCGGTCCAGTGCGGTCAGCTGGCCGATGAACAGAACTTCCCAGCCTTGGTCCTGCAATAGGTGCTGGACCATTTTTAGCGCAATATCGTGGAGCTCCGCGGATAAGGTCAGGCATAATGCCCGGCCTGATTTCAAATCACCATACCGGGTACTACTCATCAGTCCGGTAATGACATCCCGGATTGTCTGAGAGGCCAGGTGCTCCTCATTAATCGAGATTGCGCCTTCGGACCAGCGTTCCCCAATCTGGTGCAAGACCGGAGTGAACAGGTATTCATAAATTTCAGCCAAATCACCATGGGTATAAAAGAGTCCCTCCAGCACCAGCTTGACCAGGCCATGGCGGCATTTCAACGCAGCATCAATTACCAGCGGGATCAAGGAGTCATAATCACGCTGCTGGATCAGGAGATTCAAATACTGATATTGATCAGAATCCAAAGGTATTAAGTTCGCCTGTTTCCCGGACCGACCCTGATGCATGAGAAACTCGGATATGTGGCGCTGTGCAAATTTGCGGTGTCTGCCGGCAGTCTGAATGCAATTCAGCTTACCGCTGTCGGTCCAGCGTTTTATTGTTGATACATTCACGCCAAGAAGCGCGGCCACTTCCCGGCTGTTTAAAAATCCGGCTTTGGAGCTGGAATTATCGTCGATTATAGCCATTATCTTTAGTAATGATTTGACCACAATTCCAATTAAAATTCCGCGCTGATACCGATAGACGGCAGGATACCGATAGCGGCCTCTGATTCAACACTTCCGCTACGGATATCATAACGCGGTACGTCCGCGGGCAAACGATTGTAAACATTCTGAATGTCAATGTAAGTAATCAAAACCAGATTTTCAAGGTGCCAGCGACGATCCAGGCGTAAATCCAGGCTGTGATTGTCATCGATTCGCAACCCGTTGTAGCGGTCAACAATCAACTGACCATTTTGATCAAAAGGTGTATACGGCCGGCCGGTGGCATAACGGAACTTGGTGCTGAATTCCCAGTTTTTGTTAAAAATATAGCCGCCGCCAAGATTCACGATCCAAGTCTGGTCGTAACTGCCGGGCCGGGAAATGCCGTCCAGCGCTTTAAATTCGGTTTGATTGTAGCTGATACTAACCGTACCATAGCAGGGAATTTCCGACAATTTTTTCTGGATAAAAAATTCAGCGCCGCGGGAATATCCTGAGCCACGGCTGATCAGCGGGTCGATACCAAAGGCGGCAAAACCATCGTCCGATCCGCCGAAGCCGGCGCCGGTGTTAGCCATTACCAGATAAGGCCGCAGACTGCTGGTTGGGTAATCGTTATAGATTTTCCAGTAGCTTTCCAAGCTGATTTTGGTATCCGTGCGCCAACGATAATCTAATCCGACAATCAGTTGATCAGCCCGGACCTGCCGTAACTGCCGGTTCTGTTCGTAAGCCACCAGCCAGATATAAGCAGGCGCCTGATGATATCTTCCACCCCCGGCAATCAGGTCCAGGCGGTCATTTATTTTTATTTTGGCCGATATACGCGGCGACCACACAATTCCCTGGGCAATTAAGTTGAAATCATCCGCCCGCAAACCAAAGGTCAAATCCAGGTTTTCAAACCTCCGGGTGATTTGCGTATAACCGGCTGATTTAATGCCTACTGTCTGGTAGTCGGCTGCCAATTCCACACTGGTTCCAGTACCGAATTGATCCTGGTTAACCAGCAAATTGCTGTTGAAGTCAATCCGCTTGATACGACCACCAAAGGACCAGCGCGTGTTGTCTGATACACGGTAAACGACATCGCTCTTGATGGCTGTTTCATACTCATGGGAATTATTGCTAAAGATCGGATTAAGCAGTGAATCACTCTGCAGAAAGTCGAAATCAACATTGACTTGGCTGAGAGAGATAGTAGCAAAACCGCGGGTAAACACCCGTTTATAAGTCGCTCCGGCCACTAACTGCGTTTGATCGCTGCCCAAAACCCGGGAATTACTATAACGCTGTTCACTGGTATCGTTAAACCATTTGACATTATCCAGGGCCGCCACGGTCAGAAATGACAGTTGATCGGTGGTATTCAGCTGGTAACTGACCTTACCTAAAAAATCCCAGTATTCAGGCACAAAGCCAAAGCCGGCAGCTTTGAAAATTAAATCGAGGTAGCTGCGGCGGGCCGAAAACAGAATCTTGCCGGTTTCTGAAAGTGGCCCTTCCAGATTCAGGCCGAATTGTGTCGCCGAAATCGTTCCCTTACCGCCGGGGTGATCAGTACGGCCATCCCTTAAATCAATTTCAAGTACCGATGACAAACGATCGCCGAATGCGGCACCATACCCGCCAGTAGAGAAAGACGTGTTAGCGACAAAGTCAAGATTGATAAAGCTCAATGGCCCACCGGAGGCACCCTGAGTTCCGAAATGGTTAATATTGGGTACTTCAATACCATCGATCACAAATAAATTTTCGCTCGGTGCACCACCACGAACGATCAAATCGTTCCGACCGGATTGCGCCTGGGCCACGCCAGGTAAAATGGAAATTGCCCGGACTACGTCTTCCAGACCTCCCGGCAACCGGCGAATCTCTTCCACCGACTGTGTCTGGGTGCTGATCGGGGCATCGACACGACGAGTGAAATAATCGGCGGTTACATTGACTTGATTCAGTTCGATCAGTACTGATTCAATGCTAAAATTAATTACAGCAGGTCTGATCGAATTGACGACGATATCAGTAAGGATTTGCGGTTTATATCCAATCACCGAAGAGCGCACACTATAGGTTCCGGCGGGGACAGCGGATATAATAAATCCGCCATTGATATCAGTGGCAGCTCCCAAATCGGTGCCTTCAATAATAATATTGGCTCCGATTACCGGTTCCCCACTCAGTTCATCGGTCACGTTACCGGTGATTATTCCCGCGGCCCAGCCTATTCCGCTGAATCCGGTTAGAAATAGAATACTTATTATTTTTTTCATAGCAGGATCAATTTTCTTTTTTCTAATTGCGATTGCGTCTCAATATTAACAAATAAAGAGGCGTCAGTCAATAAAAATGAGCGTATTGAGCGTTTTACAGTCTAAATACTAACGTATATATCAGAATATCAGGAGTATATCGCGATATAATAAATTAGCTGCTATTGGGCCGATCTAAAGATTCTGCCCGAAAATTATATGGTAATTCCAACCTTCCCGTTTTCCATCGCCATCAATATCGTCAAAACCATAGCCCATATCAAATCCCAATATGCCGACCATGGGCATGAAAAACCGGATGCCGGCGCCGGCCGATCGTTTCAGGCTGAGGGCCGAATTCTGCTGCAGATAATTGGGCTCCATCATGTCCGCTGATTCCCAGACATTGCCGGCTTCGGCGAATACCAGCCCGTAAACCACCGGATTATCGCTGAACAGCAACCGCAGCTCGGTGGACCAGCTCACCATCGTATTACCGCCTACCGGTGAACCATCATATTGCGGCCCGATTGAATTATCAGGATAGCCCCGCAGCATATTGCCATAGGTGATACCGGTACCGCCCATGATGAATTTTTCACTGAGTGGTAATATTGACAACTGTTCACCCTGGAGTCGGAATTGTCCGATATAGCCCAGTTTCAGAGAATTGGTCAGGGCCACCTTCTTGGCGACCGGGGTATACCAGTCCAGATTCAACTGATGCTTATGAAAATCTTCATTCCCACCCAGGTATCCACCGGAAACCGTGGTGGTCCAACTCATAAACGATCCGTTACTGGTGAATTCCGGCTTATCGCGGCTGTCGCGGCTTATCGTCTGCGAAATCTTTACGCCTGCTGAATTGGTCCGGGTAGAATCCGGACCGGAAAAATATCCCACATAATAGCTGATATCATCAATCGACCCGGTGTATTCTTTTTCCGTAACCTGCAACATCCAGTTGCCACGGAAATAATCATCCGGCCAGCGCAGGCGCCGTCCCCAGCGCAGACTGCCGCCGGTGGTGTTGATATCCAGGGGATAATAATATTGGGTCGAGGCGCCCTGATAAGTGTGGAAAAGGGAGAATCCGACCAGATTGGGTGTGTCAAAAATCATGGGATCGGTGAAACTTAAATTAAACGAACGGTATTTCGACGGTTCGCTGCCGGTCAGTGATGTATTGGTCCCCACCGTGTAACTCAGCGCCAGTTTCTGACCATTGCCGCTGGTGAAGGGCGCAGCCAGATCGAAATTGTTGAAGGCCAGGGAGCCTCCGCCGGTCATTCCGTACTCGCCGGTAAATCCGATATTAGCACTGGCCTGATCCGATGATTTTTCTTCCACGGTTATTTCCAGATTGACTTTATCATCATCATCCGTCGGATAGACCTGTGGATCGACATTGGCAAAATAATTCAGCATCCAGACATTGCGTTGACTGCGCATCAGTTTTTCGCGGTTGAAAATATCTCCGGGGAAAATAGTCATTTCACGGCGGATAACATTTTCACGGGTCTTGGAATTGCCGACAATATTGATCTGATTGACCCGTACCTGCTGATTTTCGGTAATCAGGAAATGGACGTCCAGAGAATCCTCCCCGACCGGAGTGAACTGTGGTTGAATCTGGCTGTAAATATAGCCGCGGTCCATATACAATCCCTGCATTCGTTCGAAAACCGCCAGGTTAAAATCCTGCGCTCCATAGGCCGTCCCCGGCTGCAAATCCAGCGCCTGCTTTAGTTGATCCTTCGAGAAAAGCTGATTCCCCGCCCAGGAAAAATCCCGGTATTTGTACTGGGGACCCTCATAAACCGTTAGCACCACATTAAGCTTCCGGCCTGCATCATGCTGGACAACGGTATCGGCAAGGATAGTAAAATCACGATACCCTTTATTTTGATAGTAAGTCCGCAGCAGGTCCTGATCTTCAAGATATTTTTTCTCATCGAATGGTGAGCGCCAGAACAGATACCAGCGCTGTTGCTTGGTTTCCTGCAATACCAGGCGTAACCGGCGATCGGAAAATGCCACATTATTTTCAAATATTATCTGATCGATCCGAACTTTCTTCCCTTCATCGATGGCAATTTCCAAATTGCGGGTAAGCGACCGGGCGGGATTTTGATCAATCAGGGTTGGTGAGGGAATGGTAAGCACCGCCCGGACCGAAGTTGTCAGGTAACCGGCTTCGATGTAATGCTCACGGATTTTTTTCTCTATCACGTTGAGCGTATTCGGCAGGATACGCTGGCCCGGCATCAGCTCCAGCAGCTCATCCAAATCCCGGTCCTTATTTTTTTTATTACCGGTGTAGTGAACCTGCCCTAAAACCGGATTTTCAACGACCAAAATAGTAATTACTAAACCGGCTTCGTCTTCCCGGTCCAGGCGAATCTGGATATCAGAAAATAGACCGGTCGCCCATAATCGTTTCACCGCTTGGGAAAATGCGATTGATTGAACAGTCATACCTTCCGACAGGCCGCTAGTGTAGCGAATAATATTAGCTGAAGTGATTGAATTGCCCGCTACGTTCACCTCCTGCAGATAAATTTCCTGCATTTCCTGGATTTCCTGAGCCAACACCCGGCCGAAAATGACCAGTAAAACAACTGCAAGATAAGTTGGTTTGTGTATTTTAAAAATTGAAGTAGAAAAATATTTCAAATACTTCTGCCATTTCTGTCAATTTTACTATTCCTGATAACCGGCCGATGTGTGCTGACGGCCTATCGTATTATTCTGTCAATTAATTTCCACCACATTAATAAGGACATTGTCACTGTTAAAGGCAGTGAACACACCCAGCCCGCCAATTATGTTGGTTAGTGGTTCATTCAAATCACGCGAATCCTGATCACGCGATTCGTACAGATCAACATATTCCTGATTCACCCGGTAAACCGTCACCTTGTGTCTACCAAGATGGGTGATATTGGGCATTCGAATCTCAAATTGATTATCAGCAATCGGCGGGAACACGTATTCCACTGGTCCCATTCCTTTAAACTCAAAATCAAATGCCACCGGATTTTCTTCAATATTCTTCAACGCGACATAGAACCAGGCATTATCGACCGCCTCCCAGGAAACGATAATCTCCTGCTGCCCCGACTCACGCCATTCCTGCAGACTGGACCAGTCATCAAAATTTGGTACCTCCATGCGCGTGCTGTTGATGGCCACGGCAACCGGCTGCTCCGGAATAACCGTCCGTGCCGTAACAAACTGATCACCATAAGTAATCTCAATTTCGTAGTCATCACCGGATTCCAGAATCAGGTCGGTGCCATTATATTGGTAATAGCCACTATCCCCGGGGGCCGGTTTAAAATCATAACGCTGACCGGCATTAATCAAGGCTACTGCGGCATCATTTATCGGTGGGGCCAAAGCCGTGTCGGCATCCAGAGGCAAGGTGGATGTCAGTTTGATTTTGACCAGTTGCTCACCACCATAAAGGTATGCCCAAACGACGATCAAATCCTGGTCCGATACGAGAGGGCTATCGTCGGTGCACCCCATGATTAAGAGGCCGGCCAGCGTTAAGAACAGTAGATATTTAGAATATTTTTTCATTTATCGGCATTCACCTGATATTACAGATTCAGTTTCACAAACAGTGTCGGCGTGAATCCCAGCATCAACACATCGGAGACAATAATCGGAGTCACGTCCAGATCGTAATCACGATATGATACATTATCATGATTATACAGGTTGTAGATCGAGACACCCACATCCCAGATTACCGGTCGTCCCAGGCTGCTGCTGTAGGATTCGAATTTCCGAGATGCGCTCAGATCCAGTCGGTGATAATCGGGCAGGCGATAAGCATTTTTTTCTCCGACATGAATATAACTGAGGTCGCTGCCATCCAGCATTTCCAGAAAATACTGGCTTTCGGGTGCGGTGTAGGCATTACCGGTACTGAACATCCAGGTTGCAGCCAAATTCCATTTCCCCAGCTTGTAGGTCCCGACAGCTTTCAACTCATGTCGGCGATCATGACTGGCCGGAAAGGGTTCTCCATCATTCAGGTTGGGGAAGGTTTGATCAACCCTGCCCAGGGTATAACTCACCCAACCGGTTAGAGCACCGGTCTTTTTCTGAGCCAGGAATTCAACTCCCTGCGAAACGCCGCTGCCAAAGAAGAAATAGTTTAGATAATCGGATTGATCCTGAAAACGGCGGGAAAATTCCACCAGGTTATCCATGGTCTTGTAATAAGCCTCGACCTCCAACAAATATACCGGCGTGTTGTAAGAAAAACCCAAAATCGAATGTTCGGCAAAACCGGGAATGATATTTTCATCAGCGGTAAGCCAGAAATCATTACTGCCCTGCAGAACATTCTCATTGGTAATATTATTGATAAACTGATTGTATTGACCCCAGGCGCCCTTCAGTTGCAAGCGGTCGGTAAGCATCCATGAAAGTGATAACCGCGGAGTGTGATAAATTTTATCGGTCTGGTCATAATGGGTGCTGCGCCAGCCGGCGGTCAATTCGATCAATGGTGTTAATTTCCACTGATCCTGCAGATAAAGCGCCGTCGTTCGGGAATCGGAATCGACTAACAGAATATTCACAGTATCCAGTATTGTCGCCCGGTATTGGGTATTTACAAGATTCAGATCGGCACCGAATTCCATTTTATGTCTTTCAGTTACCTGCCACTGATTATCCAGACGCAGAGTGACGTCGTTGACGGTATTGTACTCATTCTGGGCAAATGCGCCCAATCCCCTGGCACTGCCGGTGCTGTCATCGATGCCGATTACATTCGACCCGCTGAAACTCAAATTACGTTCATAATTACTGTTATATTCCGAATTGGACAGCAGCAGGTTGGTAAAACCACGCCGGTTCCACTGATGTGCCCACTTGAGGCTGCCGCCGATATTGCCCCAGTCGGTCAGGTTTTCATCCAGCCGTGATTCAAAGCTGGCACCCGAAGATCCGGTAAAACCCGGGCCGCCCAGATCCAGCTCACGGGATTTGTCCAGATAATCGCGGCCGGCATAAAAACTGAAACTCAGTAAATCACGCTCGGTTGGATTGACGGACAGTTTGTTGTTGATATCATAGTAATAAAAACTGGGCACCACGGTCTGCCCGAGCGCTCCGCCACCAGGACCTCGGCCCATATTCATTGATTGCGAGCCGGTGGTGGCGGCTTCTTCGCCGGTAACATAGGAGTAAATATCGTTGTAGAAGGGACTTTGCAGAATATCGGTGTAAGAACGGCGGGCCGACAGTAACCAACTGCCCCTATCATCCCAAAATGGTGTTTGGTACAGCAGGTTGGCCGACAACAGATTAACATTCACGCTGAGTTCACGGAATTCACTGCCGCGTTTGCCGGTCAGTTCGACAATACTGGAAAGGCGTCCGCCATATTTCGCCGGGTAGCCGCCCTTATATAACTGCACATCCTTGATAGCATCGGCATTAAAAACGCTGAACATGCCGAAAAAATGATCCACATGGTAGACTGTCATGCCGTCCAGAATTACCATATTCTGATCCGGAGTACCGCCACGAACGTACAACCCGGATTTACCATCACCGACACCACTGATGCCCGGCAGCAATTGCAGCGATCTGAAAATATCGACCTCGCCAAAAGAAGGCAGTGTCTGCAATTCCCGCGGCGATAATGATATCTGGCTGACATTATCGCTGATTTTAAAAATCTCGTAGGCATCGGCCACAACCTCGACACCTTCCAGATCAATCGCCCGCGGCTTCAAATCAATAATCACCGGTTTGCGCTGGTCCCCTTGATTGTCGACAATTTTAATTGTCTTTTCATAGCCCATATAAGTCACCTGCAATGAACAGACCCCGGCCGATACGTTGATCAGCACAAAATAGCCCTCGGCATTGGACGAGGTACCCCGCTCGGTCCCTCGCAGGCTGATATTGGCATACGGCAAAACTTCACCGGAATAGAAATCTTTTACATAACCCTGGATATCTTGCTTTAATCCGGTCGCCTGCTGACCAAATGCTATCGTTAATCCGATTACTATCAGGACTGAAATCAGGAAGAATCTTCTCATTAAATTATCTGTCGCATATGATGTTTTACAGGTTAGACAATTAACTATCCCGAACCATTCCACCCGAAAAATAATTTCTCTGATTACTTCCTGATTTTCCCTGATGCATTTTAGATTCAAGCGAAAAAAAACAGCACCGGCCG
>JBDRBK010000003.1:0-12514 GCA_043822705.1 Fidelibacterota bacterium
GGTAATTTGGGAAATCTCATTTCCCAAAACTTACACAGATATTTTATTCGGTAAAAGCTATGAATTTAGCCGGCTACTTCTGGTCCTTAACCAGCAACAGCCGATCCTGGTAATCCTGATCGCGCTCCGGCAATGTTTTCAATGCCTCGGTCGAATCTTCAGCCGGCACTTCGTTGGTGGCCAAATCACCGGCCACGTTTTCGACGGTCATTGGTTGCTGATATTCATTGCTAATCTGGTCGGCGACATTTCCAGGTGGCAACGGTACTCCGGCACGGTCGGGAATCAACTGCGACGTGACAACGATCAGCGCTACGAACACCACCGCCATTAAACCGGCATAGACCGGGGTAAATCCCCATAGCGTCCGCGGTCCGGATTTATCGGGAAATACACTAAACACTTTTCGTTGCTTCTCTGCTTCCACACGGCGCAACAACTGCACCATGAAATCAGGCGAGGTTCTGACCGGTGTCAGGCCGTGCATGGTAACCAACAGGTTGCGCATTGATTCGACCTGCACGCGACAATCGGGATTAGCACTCAAATAAGCTTCGAATTCCCGACGTTTAGGCAGATTTAAATCGCCTTCTAAATAATCTGATATGAGGTCTTCAAACTGGTAGCGATCCATCGATATGCACTTCCTCCTTATCTAAAATCTTTAAGAGCTTTCTGCAGTTGCAGTCGCGCCCGATTGATCCGCGATTTTACTGTACCCAACGGAACATCGACTATGTTACTTATCTCTTCATAGGAAAGTTCCTGAATATCTCTCAGGATGATTACCGTGCGAAAATGCAGCGGCAGTGATTGAATCGCCACCTGGATCTGTTTTTCGGCATATTGCTCCTGCACCATCTGGTCGGATTCGGCGACAACCGACGGTAACTCGTATTCCTTCTCTTCCCAGCCCATCTGGCTCAGATTGGTGACCTTATGGCGTTTGCGCTTGCGCAATTCGGTCTTGGCCAGGTTTCCGGCAATCGTATAAATCCAGGTCGAAAATTTGGCGATATTGCGATAGTAATGCCGGTGGGTGTACAATTTCAGCAAAGTATCCTGGGCGATATCCTCGGCCTGCTCGTCATCGTTGACAAAGCGATAGGCAAAATTCATTAACCGTTCCCGGTAGCGGCTGACCAGCTCGATATAGGCCTGTTCGTCACCTTTTTGAAACCGATCGATCAATTCCTCGTCGGTATACTGGAATGTTTTATCCATCACCACCCACCGCCCGGAATAGGAAGACCGTAAGCTCAGATTCATCTGAGGTTGTGGTTGTTTTAATCCGTCGGTCGATTTCACCGAGTAATCCAAGTGCCCGCTCTACTTCCCCGTAATTATAGCGTTTGCTGAACGCTCCCAGGCGCTTGCGCACCGAAGGAGATAAGGGAATGTAACCTCCCCGGGCCGGTGAAGTTCCCGCCGTAATCTGGACCAGTAAAATTTCCTGGAACAGGGTCGCCAACTGGTATAAAATATTGATTAGCGAAATTCCCTGGGACAACAGCGCCTTCCCCAGTAGCAGCGCTTGATCCAGGTTTCTTGAGCCGACGGCGGTCATGAATTCCCATTGGCGGTATTCCCGACGCCAGCCGGCAAAGCGGTGGACGCTCTCAACGGTCAACTGATCACCGGCATTTAACTCGAGGCATATTTTGATGACTTCGTTGGCGATATGGTAGACCGAATCACCGGCAACGTCGAGCACGGCACCGACTATCTCTTCCGACACCTGCACTTGATTTTCTTTAAAAAAGTAGATCACCCATTTGCGCAACTCAGATTCGAAGGGTTTGGCAGTACTGACCGGATCGACCAGTTCCGCCAGGTCCCGCATCAGCGCCAGACGGTTGCCCGATTCATCGTCAATTACGATCAGACAGTGATTCAGTATCGGATTTTTACAGTAGTCCAGGAACTGACGCCGGTGCGGCTCCCGCAGTTGCTGCGCATTCCGCAGTGTAAACAGTTTCCGGCTGCTGAACAGGTCGGAACGGGTCAGTGCTTCGACCGTTTCCCGGCCGCCGATTTCTTCCGGTAGCAGCAACTGGCGATCGACCGGCGTTCCGGCGAAAAAGGCCTGTTCAATCCGATTGATCAGGAATTGCTGCAGGTAATAGTCATCACCCTGCAGCAGATACACCGGCGCAATCTGGCCTGCCTGCAGATTCTGAATGGCGGTCCTGAGTTCCATTAATTCAGGCTGTCTTTGGTTTCTGCGGGTGTCAGGATACTTCCAACCACTACGGCGATTGTGGCCATAATGAAGCCGGGCACCAATGAATAGAGCGCGGTTGACCAGGGTGAATTATCCCAGAGGATCACCGTGGCAAATCCCACCAGCATGCCGGCCAGGACGCCGTTGCGGCTGGTGCGCGGCCACCACAGAGTCAAGACCAGGGCCGGACCGAAAGCAGCCCCCAGCCCGCCCCAGGCGAACAGAACCTTGTCAAAAATCGATCGCGGCAGTTGTGACAGAAAAATCGCTACGATACCGATTATCAACGTCACCAGCCGCGATACCAGCACCAACCGGCGCTGGTCCAGGTCGGGCCGAAAAGTCTGGTGATAAACATCCTCGGCAATGGAGGAGGTGGTGACCAGCAGCTGTGAATCGGCGGTGGACATCATTGCCGCCAGGGCGCCGCAGATCAAAATGCCGGCGAACCAGGCCGGGAAAATATTAATCGCCAGTTCAGGCATCATTTTTTCCGGATCGGGGAATGCATCGGGGCCGAAATAGGCTAGCGCCACCAGTCCCATCAGGACGGCGCCACCATAAGCCAGAAACGCCCAGGCGCCGGCAATTCGCCGCGATACCTTGATATCGGCCGTAGACCGGATACTCATGTAACGCGCCAGTAGGTGCGGTTGCCCCAGATATCCCAGACCGACGCCAAAACCGCCAAGAATTCCTGCGAGCAGTTTCCAGCCGTGGCGGCCGCCGGTAATTGCTAAAAATTGCGGATTGATTGCGTCAATACGGGTTTCCATTCCGACCCAGCCCCCCAAATACGCAAGCGTGACCAGCGGCAGTACCACCAGGGTAATCAGCATGATCCAGCCCTGAATAAAATCGGTCCAGGCCACGGCCGTAAAACCACCCAACAGCGTATAAAAAACAATTATGACGGCCCCCACCAGCACCCCGGACAGGTGCTGCCAGCCGAATGCCTGTTCCAGTGATTTACCGGCGGCGTCAAACTGGGCGGCGATGTAAAAAGCGAAACAGAAGGTGATTATGGCAGTGGCGGTCAATCTGATAACCGGATCGACCGACCGGAATTTCAATTCGAAGAATCGCGGTAAGGTCAGGGCGCCCAGCCGCTCGCTTTCGGACCGTAATTTTTTAGCGATCAGAAACCACGACGCCAGAATACCGGAAATGCCACCGATGGCCGTCCAGAAGGCCGGCTCCAGTTTGGTCCCAGAAGGATCACCCAGACCGGTTGCAAAAGCCAGGCCGGTCAGACCCAGCAGCATCCAGCCGCTTTCACCGCTGGCCCGTTCGGAAAAAGCCACAACCCACGGACCCAGACGCCGGCCCGCCAGCAGGTAATCGGGTAATGTCTTGGTAATCCTGGCGGCCAGTACGCCGACAACCAAAATTACCACCAGATATACTATGAAGCCAATCGCGATGGCCGACATCGCTCCTCCTTACAAAATTGTCTGCCGTATAATCTTTCCGGCATCGATTAGTATTCCTTTACCCGTGCAATAATAAACAAATATGGGTGAATTAACCAACCAAAGTTAGCAGGCCCACGGCCAGGCAATAGATACCGAACCAGTGAAATCGGCCGGATTTCAATGTCCGCAGGAGGAATTTCAAGGCGACGATCCCGACTGCGAGCGAACTGAGAAAACCGGTCAGTACCGCCGGAGTGATGCTGGCGGCGGTCCCGGTGGCGGCAATATCCAGAGCATGCAGCACGCCGGCGCCAAGAATCGCCGGTATGGCCAGCAGGAACGAAAATCTTGCAGCCTGTTCGCCGCTGATACCAAGGAACAGTGCCATGCTGATCGTCGAACCCGACCGCGAGATACCCGGCAGAATCGCTAGCGCCTGGGCCAATCCGATGATAAAGCCGTTGAGCGGTCCCGGCGTGCACCCACGTTCCCGGGCCCAGCGGGTCAGAATCAGGAGTAGTCCGGTGACCATCAACGCCGCCCCCACCAGTTGAATGCTGTCGAAGGCTGCTTCGATCCGGTCCTTGAAACCCAGACCGACCACGACGGCCGGTATTGTCCCGATGACAATTGTCAGAATCAGTCGCCAGGTGGCGGCGGTCCGCAGCGATCGCAGCAACTCCAGCAGATCATCCCTGAACACATAAATGATGCTGCATAATGTCCCCAGATGAACTGCCACCTCGAACACCAGACCGGTCGTAATGACACCCAGCAGGTGCTCCCCCAGCACCAGGTGCCCGGAACTGCTGATCGGCAGGAATTCGGTGATGCCCTGCAGGATACCAAGTAGAAGCGCTTCGAATATTGTCATATCAAGTTTTAATCCGATTATTTAGGGACCGATTCACCGGAAACCGCTCCGGAGGTAACCTTGGACGACCAGCCGAAACAGGCGAAGTTACGCCCGGCCTGTGTTCCGTCACGACGATAAGAATGGAATTGTTCGGGATACTGATAAGTGTCAAGTCCGGTATCCAGAATTTTAGCGGAATTCAATCCACCGGCCGCCAATTGCATTTTAATTGCCCCCGGCAAGTCCAGCCAAAAGCGGTCACCGACACCCGGTTTCAACAGGTCCGGGTGGAAATTCTCCGCCACCTCCGGCCCGACCTCAAAATTTTTCTGGCGGATACAGGGTCCGGTCAGAGCGACCAGATTTTCCACCGCCGAACCGGACTGGTGTAAGGCGTCGATCGCCCGTTCCACGATACCGGCGGCGGCTCCGCGCCAGCCAATGTGGACCAGTCCGATGGTACGACTATGCGGATCGGCCAGATACAGCGGAATGCAATCGGCCACCTGCAGGGACAAAACCAGGTCCGGCCGTCTCGTAACCAGCCCGTCCACGTCTTCGTATATACCGGGACTGGTCACGGCCAGAACAGCGGAAGAATGTATCTGAACCGGGATACAGAGCTGCCGCGGGTTAAGAGCCAAGGCACTGGCCAGCTGCGCCCGGCCGTCCGGATCGGGCACCGGGACGACCTGATCCGAGAAACCGGCGATCAAACCGGGAATATTAAAATAACGGGAAAAATCGAGCATCGTTCGAGTATGTATCCGGCAGTTTCATCGGTATCTATGCTGATAGCAGGTCAGGGCATCAAGGCCGCCGGCGCAATAACGGTATCGCCGTGGAAGAAACCCCGTTCGATAAATTTCTGACGATGGTATTCCAGAATCCGTAATCCACTGTTGACATTATTGCCGTTCAGAAACGAAACATTTTGCGTCCGGCCGATATACTGGTCGATCGAAGCCAGGCGGTCGCGGCAGGCGGCCCGCGATGTCAGATCCGCCGGCTGTAGATTAGCCAGCAACAAGCCGCTTTCCAGCCCCAGGTAGTAAAACCGACTGTCATAAACTTCCTCATCGGGTATTTCAACTTCCGCTTGATCGGCGGGCATCAGAAAATTTGATACGAAGATCATGCCTTCCAGGTGCGGTCCGATGATATCCTGTCCCAGGATTTCCAAGTCCAGCCAGTTTTCATTCCCGATCAACCGGGTTTCCAGGTTATAGGAGGGAAATTGCGTTCCCAGGTACTGAATATGCCCGGGATGAATCGGCAGATAAATGCCCTGGATCGTCGACAGTTCGATTTTGGCGGAATCGGCGCCGGTGGCCGGTTTATCATCCGATTCGGGAATGTCAAAAAATATCCCTTCCGATATATCGAACATGGCATCCAGACTGTCGATTTCCATCCCCAGGTACTGGTCGTACTCGTCTGATTTTTGCAGGCTGAACGCCATTTCGCGCAACGCTGTGAATTGCGGCCGTAGATTATCGGGAATCCCGCGATACCATTCCACCGCCACCACCTTCTTGCCCTGAGCATCGACTTCGGTTATGAAGGCGTCAGCCAGCGCCTGACCGTACTCGTCGGCCGGCGCCAATACCGCCAGACTGTCCAGGTCCAGCGCCTTGGCTGCATAACACCCGGCCAGTCGGCCGCGCATCGCCAGCGTGGAATTCAGCTGAAAGACTTGCCGGCCGATCGTAGTAAGATTATCCTGGGTGCTGAGCGGTATTAAAATCGGAATATTCAGCTCTTCCGCCGCCGTCGCCGCGGCAATCGAATTGGGCGTGGACAGTGGTCCCAGCAGCAGTTTGATATTGGGATTGCCGGCACACTGCCGGACCGCCAGCACGCTCTCGACCGCATCGCTGTTATTGTCATGGATCGACACCGCGACGATCACCCCCCGGGCCTTCAATTCTTCCACGGCCCGGTTGAACCCGCGCAGGAACAGCTTCCCGTCGGGCGCATCCTTGCCGCTCAACGGCAGCACCAGTCCGGCGGAAATCACGGTCGCCTCTGGTTGATAGGTCTGGCGCAGGATTGTCTGATAAGTTTCCTTGTAAGCCGCCGGCGGTCCCGCGCGGCCGATCCGTGCCAGAGCGGCCGCCGCCTCATCGGGTTTGGCGGCGAGCAGTAATGAAAATGCTTCGGCAATGGTCAATATGGCGCGATTGTCGGTATTGCCCTCAATATTCAGAATAGTGCGGATTTCGGCGACCGGCACACCCAGCGCGACGATCCTGATCAGCCGTGAGTCAATCTGCTCGAGCATGGCAGCCTGATTGCCGGCGCGGCGGGCGGCCAGATACATCCGCAGCGCCTGATTCGGCTGACCGGCGGTCACGGCGATATCGCCGAAACAGAGATTAACATCTTTCAGATACGAACTGGTGGGAAAGTCGTTGAAAAACTGTCGTCCGGCCTTGCGTGCCGGCTCGATATTCCCCGCATGATACTCCGATTTCATCAGCATCATCAGACTGGCCGGTACCAGTTCCGGGGCCTCGGACTGAACCAGTTTCCGGAAAACACCGGCCGCATTGGCGTAGCGGCCTTCGTTGAACGCCTCCACCCCGCGTTGGAATCGTTCCTGCTCGGAACGGCCGCCAAACAGGCCGAACTGACCGAAAACGGCGGTCAGACTAACTACGCTAATCAAAATTAATTTTAATGCTTTATTCAACGGTAACACTCTTGGCCAGGTTTCTTGGTTGATCGACGTTACAGCCCCGCATGACTGCCAGATAATAGGCCAGTATCTGCAGCGGAATCACCGCCACGATCGGAAATACCATCGGGTGCATGTCGCCGACTTCAATGATAAAATCCGACACCGCCGTTAATTCCGGGCAGCGCTTGTCGGTAACCGCTATGATCCGGCCGCGACGCGCCTTGACCTCGCGGATATTGGAGATAATTTTATCGAAGGTCTGATCGTGCGGGGCAATCACCACCACCGGCATTTTTTCATCGATCAGAGCGATCGGTCCATGCTTCATTTCAGCCGCCGGGTAGCCCTCGGCATGGATATAAGAGATTTCCTTGCATTTCAGCGCCCCCTCCAGCGCGATCGGGAAATTCAGTCCGCGCCCCAGGTACAGAAAATTATCGGCGTCCTTATTTTCGCGGGCGCATTCCTCAATCGCCGGGACATTATCCAGGGTGGCCCGTACCAATGTGTCGATCGAATCCAGGGCGCGGACGATGGCGTCGCCATCGGTGGCGGACATGCCGCAACGGCGCCCTAACAGCAGGGCCAGCATCAGCAGGACCGTCACCTGCGCCGTGAAGGCTTTAGTCGAAGCCACTCCGATCTCCGGTCCAGCATGGGTGTACACGCCAAAATCGGTCTCGCGGGCGATGGAACTGCCGACCACATTGCAGATGCCCATGACCAGGGCACCGTTCTGGTGCGCCTTGCGGATGGCCGCCAGCGTGTCGGCGGTTTCGCCGGACTGGCTGATGGCGATCACCAGCGTATCGGCGTCTACAATCGTCTTACGGTAGCGGAATTCCGAGGCATATTCCACGTGCACCGGTATTCCGGCGAATTCCTCCAGCAGATGTTTGCCGATCAAACCGGCATGCCAGGAAGTGCCGCAGGCTGTGATATAAAAACGATGGGCCTTCTCGATTTTAGGCAGGTATTCGCGGATACCCCCCAAAAAGGCGGTTCCGGCGGCCACCTGCAGGCGACCACGCATGGTATCCTTGATTGTCCGTTCCTGCTCGTAAATCTCCTTCAGCATGAAATGGGGGAAATTGCCTTTTTCAATCTCTTCCACGCTGAGATTGATTTTAGTCGTCGGACGGGAGACGATTCTATCGTCCTTGATCTTGCGAACGGTGTAACCGTCAGTTGTCACCGTCACGATTTCTCCTTCATCCAGATAGATAACATCGCGGGTATATTCAACGATGGGCGAGGCATCGCTGGCCAGAAAATATTCATTGTCACCGACACCCAGCACCAGCGGGCTGCCGAGGCGTGCCGCCACCAGCGAGTTCGGTTCGTCTTCGCAGACCGTCACGATACCGTAGGCGCCCACCACCTCCTGCAGGGCGGAACGGACCGCTTCGGAGAAGGAAAGTCCATTATCATTGTAAATGGCAGAGATCAGTTGCACCAGCACTTCGGTGTCGGTTTCACTGACAAATGTAATCCCCTGATTTCGCAGCGCCTGCCCGAGACTGCCATAATTCTCGATGATGCCGTTGTGAATCAGGGCGATTTTACCGGTCTGATCGCTATGCGGATGGGCATTGATGTCATTCGGCTCGCCGTGGGTGGCCCAGCGCGTGTGGGCGATACCGATAGTACCGCTGCAGGGCCGGCTGCCCAAAACCGCCTCCAGGTCCCTGACCTTACCGGCCTTTTTTACGCTGGTCAGATGTCCCTGGTTCAGTACCGCCAGCCCGGCCGAATCATAACCCCGGTATTCCAGCCGTTTCAAGCCCTTGATCAGGATCGGAACGGCGTTACGATGCCCCAGATAACCGACTATTCCGCACATTACAACCTCACTATTAAATAATTAAAAAACGACACCCCGTCAGTATCTCCGAATTGTTTTTGCTATTCCCATTCAATTGTTCCCGGCGGTTTGGAAGTGACATCGTAAACCACCCTGTTGATCCCCTTGACCGAATTTACGATTCGATTGGATATCCGCGACAGTACATCCTGGGGCATGCGGTACCAGTCCGCGGTCATGCCATCGGAGCTGACCACGGCCCGCAGGCCCAGCAGGTTTTCATAGGTGCGCTGGTCGCCCATTACGCCGACGGTCTTGACCGGAATCAGCACCGAAAAGGCCTGCCAGATTTCAGCGTACAAACCTTCTTCGTGCAGGATATTCAGATAAATTTCATCGGCTTCGCGCAGGATTCGCAGCCGTTCGGTGGTGATTTCGCCGATGATCCGCACCGCCAGTCCCGGTCCCGGAAACGGATGGCGGCTGATTAATGATTCCGGCAGCCCCAGCTCGCTGCCGACGCGCCGGACTTCATCCTTGAACAGGTCCTTCAGCGGTTCGATCAATTCGAAATCCATTTTTTCCGGCAGGCCGCCCACATTATGATGTGATTTGATCACCGCCGCGGGACCTTTCTTCCGGGTGCCGCTCTCGATAATATCGGGATACAGCGTTCCCTGCGCCAGAAAATCGGCGGCGCCGACCCGGCCGGTGGCATCTTCGAAAGCGCGGATGAACTGTTCGCCGATAATCTTGCGCTTCAGTTCCGGCTCGGTGACGCCCCGCAGCCTCGACAGAAAACGTTCTTCCTCGTGAAAAATATGGATGTTGACGCCCAGCCCGTCCTGCAGGGCGGAAACGCATTGGGTTGCCTCATTCTTACGCAGCAGACCGTGATCGATCATAACAGCCGTCACATTCGGCCCCAGCGCCCGGTGCAGGAGCGCCGCCACGACACTGGAATCGACGCCGCCGCTGACGCCACAAATCACCTTTTTGTCACCCACGGTGGCGCGGACCTGCTCGACCTGCTCGCGGATAAAATTTCCCGGCGTCCAGTCCGGCGTGCAACCGCAGATCTTGAAAAGAAAATTGTTGATGATGATCGTGCCGTCGATGGTGTGGGCCACTTCCGGATGAAACTGGGTGGCGTAGCGCCGCTGGCGGTCATTGCCGATGGCGGCGATGATCCCGTTGGACGATTCCGCCAGAACCTGCCAATCGCGGGGCAGTTCCACCACCTGGTCCTGATGACTCATCCAGACCTGCGATCCGTCGGCAAAGCCACCAAACAGGGCCGAGCCACCGCGGATCGTGATATTGGCAAAGCCATATTCACCGGCGGCCCGGTTTTCGACTTTCCCTCCATGAAAATCGGACAGCAGGTGCAGGCCGTAACAGATTCCCAGGATCGGCAGCTCGAGTCGGAACAGCTCGCGATCGTATTCCGGCGCCTCCGCCTCGTAGACGCTGGACGGTCCCCCGGACAGGATCAATCCCCGCGGGCGATGCCGTAATATTTCGGTGACGGTTGTGTCGTGCGGTAGAATTTCGGAATAGACATGCTGTTCGCGAATCCGGCGGGCGATCAACTGGGTGTACTGCGATCCGAAATCCAGAATGATGATACCGCCCCGGCGCACGTTCATGGCAACTCCCAATTTTGCATTTCCCGTAAATAATCCTCGTCGGTGAGACGGTAGTGGATCGGCGTGATGCTGATATAATTATCGGTCAGGGCGCGGTGATCGGAATCTTCGTCCAGCTTCGGCTCGAGGATCTGGCCCGTCATCCAGTAATAAACCCGCCCGCGCGGGTCCTCCCGACGGTCGAAACCTTCCCGGTAATGCAGATCGCCCTGCCGGGTAAACTTGTAGCCCCGGACCTGATCTTCGGCCACATTGGGCACGTTGATATTCAGCAGCGTCCCGGCGGGCAGGCCATTTTTCAGCACTCGGGCGACGACCGATTCGGCCACCCGGCCGGCCAGCCGGAAATCTGTGGCGGTCAGCGATGCCAGACTGATGGCGATCGATGGGATGTTTAATAGCGTGCCTTCGGTGGCGGCGGAGACAGTGCCGGAATAAATCAGGCTGGTGCCCACGTTGGCGCCGGAGTTGATGCCGGAAATCACCAAGTCCGGCTCGCGCTCCATCAGCGCCCGGACGGCGATTTTCACCGAATCGGCCGGCGTCCCGGCGACGGCATAGCCCTTGAAACCGTTCTTGCGCTCCACTTTCTGCACGCGAATCGGATCGGACAGGGTTATGGCATGACCGACGGCACTTTTTTCCGTGTCCGGGGCGGCGACAAACACGTCGCCCAGTTTTATCATCGCCTCCCAGAGGGCGTAAATGCCGGGTGCATAGATACCGTCATCGTTGGTAATCAGGATCAGCGGTCGTTCGTTCATTGCAGGATCGTGATAATCTTGGCCAGCGTCGGTTTGAGTGTTTCTCGGGATACGATGTGATCGATAAACCCTTTTTCCAGTAAAAATTCTGCCCGTTGAAAGCCCTGGGGTAAATCCTGACCGATGGTCTGCTTGATCACCCGCGGACCGGCAAAGCCGATCAGGGCGCCGGGCTCGGCCAGGATGATATCACCCAGCATGCCAAAACTGGCGGTCACGCCGCCGGTGGTGGGATCGGTCAGGACCGTGATATATAACCCGCCGTCAGCGGCAAAGCGGGCCAGCCGGGCGCTGGTCTTGGCCATCTGCATCAGCGAAAGGGCTCCCTCCTGCATCCGGGCGCCGCCGGAAGCGCAGACGATGATCAAGGGGATTTTCTGCTCCTGCGCCAGGGCGATGCCGCGAACAATTTTTTCACCGACCACCGAGCCCATACTGCCGCCGATGAAACTGAAATTCATCACACCCAGCACCACCGGGCGGTTCTCGATCCGGCCCTCGTAAAACAGGATCGCTTCCTGATCGCCCGTTTTTTTGACCGCATCGGCTAACTGGGTTGAATAACGTTTGCCGGCTTTGAAATGCAGCGGATCGCCGGATTTGAGTCCCGTGAACCGGGCCTGGGCGCTGCCGCTGTCCAGGATCAGGTCCACATAGGTATTCGGCCACACCCGGAAATGATGATTACATTTGCGGCAGGTCGACAGCAGCCGCTCCAGCTCCGGCTTGTACAGAATTTCCGAACAATTGGGACATTTGATCCACAACCCGTCGGGAATCGACTTTTTCTGAACCGGGTGAATTTTTTCAATTTTACGTCTGAACCAATCCATAAGCACTGACTTCCTTTACCATCACCAGGGCATCCTCACCGGTATGGTAATATTTTCTTCGGACAGCAATTTCGCTGAATCCGAATTTTTCATAGAACCGGATCGCCGGTAAATTGGTATCCGCCACTTCGAGAAATACTTTTCTGATGTTGAAACCGTTTAGCCGTTCTAAAAATGAGCGCATCAACCTTTGCCCGATACCGCGATGCTGGACCGGTAAATCTACAGCCAGATTGTTCAAATTGACTACATCGGCAATCACATGCGCCATCAAATATCCCATCAA
>JBDRBK010000004.1:0-2755 GCA_043822705.1 Fidelibacterota bacterium
AGTATCTGGGAAACATATTTATGCAATTTGAACGATGGCAGGGCCGGCACTTCCGGCGGGAAATAATCGTCGCTGGTACCCTCACCGCGGATGGCGGCGATCGGCAGGATGAAATGGCCTATTTCAGTGCATTTTTTCAGGCCGCCGCATTTGCCCAGGAACAGCACGCCCTGGGGCATCACCGCCGTCAGCAAATCCATGATGGTGGCGGCATTGGCGCTGCCCATCCCGAAATTGATTATGCTGAGACCGTCCTGATTGGTGGCCGACGTCATCGGACCGCCGATCCCGCGTACCGGCACATCGAAACGCTGGGCGAATTTTTCCACATAATTCTGGAAGTTGGTCAACAAAATCTGCTGGCCGGCCGATTTGGGATCCAGTCCGGTGTAGCGTCGCAGCCAGTTACGGGCAATTTCAATTTTATCGGGCATCGTGGTCTCCCTGTTCAGACTGGTCGTCCAATGGTTTTTTAAGAATAGCACGGATGACGCTGGCGGTTCCCCGGTGGGCCGAACCTTCATCCAGATTCGTCAGTTCCTCATTCAGATAGATAAATTCAAAATCCGGAAAATCACGGCGGAAATATTCCGCTTCGTACAGCGCTTCCGGTGTGCGCGGGCCGCCGCTGGAGTATTGCAGTTGGCGTTTGGAATAGGATTCGGCCAAGAAAATCCCGCCCGGTTCCAGGGCCCTGGTGTAGCGGGTGTGGAGGTCCGGCAACCGGGCCTCATCCAGATGCAGAAAGATACTGATTATGGCGCTGAAGCGTTCCTCTCCCAGGTCGGCCTCCAGCACATTGGCATATTGCCGGTCGATCATCACCCCGGCTTCCGCCGCCAGCCTCCGGGTTTTGTCCAGCGCGGTGCGGGAATAGTCCAAGGCCGTAACCGTAAATCCCTGCTGTGCCAGCCAGACACCATTGCGCCCTTCGCCGTCACCGACGCAAAGCACACGGCCGGGGGGAATCAGCGTTCGGTTTGCCACCAGGAACCGGTTCGGCTCGCGTCCGAAGATGTACTCGCCGGTCGCGTAGCGTTGATCCCAGTGGTTCCGCCATTGATCGTCCTGCATCGACCGCTACTCAACTTCCAACAATACCGGACAATGATCGGAACCGAGTACCCCGGGATGGATATCGGCGTCGATCACCCATTCCACAAAGCCCTGATTAACGAAAAAATAATCAATCCGCCACCCGACGTTGCGCTCCCGGGCGCCGAAGCGATAGGTCCACCAGGAATAGCGCTCCGGTTCGGCGTGAAACAGGCGAAAGGTATCCACATAACCATGTTCAATATATTTATCTATCCAGGCCCGTTCTTCCGGCAGGAATCCGGACATTTTGGAATTGGCCTGGGGATTGGCCAGATCAATCTCGCGGTGGGCCGTGTTCCAGTCCCCGGTCACGACCACATTTATGCCGGAGGCAACTTGTTCGTCCAGAATATCCAGCAATGTAGCATAGAAATCTAGTTTGTAATCCAGGCGCTCCTGATCGCGCTGACCGTTGGGAAAATAGATATTGTACAACAGAAAATCTTCGTGCTCGGTGATCAGGACCCGGCCCTCGGCATCGAAACGGGCGATTCCCAGGCCCGGCTGCACATACAACGGCTCGGATTTGGTGAAAGTGGCAACGCCGCTGTAACCGGCACGCTCGGCGCTGTGCCAGTACTTATGATAGCCGGCGGCCGTCAACAATTCTGTCGGTACCTGTTCTTCACGGGCTTTGGTTTCCTGCAGGCATAAAATATCGGGCTGGGCGGTGTTCAGCCAGTCGGTCAGACCTTTATTGGCGGCGGCGCGAATTCCGTTGACATTCCAGGAGTACAATTTCATAACGGCTCCGTTTCCAGTGATTGAGTCAGATAATTCCAACGATTGTGGGGGTGAATTTATTACCGTACCGCCTTTATTTGTCCAGCGATTGAAGTTAGCTCGGTAATTGAGATACGATGTAGTTAGCCGATGTATAATTATTTTGTGGGCAATTCAACGGTAATTCGTAATTTTTAAGCACAAAAAAATATACGGAAGCCATGCCTGAAGAAAAAACAAGTCGCCGCAGACACCGCCGCAAGCGTTTTGCTTACCTGCGAGAATTCAGTTTTGAATTGTCGGTAATGGCGTTATTCCTGGTCGGCGGATTCCTGCTGGTGGAAAAAACCGATGTCAGCGCCATCGTGACCGGCTGGTTGCAAGCAATATTTCAATATGTGGTCGGCGGGATCACCAATGCCGCACGCGAGTCCTTCGATTTCTTCGCGACCTTCGAATCCTCCGATATCGTCGGCTACCTGCTGATCCTGCTGGGCATTCACCTGCTGGTGCTGCGCGGACGCAAACGACTGTTCAAGAGTCACGGCGCGGTTCATTCCTGTCCCTATTGCGGCAACGATAAGATGCAGCGGGTCAAACGGATTTACTGGCATAAGCTGCTGGGCTTTTTTCTGATCCTGCGCATTAAAAACTATCAGTGCAAGGCCTGCAGCCGCAGCACGATCACATTTTCGTCACTGCGCTAATACCTCCCGCAGGCTGACTGGCGACACTCCGGTAGAGCCGATTCCATACTCGGATTTTTTCCGGTTTCACGATAATAAAAGATAAAACCCCGACGGGCAGGAAATTACTTGGTCACCATCGGCAACCAGCCTAAATTCGCCACCGCTCTTCAAGGTAAATACAGCCTGAAAATATGGCCCGTTCGTCTAGTGGTTAGGACACCAGGTTTTCATCCTGGCAGCAGGAG
>JBDRBK010000005.1:0-31691 GCA_043822705.1 Fidelibacterota bacterium
GAGTTGGGAACATGCCGCCACTGCAGGCTGCTGGTATAATTACCCCAATCCATATCCAGTACGAAGCCCTGCTCCTCATCATCCAGATCAAAATAGAATACATCACGACCGTAATAAGCCGACAGGGTCAGGCGATCCACCGGCGACAGGTTGTAAATCAGTTTGCCCTGCGTATCCCAGAGATAATAGGCCCCTAACGGTTCACCATCGCCCTTGACGCTGTAATACAGCCGTGCCAAAGTATCGTAATAACTGCGGCGCCAGGCCCACATCCAGGAACCATTTTTAATCGGGCCTTCCGCCAGAAATTTGCTGCTGAGCAGACTGATTTCACCCTGCAGTTGGCTCAGATCCCAATACTCCCCCACTTTGGAATTCGGAAACAGGCGATGGTTCTTGGAATCGCCTTCCTTGGAGGTAATCGACAGCACCGATGAATTCCGGTTGCCGTATTTGGCGGGAAAGCCACCGGCCAGAAATTCGGCATCGGCCAGCGCCTCGGCATTGAAAGTGGAAAACACGCCCCCAAGGTGATAGGGATTGTAGACTTCGATCCCGTCCAGCAGGATCAGGTTCTCGTCCGTGCTGCCGCCGCGGACTACCAGGGCCGAGGAAAAATCGTTATGCGACTGCACCCCGGGCATCAGTTGCAGGGCTCGGAATAAATCGGCTTCCACCAGGGCCGGGGTAGCCTTGATTTCACGGGTCGTCAGGTTGATTCGGCTGACTTCGACCTGTTCCTCGAAGCGGGTCCGGTCGGCGGTGACCGTCACCTCCTGCCCTTCCAGAATCATCAAGGGCAACTCCAGATCGATCCGCTGATCGGATTGCCGGGTCACGTTCACCGGTCGTTGAACCGACTCGTAACCCATCATCATCGCCTTAAGATTGTAAGCACCCGACGGGATATTGATGATGACGTAATGGCCATGAACATCGGTGGCGGCACCGAGATCGGTGCCCTCTAAAATTACATTGGCAAACAGCAGTGGTTCGCCACTGTCGCCGGCCCGTAGATAGCCAGATATCCGGCCGCCGGTCTGCGCCAGCGCCAACTGCATGAATATAGCCATGGTCAGGATAATCTTGATGGGTCTAACCAGGGACTTCAGCTCCATTCGATTCGATTTCATTTTAGTTTCCATAATCTGAATTGACAGTGCGAGGCTACGTTGGTTGTCAGATAATTCAGCAGGCGGGATATATTCTGCGTTCGTATCTTTTTTTATCTATAAACCGGTAAATACTGACGGGGAATTTCCATACGATTCGGTCATGGTCAGCGTGACAAAACTCACAGAATCGCATGGGTGCCAAGCGGTTCCAGAACGGTGGTAATGAAATCAGGATTTACCGCTGTGACGACTGATTTCACCTCGTACCATGTACATGACATCCTCGGCGATATTGGTGGCATGGTCGGCAATCCGTTCCAGATGCCGTGAAATACCCACCAGGTGAATCAGGTCGCCGGCCTGTTCCGGATTCATTTTAATATGTTCCTCAAGATAGCTGAAAGTCTTATTGTGCAACTGGTCGACTTCCTGATCGTCTTCACAGACCTTGGCCGCGATATTTAAATCCAGCCTGATCAGGGCATCAAGGCTGTTTTTCAACATCTGCTGGGCCTTGCGGGTCATTACGGTAATATCATCGGGAATCACCAGTGGCGGACGCTTGTCCAGACGCCGGGCCCGCTTGGCAATATTGACCGCCAGATCGCCAATCCGTTCCAGATCGCTGTTGATCTTCAAAACCGATACGATATATCGCAGATCGGCCGCCACCGGCTGATGCAGCACCAGCACTTTCAGACATTCCTCTTCCAGATTGACTTCCATATACATCTGAACCTTCTTTTTTCACCTTAGAATCCAGCTGAAAGTGTCCGAGAGGATCTGAAGTATCATACCTGGAGATTTTATGAAACCAGCTCCAGAATATCAATTTAAGCATCCACAGCCAGAATTGTTACGGGCAATGATTCTGTACATCTATTTATCATCAGTCGAAATTACTTATCGATTGTTAGAGTTTTATTAGGCCTGGTTTTAACATGATAAACAGCGTAAAATTAGATAACTATAGAAGGTGGGAAAAATGAAAACACGCTGCGCCTGGCCCGGCACAAACACATTGATGGTTGAATATCACGATCAGGAATGGGGTACGCCGCTCCACGATGATCGCAAATTGTTCGAGTTCCTGGTGCTGGATGCCTTCCAGGCCGGATTGAGCTGGTCGACGATCCTGAACAAGCGGGAAAATTTCCGGGCGGCCCTGGACAATTTCGATCCGGAGAAAATCGCCCGCTACGATGAAAATAAAATTCAGGAATTACTGAATAACCCCGGTATTATCCGTAATAAATTGAAGGTGCGCAGCACTGTTTCCAACGCCCGCGGTTTTCTGGATATTCAGTCTGAATATGGTAGCTTTGATAAATATATCTGGCAATTTACTGGTGGAAAGCCCATTATAAATCACTGGCAGACAATGCGGGAGATTCCGGTCAGCACGGCGGAATCGGATGCCATGAGCAAGGACCTGATCAAACGCGGCTTCAAATTCGTCGGCACCACCATCTGCTACGCCTTCATGCAGGCGGCGGGAATGGTGAATGACCACACCGTGGATTGCTTCCGCCACCGGGAGCTGGCCAAATTAATCTGATCAGGCGTTCAGCAGGCGTTGAATTTCCGGCATTTTTTCCAGCGTCCGATTGTACCCCTCGTTAATCGCCCTTTCCGCTTCATCGAAATCGAACATGTTCAGATCGCCCAGCCGGGGCCGGATCAGTATATCGGGCGGATTCAGCGTCAGGTTGACGCGGGCGATCTGTTCCTCCATGATGTCGATCGTCATGCCCATGATTTCCAGAATATTGGGTTTGGGATCCTCGCGGTCGAACCAGGAGCCAATCTTGTCGCGAATCATTTTTTCGGCACCGCCGTAACTGCGGGCCAGCTTGGCGACCAGCTCATTGCTGCTGTGCTGGAGTTCCTCGATAAAACCATCGCCATCCTCATCATCCTGGATCACCGGTCGTTCCTGTTTTCGTCGCCCCACCAGACCGGTATTCAGATCAACGGCAATCACCACCTCCGCCCCCATTGCCCGAGCCACATCCACCGGCACCGGATTGACCAGTCCGCCGTCCACCAGTAATTGTTTTCCGCGACGCACCGGCGTGAAAACGCCGGGCACGGATACGCTGGCGCGGATCGACTCGATAATGTTGCCGGAATCAAGGATCACCGCCCGGCCGGTATTCAGGTCGGTTGAGACCATCCGCAACGGTATCCGGAAATCGGCAAAAGTACGGGCATTGGTATGCATCGAAAACAGCTCGTGGACTTTCTTACCGTCCAGAAAACCGGATTTGGGGAAAACCACATCAAAGTACGACAGCACCATTTTCCAGTTCATTCCCAGGGCGAATTCCCGCAGACTTTCGATACCACCGGTGGCGTAAACCGCCCCGACAAAAGCGCCGATGCTGGTGCCGGCGATACAGTCGATCGGAACCCGGTGCTCCTCCAGGGCCTGAATCACGCCGATATGCGACCAGCCGCGGGCCGAACCGCTGCCCCGGGCCAGACCGATTTTCCTGCGTCCGGCCATCAGCGCCGGCCCAGGCGGGTGATTTCCAGCTCCCGCGAGATATAGGTCCGGGAATCAGGATCGGCCGACAGATAATTGTTACTTCCCAGGTACAGGGCAAAATCGATTTTGGTCGGGTCCAGAAGCCCGTCATCCAACACCAGTTTTTCGTCGCAGTGGGCCGCCACGACTTCGCCGACAAATAAGGTATGGTCGCCGGCCGGATACTGGTGCACTACCCGGCATTCGTAGGCGGCGTAAGCTGAAGCAATGATCGGGCAGGCGATTTCCAGCGAATCTGCCAGCGGAATATTGAGTTGTTTGACTTTATCGCCATCATGGCCGGACAAAGTGCCGGTCCCATGGATCATTTTCAGGTGGCGGATATCCAGGAAATTGCAGGTGAATTCCCCCGACTCGGCAATCAGGTCGTGGGTAAACCGTTTCGGTGCGATTGACACCAGGTACAACGGCGGTTTATGACTGACACCGCTGTGCCAGGCGGCGGCCATGAAATTGGTTTTATCGCCCAGGCGCGCCCCAACCAGATTCACTACGGCGGGATAAAAATGATAAAACTGTTCGATCGAAGTTGTTTTCATAGGACAATACCTCCGGAATTTGGACTGAATTTACTTACCAGGGAAGTAAGCCGCGCAACCGGTTACAGGCGACAGGTGATTCCGCCGTAGAGATAGGCACCGGAGAAACTGTCATCCCGGAACATATCGGCTGACAAGGAACCGGTCCAGCGTGAGCGAATCCGCCAGTTGAGACTGAATGCCAGATTATGCCGGAAATAATCGGCGGTCCGATTGCCGTAACCGTAAGCGAATATTTCGTAATCGCCGGACAGCGATCCCAGTTCGCCGAAAACCAGGTTGATCCCGCTACGCAAGCGCAGTCCGTTCAACAACTGGTTTTTCAGGTAATCGGCGCCCAGGTCGAAATTCCAATGCCGCGAACGGCCCGGTGATGAATAATTGACGGCCACAAAATTGGCCGAACTACGCTGACCGGTTTCGGTTTTGATGTTGGCGGATAGCTGCAAAGCGCCAAAGCGCTCCGACCGCAGATGCAGGGCATTGTACCAGCCGGTGCGCAGTACATCACTGAAGAGCGAATCGGCCCGGTCACCGTAAACGCTGCGGTAAATTACCCGCTGGCGCGAGCTCAGGCGCGAGGTGATTGTAACCGCCCGGTGGGGTTTCAGGCGGAGCGACGCCTGCAGCGAAGTCCATTCCAGCGAATTACGGTAGGCCAGATTATCGGAACGGTCCAGATCGATCGTCTGGTTGAACGACAGGTCCAGCCAACGCCTGGTCTCCCAGCGCAGGTTATGATAAATATACTCGCGGTCGATACCACCACCGTAATACTGCCCGACCGTCGCCAGACTGGTGGCGAATCGACGCTGGCTGTGGTTGCGGCGGTAACTGCCGTACGCGCCGAATTTGCTGACATCGGTGGAATAGTCCAGACTGCCCGGCAGCGGTTGCAGACCCGCCAGGGCGCCGACGGACCAGTTTTCAGCCAGACGCAGGCCCAGGTGGGCGCCATCGGTGATACCAATACCGGCCAGTTCCGGAGCATAGACCCGTCCCAGTTGTGCCTGCAGCCGGTCACGGCCGCTTCCTAATGCCAGTTGGAACTGATAAATGTTCCAGCGTTGATCGCTGAAATTGCGGTTGCCGTAAAACGACAGTCGCAGCGTCCGGGGCCGATCGATCGAGATACTGTAATTCAGGGCGGCCACCGATCGCGAATACGAAGTGGCGGAAAACCGCGAATCGGAATAACGCCAGGACAGGCTGCCCTGGTGCCGCAACACCGGCCGTGCTGATTGCGGTGCCGCGATTGACTGTTGTGGTTTATCCGGTGCCGGCAGCGCGACCGGTGCTAGTTTCTCAAGCACGACGCGGTCGCCAAGCAGTAGCTGGTCGATCGGCAACTGCGGCTGACAGACTGAATAATTACCGGACAGGTTGGTCACTACCAGCAGGCCGACCAGATCATCGCGGCGCATAACCGTCAAAGTATCGCCCACCGCCACGCCGGCCGACGAGCCGAGATCGCAATAGACCAGTTCGGCGGTGAGATAAGTAATCCGTCCCTGGGCACTGATGACCGGCCGGGCGCCGATCCCGGCGCAGATCGCCAGCAGAATGAGCAGCAAAAGTTTCAGTTTAATCACTTTTACCTCGCAAGTGGCAGTCGAAGCAGGCGCTGCTCAGGTAAACATAGTTGCGGGCTTCGCCGCGGTGTTTGGAATCCATCGCCGATTGACGGTGGGCATGGCAGACACCATTAAGGCCGCATTCGAAGCGGGTATAATCGGGCGCATAAACATGGCATTCGACCTCGCAGGAATTCCACTTGCCGTTATGTGCACCGGAATAGATCGGGAACAGCAGATCATGATTGGACATATCCACCGGCGACCAGTGCCGGGTATTGTGGCAGATCAGGCAATCGTCGTTCTGCGGGTGTCCGCCGGCCAGTGCCTGCTGAAAATCCGTTTGATGGCAGGTCCGGCACTCCGTCGTCAGATTGCCGCGCAGGGTATAGAAATCCTGGCTGTGACAATCGCGGCAGGGCGTTACCTGATGTGTACCACTCAACGGAAACAGGGTAAGATCGTGGTTCCGCCGCCAGCCGGACATTTCCCAAGTGGCGGGACTGTGACAAACGGCGCAATCGCCATTGAAATCGCCCTGGTGAATATCCAGGTGGCAGTCACGACATTCGGGTGAGAGCCGGGCAAAATCGTGCAGTTCATCGACGTTGCCATCATGGCATTGGGTGCAGCGCGCCAGGCGATGCCGGCCCTCCAGGGGAAAGACGGTCTCATCGTGATTAAATGTCGGCACTTCCGCCAGCGGCAGCCAGCCTTCCGGGGAGTGGCAATCCTCACAGGGTCGCTGATCAGTCTGCGCCCACAAAATAGAGGTCAAACCGAATATCAGCAACAGTTTCATCGTTTATCGCCCTTGAACGGGTGCAAGCGGTCCGGCAAACGGATGTTGCGATCGCCGCCACCGCAGTCATTTTCATCACCATTGGGGTGGCAGCGGGCACACTGGGGATTGTCGGCCGCAGTCGGATTGTAAGTATAGGTCGTGCCGCCAATCGAGCAGGTTTTCCAGCTGCCATCATCACTGTGCTGATTGTCCACGCCGCTGTGGCAGGAGCTCAGGGTACAGGAATAATCCGGCGCCAGGTAGGGGGCGGCATGGCAGCTCTGGCAGGTTTCCGTTCGCTCGTGCTGATGCGTGGAAGGGGCGATGGGGAAACGGTGGCTGAAGGTAGCGGCGTGCCAGTCGGTCGTGGAACTGTGGCAGGATTCGCAATTCTGGCCGAAGCCGGACACGGCGTGACTGGGATCGCTGGTGGTATTGTATTCATCCAGGTGGCAGGTCGCACAGGCCGCAGTCACCGCGCCATGGTCGAAACTGGCGTCGGTCCAATCGGCGGTGGAATTATGACAATATTCACAGACGGTGGTAAAACCCTGGACGGCGCTGTGGACCGGGTCGCCGGCCGCCTCATAATCGGGCCGGTGACAGCCATAGCAGGCCAGACTCAGGCCATGTTGAAAAATATCGGGCTGCCAGCCCAGTTCCTGATGGCAGAGATCGCAGTATTCGACCGGGTAGCCGTAAGCCGCATGATCGGGATCGGTAGTGGACTGGTAGTCCGGGTAGTGACAGGCGGCAGCGGAACAGGTCACGGGCGTCCCATTATAGTTACCGTTAACATGACATTTTTCGCAATCGGCCAAAACATGCAGACCCAGCAGATCGTAACCGGTCTGGCCGGTTGTGTGGGTAAAACCGCCGATTTCCCAGGCCGTGGTCTGATGACAGCGAGCGCAGTCGATACCAATATTGCCGTAACCGTGGGCTGGATCGATAGAATTCGTATGTTCGACCTGATGACAAAATACGCATGTCAGGGCGGAGAAATTGGCATGTTGAAAGAATATCTGGCTCCAGCTTTGCGATTCATGGCAGGATCCGCAGTCGTCCGGCAGACGGTGGGTGACGTGATCGAAGGCCGCCGACAGGTAATCGGTGACAGCCAATCCACCCGGCAGATGGCAGCCGGAACAGGTGATCGGCAGATTATAACCCTGTTGATGGCAGGCCTGGCAAGTGACGCCGGCATGAGCGCCGATCAGCGGGAAGGCCGTCAGGTCATGATTGATTTCGGCCCCGGCCCAAACGGTAGTGTTATGGCAGTATTGACAGTCCATAACGTATTGTGTATCCTGTGAATGGTCGGGCGAACCGGGATAGGCGGCGCTGCCGGTGAGATCGTACTGGGTGCGATGGCAGGACCAGCAGTCCTGATTGATGCCGTCGAATTTCCCGTCATGGCAGCCGGAACACTGGGCCGTCCGGTGGGCGCCGGTCAGCAGAAAATCGGTCATGCTGTCGTGATTGAAAGCAGCCGGGCGCCAGGTCGGGCGGGCCAGCGGGTGGCAATCGCGGCATTCGACCGGCAGACCGGCGGCGGCGTGGGCCGGATCGGTGCTTTGCTCGTAATCTTCACGATGGCAGGAAAAACAGTCCTGGGGAGTGGTGGCATAATCATTATTTTGCACCCCGCCGTGACATTGCTTACAATCCACCACCCGGTGCGCTCCCAGCAGGGCAAAGGCGGTGCGGCTGTGATCGAAATCGGTGGCGGTCAACTGCCAGACGGCGGTGCCGTGGCAATCGTTGCAATCAACGCCGAGCCGACCCTGATGAATATCGATATGGCAGGCGTCGCAAGCAATCGGCGCAGCCCGGAAATCATGTTGCTCCGCCACCGTTTCGCCACCATGACAGGCGTTGCAGTAGCGACCGCGATGGGCGCCGGTCAGAGCGAAATCAGTGGTAGCATGGCTGAAACCGGAAAAAGTGGGATTTTTCCAATTGGTTTCGACATGGCAATCGCCGCAATCCCGGTCAAGCCCGACCGGCAGGTCATCCTGGGCGAATAATATTGCTGCGACAAGTAAAATGGCAGGCCCGGCTTTCATCTGATCTGTTCGGTGAGGGTATGGCAGTCTACGCAGCGGTGCGGCAGCGGACTGTATTGAACCGGCACAACGGCGGCGGGTCCGGGATCGAGGTGACATTGATTACAGGGTACATTGCGATGTTTGCCATCCAGCGGAAAATTCGTTTTTTGATGATCGAAATCTAATACCTTGAAGCTGGCCGAGTTGTGACAGCTTTCACAACGATTGGCATAGCGCGCGCGGAACTGTCCGCGGTGACGATCTTCGTGGCAGGTTTCGCAAGCCAGGGTCGGCCAGGTGTAGCGAACGGTGGCGGTGTCCGGCTGCGGCTGGAAGGGCTGGTGACAGAGGTTGCAGGGCACCGCCCGGTGGGCACCATCCAGGACAAACCGGGACCGGTTATGTTCGGTTGGACCATACATAGCCGGCCGGAAACCATTGACCGTATGACAGGCGGCGCAGTCGCCGCGATCGTTACGACCGGCAAATTGCCGGAAATGACGGTCTTCGTGACAATCGAGGCAGGTCGTATAGCGCGGCTGACTGCCGGACAATTGCACCGTGTGGCACTGGTTGCAGGTCAGTTGCCCATGCCGGCCGAGCAACGGATATTTGGTCCGGGAATGGTCGAAGGGTTGAAGTTCTTTTTTCCAATTGCCGGTGGTATGGCAGGTTTCGCAGGTCGCGCCATAGGCGCTTTTATGAATATCTTCATGGCAGCGGCCGCAGCGATCGAAAGCCATGCCCGTCAGTTGCCAGACCCGCGGTGTCTGCAACTCGCTGGCCGGGTGGCACTTGACGCAGTCGACGCGCTGGTGCGCACCGGTAAGCAGGAAGCGGGCACGGTTGTGATCGTATTCCTTTTGAGCTAGTTTCCAGTCGCTGGTGTTGTGGCAGGTGGCGCAGTCTTTTGCCACCTGACCGCGATGAATATCCTCGTGGCAGGTAAGGCAGTCCGGCGACAGGCCCAGAAAGGTGCGATCCAGAACAGGAAAGACGGTATTCTCCCCGGCCCAGGCGATCACTGCCTGATCGACAATAAACCGGTTGGTGTGACACTGGGCGCATTTCAGGGCGGCGTGTTTACCGGTGAGGGTGTAGCCGGTCTCATTATGGTCGAACCGGTTGATGTCGCGGGGCCAGTAGACCAGCTCGAAATCGCGGCCGTTGTGGTCGGAGTGGCAGTCGCCGCAAGCACTGGTTTTATCCTTGTGGTAACCCAGACCGGCAGCAATGCGTTGCTGCAGGGGCTGGTGGCATTCGACACAGCCACCGGATAACTCCTTACGACGCACCACATGACATTTATCACAGTTATCATTACCTTCCAGCTCGGCATGGTACTTGGACAACAATCCGGGCGAGAATTGGGCCGGCAGCCGGTCCACCAGACAGATCAGAAGTAAAATCACCGTCAGTACACTTCTCATTCGCCAGCCGCCTCGACCCGGGCGCCGAAGGCGATTCCCATGGAATTTAGTAATGGGAACGGCAATTCGCCCCCGGCGAAAATGAACACGTAATCATTGTCTATTTCCAGTATGCGGCCCTGCTGTTCCAGTCTGACGCGGTCCGGTTCGATGGCAGTCAGATTGGAATTAAACAGGACTTCGATCCCACCCTCAGCCCGCAGTTTGGCGATATTTTGCTCGTTGCGGGACTTGAGCCGGAAGAAATCGGCCTTGCGGTAAGACAGCGTCACCTGGTTACCCAATTGACGGGCCAGACCGATCGCCGCCTCGACGGCACTGTCGCCGCCGCCCACCACCAGTAGGCGGCAGTCACGGTAGGTTTCGGCGTCGATCAGCTTGTACATCACCTTAGCGGAGTTTTCTCCAGGCACCCCCAGCTTCCGTGGCGTTCCGCGGCGGCCCAGCGCTAAAATCACTTTCCGGGCCAGTTCCTCCCCCTGGCTGGTACTGACCCGCAGCACCGAATTTTCACTGGTCACACCCAGCAATTTATGATCGGTCCGCAGGTTGATAGCATATTTTGCGATCATTTTTTCCCAGATCGCCAGCAATTCTTCCTTACTGTACTCGTACTTTTTCAATTCGCCGTACAGCGGCAGGGTGACTTTCTGGACCAGAGTGATTTTCTTGCGCGGATAATTTAAAATCGTACCACCCGGCCGGTCCTGATCCAAAAGCAGATAATTCAGGTCCTGTTCCCGGGCGCGCAGGGCAGCCGCCAGACCGGCCGGTCCGGCGCCAATGATAACCACGTCCCACTCGGCCGAGGCCCGTGCGATGCGCGTCGCAGCAATATGATCGACGGCGGTAACGCCATGGTGAATGGCGTTTCGGATCAGCGCCAGGCCGCTCAATTCACCGATGATATACAACCCGGGGATATTGGTTTCGAAGTGATCCGAAAGATAGGGTATATCCTCGCGCTGGCTGATATCACCCAGCCCGACTTCGATCCCGCCCACGGGACAGGCCTCGGCGCAGCGGCCGTGACCGACACAGTGACTGCCATGAATGATTGTGGCCTTACCGCCGATCAGGCCCAGAACGTCGCCTTCGGGACAGGCCGCGACGCAGATGCCGCAGCCGATACAGACCGACCGGTTGATGATCGGATGTTGCATCAGTGCCTGGTCCTGCCCCTTGGCCCGGGTCTCCGAAAGACGCGAGCGGGCCAGCCGTTCCTTGCGTCGCATATTCCAGATGTACGGCACCAGAAACAGCAGGGCGATCAGCAGCCCCAATCCCCAGGAAATCAGCGTGTCGCCGTTCATTTACCCGATCCAGTTGTAGCCGTATTGCAGGGCGATATAAATATGAATGGTTACGATCACGATCATGGTGTAGGCGAACGGCCGATGAATCACATGCCAGTAGTGAAATAGTTGCTGGGCGCTCTCCCAGAAAGCAATCCGGCGGCTGAGTTGAATCCGGTTGCGCAGCAGGCGTCGCAGCGACCGTACTTCTTTAGCCGGCACCTGCGAACCGCGGACCACCGGCCGCAGGGCCCGGTTGATCGTAAACGGCCGGCTCAGGTCCATCAGCAACAGCGTGAAGATTCCCATCAGCCCGCGCCTTTTCAACTTGGCGACCCCGGCGATAGCGTCGAGCGCCGCCAACGCCGCGCCGGATAACCGGTACTCCTGTTCCAGTCGCTGCTGTAACTGCGTTTGCCGTTCAGCCAGTTCGCGGGCCGTTAATTCATCACCATTGATATGGCGCGGTATCTTGATATAAATATAGCGGCCGACAAAACCGCTGATCGCCACCGCCAGCATTGACCAGTAAGCCACGGAAATCAGTCCGCCGAATTTCAGGCTGGTGTGCAAGGTGATCAGGACCGGTCCTGCAATGCCCAGAAAAATATGATAATTGAGCCAGGTTGCCAATCGGCCCCAACCGCGGAACAGGCCGATCCGCTTCCGCAGCGAGTACCCCAACATGATAACGATCATCGTGGTGCCGGCGACGCCCAATCCGTGACCGTTACTGCCGCCTGGTTTCCACAATTTATGATCCGCCAGATGCGGGCGCTCGACCTGGGACAGCAAATAATAGTCACCGGCTTCGTTCAAAATCCTGGCGACGGCAAATATCAGCAGGAGGACCGAAATTCCGAAAATGATGCGATGCACGAATTTCATGTGGTTCCAATCAGATAGTTCAACTCCCCCCGGTGATTCGCCCGCAATCGGATACTTGGGCGAAGATTAAAATAATTAATCACCGGCGATAAAAAAAAGTGAATTATTACTACAGTATAAATAATAAAGGGGCGGTTACCCGCCCCTTTATAACAACCGGTGCCGCTGCTACCAGCGACCGCCGCCCTGCTTTTTCATTCCTTTGGGACCGCTGCCGTCACAGACACCATCGTGGCGACCCTGCCCTTTTTGACCCATTCCCCGCCCCAGCGGCTGCTGGTCAAACAGTACTTTCTGTTCTTCGGTCAAGAGTCCGCGCACCTGCAAACGATGCTCTACGCGCAGCTTCTCCAGCGCTAATTCCCGGGTGCTGATTTTTTCCAGAACGGCATTGATCGCCTTCTGGTTCGGATCGTCAGCGCGGGTCAATTCCCGCAGTTCGATACGCAGCTTGGCGACATCGGCCTGCAGGTCGATCCGATCCTTTTGAAATCCGCTCCGGAACTGATCGATCTGTTTGATCTGTTCGGTGGTCAGATTCAATTCCGGATCCCAGCCCATGCCGGGATCGTGATGACCGCGCATCTGGGCGGATGCCAGGGCGGTCATTAATACCATTGCGATTATGATTTGCTTTTTCATGATTAACTCCTTACTTGTTAATGTGTCAAATACAATCCCAGAGACAATGAATTACCACTGTAATCGTACAACGGATCATTGGATTGATTTTTTCCCTGTTCGATCGTCATTGTAGTACCGAAAATCGGCAGCCCCGGGAGATTCCATTCTCTGCTGATTACTAAATCAACATAAGTCTTTTGATCCTGGCGGTCGTAGCCGCTGATGACATATTCATCACCAATCAGGATATATTCCCCGGCCGCAAAATCAAATTCATAAATCGGCAGCTCAAGATAGGCGCGCTGCTCGTGGCTGATTCCGGCACTGATCTGCCAGTAGACACCGGGACGGTAATTCAGCCGGGCCGAGCCCGACCAGCCGTCCCAGCGAAAAATATCGACGAAGGGACTGACGACCGGATCGGGAACGGTCGGATCTGTTTCCGCACGGTTCAGGCGGTACTGCCCCGCGGTTTGAATGACCAATCCTAGGCGTGGATGCAGGGAATGGGTCAGGCGCAGTCCGGCACCGCTCAGGTAATTGGTCGGCAATTCCTCATATTCGGGTATGGTCGCTGCATACCGGCCTTGATAATCGATTGGCGGTGGCAGGAAATCCTGAATTGCCGTCCAGGCCTGCAGGTTCACACTGGTCCCGGTTTTAAAGGACCGGTTCAAAGTGCCGGAAAAATTGTGCACGACATTCGAAGCCTGATCAACGGCAGGGTAATACCGATTTTCCAGTTCATAACCGGCAGTAGCCACCATCTGTTGTTTGAAAAAATATTTTCCGGTCAGGTAGCCGCCCACCTGCCAACTGTCATAATCAGCATAGACCGGCGCATAAAATGACGCGTCCAGGGACAGACCGGCATACAATTGCCATTTTGAAAAATCCAGGTTCCGGTACTGCAACCCCAGATCCAAAGCACTGGTCGATAAATCAGCGTCGGTCAGCACTTCGGAGCGTGTAATAGTACCGATTAACCTGATGTCGTCCGTCGGAATGATCGCCGCAGTCGCTTCGCCCACAAAAATGGTCTGCTCCCCCGCCAGCGGAGAATTGAAGATATTATCAGCGCGGCCGATATTGCCGGAGACATTAAATGTCAAATTTTGACCGGATAATAAAGTCGCCAGCACTATTATCATTCCGGCTATATGGTCGGCTGTTCGGTGGTTGTTTCTGATTTTCATCTGGGTTTTAATCAATCTGTTTTCGATTTCTTCTGGATTATTGAGTATCTGGTTCGCTATAAACGAATGCCGTGCCAGATTTCGCGGGAAAACGGAGAGATTTTTATATATTAATGTTTACTAATGCGTTATTGATATACGGATGATATCGTGCGACAAATAATCGTCGAATAAAATTCGACAAATTTGTCGAAACGGATCAGGATTGTCGAGAATCAGCGCAAATTATACTTCTGAAGCTTATACCGCAGGACCCGCTCACTGATATTCAGGCGGCGTGCGCATTCACTTTGGTTACCCCGGGTTTCTGCCAGGGTTTTGACAATCAGATCGCGCTCCAGCGCCTGCACCGTGCCGCTTAAACCGGAGCTGCCGTCGGATCGTGCGGGCAGACTACGCAATTCCAGGTCGTCTGCCGCGATCTTGTCAGCGGCCAGCACCAGCGCCCGTTCGATAATATTCCGCAGCTCACGCACATTCCCCGGAAAGGTGTAGCTCAGCAGCGCCTGCCGGGCGGTTTCGTCGAGGGCGACATTTTTCCGTCCATGCTTTTCACTGAATTCCGCCAAAAACACATCCGTCAGCAGGGCCACATCCGCGGGACGCTCCCGTAGCGGCGGAATCTGAAACCGGATAACGTCCAAGCGGTAGTACAGATCCTCGCGGAAATCGCCCTGTTCCACCGCCAGTTGCAGATCCACATTGGTGGCGGCAATTATCCGAACGTCGGCACGGCGGAGTTCGTCGGAACCGACCGGTTGGAATTCACCATTCTGCAGAAAACGCAGTAATTTAACCTGCATTTCCCGGGGAAGATCACCGATTTCATCCAGCAACAGGGTACTGCCATCAGCAATTTCAAAATGACCTTTGCGATCCGCCACCGCCCCGGTGAAAGCGCCTTTTTTATGGCCGAACAGTTCGCTTTCGATCAGGTTGGCCGGCAGGGCGGCACAATTAACGGCATGGAGATTTTTTTTCCGGCGCCGGGAATGGGCATGGATATAGCGGGCCAGCTCCTCCTTGCCGGTACCGGTTTCACCGGTAAGCAGGACCGTCGCTTCGCTGGCAGCCACTTTGCGGGCTTTCACCAGCAATTCCAGCATAACCGGATCGCGGGCGATCAGGCTGCTTTCGACAGAATCCGTTTTCGCTGCCCGGACCGATTGATCCTGATAATTGCGAACTTCCGTCAACTGGCGTTCCAGTTGGTCCAGGTCCACCGGCTTGGCGACAAAATCCCAAGCGCCGGCTTTCATCGCCTCGACCGCCGCTTCCACCGTCCCGTAGGCGGTCATTATGAAAACCACCGTACCGGGATAGCGGGCCCGGATTTCCTTCAACAGGTCGTTGCCGGTCAGGTAGGGCATCTTGAAATCCGATAGCACCACATCCACCGGATTGCGGTGCAGAAACGCCAGGGCGGTCTGGGCGGAATCGGCGGTATGCGTCTCGTAATTCAGGGTCCGCAAAAAGCCCGCCAACGCCTCGCGCTGGGCCCGTTCGTCATCGACCACCAGAATTTTCATCGGCGTCTCCGCGGCAGCGTCAGAATGAACTCGGTGCCGATTCCCGGCGAGCTGTTCACCTCGATCGTGCCACCATGATCGGAAATGATTTTATGGGTAATTGCCAGACCGATACCGGTACCATTTTCGCGCGTGGTGTAGAAAATATCGAAGATACGATTCAGGTCCGCCGGTGCAATCCCGCTGCCGGTATCTTTGACGCGGATAATGATCTGGTCACGATCACCGCTGGCGGACAGGCGAATCTCACCGGAACCAGCGATCGCCTCGATTCCGTTTTTCACAACATTAGCCAGGGCCTGCTGCAGGTATTCCGGGTCGGCTTCCAGTTCCAATCCGGGTGGGGCCGTCGAACTCAGGTCAATCTGCAGTGCACGGGCCTGGTCCCGGAACAGATTGACGGTCTGCTCGAACAGCAAGCCGACGGCTACCGGCACCGGTTTCAGTGGTGTCGGCCGGGCATAGTTCAGGAAATTATCCAGGATGCGGTTAAGCCGGGATATCTCAGAGATCATCGTACCGGACATTTCATTGAATTCCGGTTGGGCGTCATCCGGCTGAAATTCCCGCTTCAGACGCTGGGCGATGATCCCGATGGCATTCAACGGATTACGAATTTCGTGGGCCACGCCCGCCGCCAGGGTGCCGACCGCCGCCTGTTTCTCCTGAATCCGGTTAAGCTGTTCCAGACGCTGCACTTCCTGCTCGATCCGCTGTTTTTCGGCCTGCAGCAACATTGTATTCTGCCGCGACAGAATCAGGAAAAATGACACGATTACTACCAGGGTCAGCAGTCCGCTGCGCAGCAATATCTGGATGATCACGCCGCGACGCATTTCCTGCATCCGGTCGGTGCTGAATCCGACATGAATCTTGCCGGCGCCCCAGTCGAACCTGATGTCTGCCACCACCTCGATAAATTCTCGTTCTCCACCGGTAAGGTAGAACATATTCTCCTGCAACCGTTCGCGGCGCAGGACCAATAGTTGTTCGGGTACGATTTCCGGCGGCCCGACGAACAGGGGCGGATATTGAGGTATCCCCAGATTGATATAGGCGACCCCTTCGATTTCCAGCATTTCGCGCAGCAACTGCTCCAGGTCGGTCCGGGCCTTAAACAGGTTTTCCGCGGCAACGGTCATGTGGCTGACAATCGCACCGCCACGGCTGCGCCGGATGCCCACCAAGAACCGGGCGTCCGGTTCCTGACTGGTACGGTGCCAGCGCGGCCCACCACCGGGCAGTCCGACGATCAGCGTATCCAGTTCCCCCGTCAACAACGGCTGTAGGTGGCGCTGCCCCATGCCCGGTCCCCGACCGTGAAATTCGCCGATACCGGCCAGCAGGCGACCCTGCGAATCAAGTATCGAAATCTGGAAAATATTGCGGTCGTTGATCAAAGTTCGCAGACGTTCGGAAGTAATGATTTCTTCCTGATCGATCCGGTCGATGGTGTTCAGCAGATCGAGGGCGCGATCGAGATAGGCTGACCGCAGGTCTTCGGTCAATTCGACCTGCCGGGTGCCACTGTGCGATATGGCCGTCACGGTGGCGTAGGCATGATCCTGAAACAGATTCAGAATATCACGATAGCGGGAGCGATATTCCAGTAAACCGGCGAGCAGTACCAGCAGCAAAAGCAGAACGTACAGCAGGATATGCCAGAATTTGACTTGTCGATACCAGGGTGTTGTGCTGTTAGTCTGTGTCGTCATATACAATTCCGACGGTTAAATTACAAAAAGCATGCTATACCTGATAACAATCATACTGGGCGCTGTCGTTACCGGAAATATTCGACCGAAAACAGCAGATTTTGACTCAAGTTGGTTTTGTTGCTTAAGTTACTTGGCGATTTTGCTGGTATTTAACGGCGAGGGCTTCATGGATAGTTTGTTTAATCAGGATCTGATACTAATATGAAACATGAATTCGGTTTCATCCCGGTGGCTTCATCACTGCTGACCGAAAGTAATCTCAACCAAATGTTGCGGGACTTCCGACCCGCGCTGGAAAATATCGGTGGCCAGCTCTTGACCGAAAAACAGATCAATCAGGCCAAGCCCTTGGTATTCCTTATTCCCACCGGCGGAACCGAACGGAAGATACTCGATCTGTTGGAACAGCGCCACCAGAAAGCACCCCGTCAACCGGCGTTGTTGATAACCCATCCGGGGAATAATTCCCTGCCGGCCGGCCTGGAAGTCATGGCCAGCCTGCAGCAGAACCACACCAAAGGCCGGATATTCCATCTGCATGATCCCAACGATCAGGCCAGTTTGCAGGAAGTGCAGGATGTCAGCCACGATTTAGCCGTCCATTTGGAACTGACCAAATCCAGGATCGGTATCGTCGGCACGCCGTCGGACTGGCTGGTGGCCAGCAGTCCGGGGCCACAGATCGTCCGTCGGACCTGGGGGCCGGAAGTCGTGTCGATCAGTATAGACCGGATGATCGAAAACATGGACACTGCCGATAAATCATCGATCGATTTCCTGGTTGATGAACTGACCGGCGCTGCCCTCGGCATTCATGAACCGGCGAAGAAGGAATTGGCTGACTCCGCCCGCGTGTATCTGGCATTGAAACAGGTCGTCGAACGGTACAAGGTCGATGCCATCACTCTGCGCTGTTTCGATCTGGTGCAACTGCATTTAATGACCGGCTGTTTCGCCCTGTCGCATTTGAACGATGCCGGTATCATGGCCGGCTGTGAAGGTGATCTGGTCAGTACGATCGGCATGCTGTGGGTCAATAAACTGTTTGATCAGATTCCCTGGATGGCGAATCCGGCACATATCGATCAGAAAACCAACCGCGTGTTGCTGGCCCATTGCACGGTCGCCCGCAATCTGGTGCACAAATACCGGCTCCGCTCCCACTTCGAATCCGGTCTGGGCATGGCTATTCAGGGACAGCTTGAGCATGGTCCGGTAACGCTGCTGCGGATCGGCGGCCGATCGTTAAATAAAATCTGGCTGGCGGAAGGCAATATCATCGAAACCAGTGAAGTCGAGTACCTGTGCCGGACCCAGGCGACAATTGAGCTGACTGACGATTCAAACGTCGGCGAGCTGTTGAAAAATCCGCTGGGTAATCACATCGTTTTAATCAACGGGCATCGGGCGGATCGCCTGCGCCGCTGGTGGCAATTACTGATCGCTGATTAACCGGCTGCTTTATACCAGAAATCTGAACACGGCAAAAACATGACAGACGCTGCCGCCGATCACAAACAGGTGCCAGATGGCATGATTATACGGCAGGCGCTCCCAGGCATAGAATATTAATCCCACGATATAACAGGCGCCGCCGACCAGCAACCAGATGGTCATCCCCAGCGGTACCATTTCCAGTAGCGGCTTGATGGCAAACAGAATCAGGGCGCCCATCAATACATAATAAGGGACCGAAAACCAGTTCATTTTACTGAAAAAGAATATTTCATGAATCACGCCGGCCACGGCCATGACCCAAACGATTCCCAGCAGCGCCCAGCCCAGGGGATTCCGCAGGGCGACCAGAATTATCGGCGTGTAGGTACCGGCGATCAAAAAATAGATAGCCGCATGATCCAAAATCCGAAATACCTGTTTTACGCGCGGTTTGGTTATCCCATGATACAATGAGGAAGTCAGGTATACTAGAAACAGTGAAAATCCGAAGACCACGAAACCGGCAATCCGCCAGGGGTCGCCGCTCCAGGTCGCGAATATGATTAGCGGTATCAGCGTCAGAAAGCTGAGAATGGCACCGATCCCGTGAGTGACACTATTCGCAATATCCTCTTTCAGCGTGTAGAAGATTTCGACCGGTTTAGAGTTTTTAAATGCGTTTATTTGTTTTTTTATTTTCTCGGCCATTTTTATTGATCAGGCACAGGCCCGTAACCGGGCCGCCAGTTTATATTCCACAGCCAGCGTGTTCATCAAATCGGCCACCGGGATGATTTCCGCAACCCGATGGACATTGGCTCCAGCGAAGGTGAAACCATGCCGCAGGTTGCCTTTCCGGGCATTGATCAGCGCCGAGGCAATGCAATAGGGTGCTTTCTCCAGATCACAGGTGCGCAGGCATTTCCAGGAACATTTGAACGGCTTTTTTTCACCGGCGGCCACCTCGGTCAGAAAGGAATTGCGGATGGCCCGACCCGGCAGTCCGACCGGACTTTCGATAATCATGATATCCTCCGGTTTAGCCTCGAGGTACGATTGCTTGAAATTGTCATGGGCGTCGCATTCCCGGGTCGCAACAAAGCGCGTTCCCATTTGTACGCCGGCAGCACCCAATTCAATGAAGCGATAAATATCACCGCCGTCGAAGATACCCCCGGCAGCGATCACCGGGACGGCCTGGCCATAACGCTGTTCAAAATCGGCTACAGTGGCAGTGATGGCAGGGACCAGCCGTTCCAGGGCCTGGGCCGGATCGGACAGAGCAGCCTTAGTGAAGCCCAGATGACCGCCGGCTAAAGGTCCCTCCACCACCACCGCGTCGGGAATGCGACCGAATTTACGGTCCCAATGCTGAAAAATAATCCGGGCCGCCCTGTCCGAAGAAACGATCGGTGCGAAGCGAGTGGGTACTCCGCGTAACCGATCGGGTGGCAAGTGCGGTGAAAAACGCAACGGCAGGCCGGCCCCTAAAAATAAAATATCTGCTGATTCAGCTACGGCACAATCGACCAGCGTTTCGTAATCCGAGAGTGCCACCATTATGTTAACACCGACGATACCATCGCTTATAGAACGGGCTTTGCATATCTCCTGCTTCAGTGCCCGCTCGTTGGCAGTCGCCAGATCGGTGTCCAATTGCGGTTGCCCCAACCCCAGTCCGATAGCGGAAATGACACCAATTCCACCGGCGTGGGCGACTGCGGTTGCAAGTCCTGCCAGTGAGACCCCGACGCCCATGCCACCCTGGATAATCTGTAGGCGCGCCACAAGTTCACCAATTCGTAACTCAGGCATTTTAAAGATTTCGGACAATGTCAAATCCTTTCGCTGATTGTTGTGTCTTTCGACTATTTCCGTATTTTGGTCGAATCAATTCCAAAATTTTTTACCTGATTTCGATCCCCTTGAACAGGATATTGAGCATTTGCCCGCATTCCTGGGCAATATCGCCGTTCACCGCTTTGAGCAGCAGCGGATACTCCAGTCCCTTCAGGGCGATGGCAAAATTGCGGGCGGTCGCGGCGGCATCATCCACTTCGAAGACACCCTGGTCGATGCCTTCCCTGATCAGGTCGGTCAGAGTGGCGATTTCATATTCGGTGAAATCCCGGCGCGCTCGTTCCACAAACGCATACTGTTCCAGGTATTCGTCAGTCAGTGTGGTATAATAATTACTCAATTCCTGCAGATGCTGCATCCTGGTCAGCACATAAGCACCGATTTTTTCCTGTGGCGTCGACGCCCGGGTCATAGCTTCCTGCAGACGTTGCTTGAAATAGATAGAATCTTTGCTGATCACTTCGGCGAATATTTCATCCTTGCTTTTGAAATAATAATACAGGGTGGATTTCCCCATCCGGGCCGCCCTGGCGATTTCGTCCATCGTCGTTTTGCGGATGCCAAACCGGGTGAATATCTTTTCCGCTGCGACTAATATTCGTTCTTTTTTTTCATCCATAATGATTAAGTTTTTAAACTATTCGACTTTTTTAGTTTTTTGGTCCATCTAATGTACATCGAATTCACCATTATTGACACGATTTTTATGGCAGTACATACGATTATTGCCGAAAACGGTGGGTCGCACGATCTAAATTCCGTCAATGCAGATAATTAAAAAAGAGCGCGTATGAGCAGTACAACCGTTGCCCACTCCAGACCTGTAGTCGGAATTATTCCCTATTTACTCGGCCGTTTTGGTCTGTGGATCGCCGGCTGGAAGCTTGAAGGCAGAATTCCAGCAGGCAGAAAATTTGTTCTGATTGCCGCACCCCATACCAGCAACTGGGATTTTCCGCTGCTGATAGCGGCCACCTTCAGCCTGCGCCTGAAAATATCCTGGTTCGGCAAGGATTCCCTGTTCAAGAAACCGTTCGGCTGGTTCATGCGCGGTCTGGGCGGAATCGCCGTGGACCGCTCCGCGCCACAGGGACTGGTCGAACAGTTGGTGGAACAATTCCAGCGGCATGATAAACTGGTGGTAGTAGTCCCGCCTTCCGGGACTCGCGCCAGACGGGAATACTGGAAATCCGGTTTTTACTGGATCGCCTTAAAAGCCCAGGTGCCGCTGCTGTGCGGCTTTCTGGATTTTAAACGTAAGGTGGCCGGCCTGGGACTGTCGTTCCTACCTACCGGCAATGTCAAGGCCGACATGGACCGCCTGCGGGAATTCTATTCCGGGATCAGTGGTAAATTCCCGGAAAAGGTCAGCGTCATCCGGCTGAAAGACGAATCCGATCCGGAGTAATCGGTTTTTCCGGTTACTTCAAAAGAATCATTTTTATTGTCTGCGATCGGGCACCGAGCGACAATCGTGCCAGATACACTCCGCCTGAGGCGAAATGTCCCTGTTGGTCGCACCCATCCCAAACTACCGATTTCCACCCGGAATCTTCAAAACCTTCCAGCAGTTGCCGCACCAGGCGGCCCCGCAGATCGTAAACACCTAAACTGATCCGAGCCGGTTCTTCCACCATATATGTTATTGTGGTTGCCGGATTGAACGGATTGGGGTAATTCTGTTCCAAACCAAACCGGCGCGGAACGGCCGATCCGGTTGTCAGTCCGACGATCGTGTTAACAGCATCAAAGATATGGGGCGTTGCGACCGTACCGATTGCATCATCGGCGACAAACTGAATCTGGCTGATCACCGCCAGTACCGTATCCTGATCCGCGTCCCAGACTCTGAATGTAACTATCTCCCCGCTGCCATTGGCCCGGACCATCAGAAAATAGCGCCAATCGGCAGCGGCGGCGCTGGCAAACCCCAGCCCCCGACACTGATCGCCGACAAATGCTGCCACCAGATCATTATTGTCAACCGAAAGTTGAGCATTAATGGTAATGACTCCGGTAATGGTCATGAAATGCTCAAAAGCGGCCGGATCGACCGTCCAATAGTCCGGTGGATCGGCCAGGGCAGCAACAACCGTTGTCAGGATCAGGATGGCGGTGAGCAAACCACCGGACTGTTTACTGCTCTGCATTATTTTAACAAAACCATTTTCCGTACTTCACGGAAGTTTTTACTTTCCATTACCACGATGTACACGCCGGAAGTGACGGGACGACCGCCTTCGTTGGTGCTGTTCCAGACTACGTAACGGTAACCTGCTGTCAAATTTTCGTCCACTAGTGTGCGCACCTCCTGCCCCAGCAGGTTGAAAATCCGAATTTTCACCCGGGCGTCTTCCGGAATCCCAAATCCCAGTTTGGTATTGGGATTGAATGGATTGGGGAAATTCTGGCTGAGCGAATACACGTCCGGCACGTAGCCGTAATCACCGACGCGCAGGGCGGCCCGAGTGAGCTCGACCGGCTGGGCCGGGTTACCGATTATGTCATCGGCCCTGAAGGTGAAAATTTCATTGGCCTGGTAGGTGATACCGCTTTCCGCCTCATGGATCTTCAGGCTGATAGTCTCGCCAGCAGTGCCGTATATCATCAGGAAGACCCGGTATTGTTCCAGTGCCGGGACATAAATCGGACGGGCTACACCGCGAACTTCATCGCCAACAAAAGCAGCCACTGCATCGGCAGGATCATTTATGCCGACAGTGTCGCTTTCCAGCAGCAGCGTTGCCGTCATACTGGTCCGGAATTGGTTGGGATTGGCCTGCCAGCGCGTCTTCGGCAGTTCGCTGCCGTCGAATCTGGCCAACGGCGGCGGTTCGAAACTGCGGTAGGCGTCGGTGGGATAAACCAGTGTATCGATCGCCGCACTCCACAGCTTGTAGCCGTAGCCCGGCCGCAGCCAGCGCAGACTGCCGATCCAGCCGTAGCCTTCCAGATACTGGGCATAGGAAAATTGATCCTTCACCAGGTCGTCTGAACCACTATTCAGCGAATACAAGGCATCATTGATATTGAAATTCTTCGATGGCAGGTAGCCGACCCAGTTCCAGCCGTTGGCGATTGCGATATCGATCGTATCCGGTCCTACCGGAAATCCGACGTAGTCCAACGTATTGGCTGTGTCCAGGTCGCTATAGTACATCCGGCCCAGCTGCAATCCGGTTTCGGCCAGCGGTCCGGACCAGCTCTTGTCCAGCAGCGAATACTGGGCATACTTCTCCAAGCCGATCAAACGGTCGCCCTCCTGCAGTCGAAAATCACTGAAAAGGGAATCCAGGTTGCCAGCGAGTTCGCTCTCCAGATTGAAGGAGAACCAGGTGTAGCCCCGGGTCAACGCCAGTTCCTGGGCCACGGCACCATTGGCGTTCAATGCCAGCGGCGTCATGGGCGTACCGGCGTAGGTATCGCCGGTGAAAATCAGGGTGGTATCCACCTGCCAGTATTCGGTGCAGCCGGTGCGGTCCCAGACATGGAAATCAACGATATCGCCGCTGTACTCATCGCTGTACACCGTCAGATAAGCGATGTAATCATCCAGCAAGACATTGTGCTCGATATTGATCAGACCACGACATTCGCCGTTGACAAAAGCACCCAGACGGTCGTACTCATCGAGAGATTGAGTTCCTTTGACAAAAATCCGGGCAGTAACATTCATACTGTACTGGTAGTCCCGCGGTTCAAACGCCCAGACCGGATACGGACACATCGACACGACATTGACTGCTAAAGGCTCCCTGCCATCCGGCGTAGCAGCATAAATCACTACGCTGAATTCACCTACATTCAGGTTAGGATCGATCGTAAATTGAATATTGAAGGAACCGCCGGGATTGATTTCCCCGACCTTGGGATTCGCCGTCAGCCATTCGGGCAGGTCGGTAATCTCAAAGGCCTTGGCGCTCGAACCAATGTTATTCAACGGAATCGAGAACTGATTGGTCTCACCGATAATGGCCATCAGGTCAGTGGCGGGGACATTCCACGCAATTGGATTGCGGTTGACCTGGAATGACCAGTGTATTGTATCACCGGGATTGCCGTACATATCCTCGAAGCCGAAGATGGTCGCTTCCACAAAATGATTTTCAAGGAATGAATTGTGGATCTGTGGTATGATGACGATCCGTTCATTGGAAACGCTGACCTCAATATCGGTAATCTGGCCTCCGGCCTGGCCGTCATATAAGATCACGTTGCTTCTTAATACCGTGGCCGGGTTGATTGCTTCCGTCAGGTTGACCGCAATTTCATCATTCATATTCAGCACCTGGTCCGTCGGCTCGGGAGCGCCAATGACGGTCGGCTTAACGCGATCAATCGTTCCGCGCAGGGGTGGCAGTTCATTGGTCAGCAATCCTTCCAGACAGATGGACCGTAGTCGTATGTCATAGATGCCGTCCAGCAGGTCCCCGACCGGCCAGCGCAGGACGGCGGCCACCATGTTATAAAGCCGCAACGTATCGGCCTCCAGAATATCGTTGATCGTGAACCAGGCATCACCACCCAAGGGGCGGTACTGGAGCCAAAGTTGATCAAAATGACTCTGCTTCAGATCAAAACCGGTAGTAACGATATCCAGGGTATCATTGTTATTGATATTAATCACCCAGTTATTAGAAGGGTCATAGATTTCGGCTTCGGTGCATGGTCGCGCAAAATTGACGGTAAAGGGCAGCGTGAAACCATCGGTAACACCGGCATAGTTCGCCTCACATTCCGGGGCGAATTTCAGTTGCAGATTTTCGTATTCATAATAATCATCCGGTCCGCACCAGACGGCGATCTGGGCGCTGTCGGCGGCATAGGCCGCCAGGGTATAGGGAATCGGGTCGCTGCCACCGTTAATTGATACATCTGCTCCCAGAGGATTGCTGGATTCGACAAAGGACAGGAAGTAGGTCCGCTCTTCATCCTGATCGTTCCGGAGCAGGACCGACAACAGCGCTACATCGTCGGGCAGGATGTTGCTGATCGTTCCACCCGGTGCCTGCCATTCCATGTACGGTACATCCCGGGGGGTAGTTACGATGGTCCCTTCCTCATTATACCAGGTTTCGTAGGGGCAGGAGGAATTACCGGCGATCACATGGAAAACCGGGGTACCATAGACAGGATCAGACCCGACGCTGACGCTATAATCATCACCGAAATCGTCGTCTTCCAGGGTGAATGACGAGGTATTAGAATTAGTCTGGGTACTAGAGGTATTAAAACCCATATTGAAACCGAAATTGAATTTTGTCGTAAACTCAAACCCTGCCGCATCATTCAATGAGAAACCAATTTTCTGGGCGAATTCAGTATTGATTTCCATCCCGATTTCAAAACTGGCGGCTTTTTCAACCTCGGAAGTCCGGGACATGCTGAATGCGCCCGCACCACCTTCGAAGGAATAGTTGACCGTATCCTCGGCGATCCAGCGCAGGGAATCTTCCCGGGCCAGAATATTATTCCAGCGTCGCACCGATTCCAGCATAGTGGAGTCGGTCATGGCCAAAAATTCCAGTTCCGGGACCAGGTAATCTTCGATATAGCCGCGTGTGTACACAAAGGTAGTGGCGAAACCGTCAGGCACGAAAATTACTTCGGATGTAAGCGCATACTGGTAAACATCATTAGCGTAGATCAGGTCCAGCACTTTCGTTTCACCGTAAAGCAGGTTCAGGGCGCCGCCGACAAATAAATCGCCGCGGTTGCCCAGCACTTCCTCAACATCACTGGTGGAATAGCTGGTCTCGCAACTCAGGCAGACTTTTTGCGATACATTACTGGAAGCACTGAAACTGGCTGAGATGCCTGATGTCATTTCATAGGTAGTTTCCATGTCAAGTTCGGTAGCTACGATCCAGCCGATCGAGGTCGTAACACCGACCCCCAGTTTGGCCGAATATTCCTGGCTGTAGCCCATTGACGTACCCATGGTGAAACCAATTTCAGTACATTGCGATTGTGACGATGTAAACTCGGATACACTCTGATCCCCCGGTGGGCGACGCAGGATCAGGAAAGGAATATCCGGGGCGGTGGTAGTAAAATCCATCTGTTGCGGTTTATGCCCCAAAACAACGGCGCGGGCAGTCCTGACAACCGCCGGACGCCCCAGGTTATCGGTGGCGATCACTTCGATTGACTTACTGTAGGGCGGACTTCCGGTCGGACTTATATTCGGCTGACCGGGTAAGAGTCCGTAGCGATACAGGCCATCACTGCTGAAAGTGGCGCTTACCGTATCCGACCGATCACTGATCAGATCGACAATCTTGTAAGTTCCACTGTCTACCGGACAATCGAAATTGTCCCAATAGCGCTCGAATGCAAATAGATCCAGCGTATCGCGGACGTTCTGGCGGAATTGCTTGTGGCCCAATTCATTGATCGGGAAACCAGTGATCGAAGTCTGCATTGCCGTCCGGTAATTAAATACTATCGTATCTTCTTCGCCGATCCACAAAGAATCTATCTGTGAAAAGCTTTCTTCGGTGTTGACCGACTTGCCGCTATTGGCGAAATATTCATCCATTGCGATCAATTCCGGAACCGCAGGATTATAAGTACCGGTTTCATTGATATTAACCACCAACTGATAGGACTGCGGCGGCAGGTTGAGGAAGAAATAATTACCCGAAGCGTCTACCGTGACCGATTTATTGAATAAACCGGAGCTTGGCCGCAACTCAACCTTGGCCACTCCCCGTGGACCCAAGGGGCATTCGCAGATACCCCCGGTAACGGTTCCGCGAATAGTACGGGTTTTCAGGTCGATAAAATTGGCGGTACGATTGATTATCACATTGGTGAAATCGGTGCTGTACGGGGAAAAGTCCACCATTTCGCGTGATACTTTATAGGGCTTGATATTGACATCGGCACCCGGCTCAACTTCCACGCGGTAAAAACCGTCTTTATCAGTCATGACGCCTTTGAATACGCCATTCACCCAGATCTGAACATTTGATTCACCACACTGGATGCCTTCGGTATTATCGGTATCGTAGTAAACAAACCCGGTGATTGACATCAGGTTGGTAACAGTAAAATTCTGGCCGTTGGCCACCGGAGTGGCATCTGCCAGATAGACCAGTCGATAAGTCGGATTGAAGTCGTGGTATTCCTTAGTGGGCGTTAAAGTAAAATTGACCCCGCTGCCATAGTTTATATTATTGATCTGGTAATTACCGTCCAGATCGGTATAAGCGGTGGCATAGACCGGCGGTTTGGCGGTCGACCAGGTATCAACGGTAAGACTGGCAATCGTGCCATTCTTAGTCTGATCTACGGCATTAGTGACAATCGAACCGGAGCCGCCATCCATATTAAACTGGGCGGTCATGTGCGGATAATTGACTTCACCCAGGGTCTGGTAGTACAAATAGCGGTTATAGTCACGGGCTAGATCTGTGGCCGACCGCGCTTCGTTCCAGAACAACAGATCATCGAGATTCCCCCGGAAAAACAGGCCGCTGGTTGATTTTCCAATTAATACTATATCAGATACCTGGTCGCTATGGACCAGAGTATAAGCAGTCTGACCGGAATTGATTGTGGCAGCCTGACCGTTTATGAAGAATTTCAATACAGCATTACCGTCAGTGCCGACGGTTTTTACCAGGGCAATATGGGTCCATTCATCGACGCCGATAGTGGCATCGCTGGTCATTACGATGACTTCATTGACCTTGAATATCAGTTTACTGTAACCGGAAAGATTCAGCAGACCAATTTCCCAGTGACTGCCCTTGGAGATAAGCGCTTCATCAGCTACGCGGGTCGGCCGGAGCCAGAATTCCACCGTTGCTTCAGGCAGGTCGGTGTTGTCGACAATTTCGAACTCATCCCCATCAGGTACCGTCGCATAATCATCCGTGCCGTTAAAATAGAGGGAAGTACCCCAATTGGGCGTAAGTGTCAGTTTGGCATTGGGAATTTTTGTCCCCAGCGAAGTAGCGATATTGCCCGAGACTGACCCCACCGTGGAAGTTTTACCGACCGCTGTCGTCGGTTCGACGGTCCAGCCAAACGAATTTTTCCCAAGGATTTTATAACTGTATTCAGTGCCTACATTCAACTCAACGGCATCATCGGTATAGCCGGTATTTTCAACGGGGTAATCATTGCGGATGATCACATCATTGCGATAAATATTATGCTTGATGGTAGCCGGTGGCGTGTTGGGGTCATAAGACCAGTCCAGGTCAATCCGGTCGGGAAATATTTCGTACGAGGCGGTCAGGTTAGCCCGACCCGGGGGGCGCAGCATCTGCGTCCAGAAACCCAGTTCCATACTGTACCCACTACCAGTCATCGGGATAGCAGAAACAAACGGTTGTCCAACGATCACTGAAACCGATCCGACCAGGCGTTCCTCACCCACTTGAGCCGGTGCCAGGTAGCCGCTCATCAGTCCGGTACCACCGTTTATTATTACATGGTCCGACGTATACCCGGCAAAAGTCATTATCAGCAGCCAGGGAATCAACAGCACAGCCGATCGCAACGGACTCCTGATGTGAGTAACCATATTACTTTTATTTGAATTCATCAGGTTATCCTTTCAATCCAAAGTTTATTTCCTAAAAAACGTTTCGGATAAAGGAACCTAATTATTCACCTGTTTTTCAAGGGCTTCAAGTCGTTTGACTAAATCATCAATGGCAATTTGTTGCCGATCGATCAGTTGTTGCTGCTCCTGAATAGCAGCAATCGCCAGGACCGAAAAATCTTCATATGTTAATCCAAGATAATCCTCATTTGCTTTCACAATATCAAGATCGGGAAATACTTCCTGGACATCCTGGGCAATGAAACCAATTGATTTTGGTTCGGAATCATCTTCGGTTTTCATATGATAAGTACTTGGCTTTAAGCCCAGCACTTTCGGTAAAACACTGCCGAGTGGCTCAATATTCTTCTTCAACCGGCGATCGCTGGAATGACCATAGGCGCCATCATCATCGTCGATCCAGCCTTCACCGCCAACACTGCAATGGAATACCAGATCCTCATCCCCGGACTCATTATCGATACCAAAATCCCAATAGTCGGTACCGGCTTCCGAGCCGGAAGGTAGTTGAAGTCGTAGACTATAGGAATTGGCATTGTCTGCTACCTTAGGGCCAATAATATGCATACTGCGCCCCGGGCTGGACGTACCAATGCCAACATTACCATTTGAAATAACCATATCAGCAATGGAGCCAGTACGGTAAAAGGCAAACTGTGAACTGGTATTAAACCACATAGTGCTGCTGGAGATACCAAGACCATAGGAAGCAGCTGCCGTGCCACTTTTATATAGCAGAATTTGATACTCATCATAGGTGTTCACCGGAAGTTCAGCGACATTATTCACTATTTGCAGGTTACTCACCGGTGTTGTCGTTCCGACGGCCAGTTTGGATTGAATTGCAGTGCCGTTGGTATATTCCCCACCCCAGTTCAATATCAACTGATCCCATGATGTATTACCAAGTATTGCCAGGTTGCGATCATCGCCGGAACTAGCTGACCCACCCTGTATCCAGACATCATAAATGTCGTCGGGATAATCATTCCGTATTTTTCCGCGGACATCAAGCGTGTTTGTTGGTGCAGCGGTGCCGATACCAATTGTACCATTGGCCCGTACATGGAAAATTGTTGAATAGTCTGCCGTGGCACTTTGACGGCCGACCACCGAATAACTATCCTGGGAATCGTTACCATCGATGCCAAACATCAGATGGGCGCTGGCGGGACCCTTGATAAAAGTACCGGACGTACTGCCGCCGGCCAGATTTATCGGATGGAGGCTACCGGTAAGGACCTGATGCGTTGCATTCGCAATTTGAGCGGAAAAACCTCCCACATCCAGCTTAAAGCTGGGTGAAGCCGTGCCGATACCCACATTACCATCCTGCGGAAAAACATTGGTGATACCATTCATGCCGGCCATGACCGCATACGGGGATAGCGTCAGCTTGGTGCGCGGGCTTAATTCCGCGGCTCCATCTATGGAAATCCCCAGCCAGTAGCTGAGATTGTAATCCAGGCCGGCCAAACTGTTAACCGACCCTAGCAAAGCCGAATAGACACCATTGGTGACAGTCAGTGTCTGGGTTTCATTCCAGACGGCCGTGCCGCTGGTGGAAACAGTGTACAACTTGAATTGAATATTATAACTACCCTGAATAGACGCACCCGTATCATCGCGGATTACGCCCTGGATACTGAGTGTTTGCCCGAAAGACAGTGAAATGGCTATTAATAAAATTCCGGTCGCTAGTATGAATTGACGCATGATGGCCTCCTTGGTAGCATTACGCTTGATTTAACAATGGTCGTTATTCATGATAGAATTTTAAGGTGGTGCTGGCGATATAAGAATTCAGAAGTAAATATACCTACTGGTACATGCAGGTACCGGTACAGCCAAACGCTGGTATCGGGCAGGGGGCGCCTGCAAAAATGATAAGTTAAGTTATCCAACTGTTCCCTGATTGGTTACTTAAATTTGGTCCGATACTGCCAATATATCAAATTATTTTGATTGGTGGATATAAAGAAATATTCACTGTTCTGATAGCCCCGGCTGCATTCGCCCGCGGGCGAACTTTCACGTTGTCGACTGCACTCCTGCGAGACAAAGTCGAGTGAATAAGTGGCGTCCGCCCCAGGCGGATAAAAGTCGAACTTTACGCACCTATGGCGCGTCCCGTCCGAATTGTTGATCCAACCACGCCCGACCCTTCCCGCTTTTCAGGAATTTCTCTCGTTCCCTGGCCGATCGATAATCGGAATATTCTTCGGTGAGCAATACATGAAAATCCCCGAGTATTTTCTGCACAGTTGATTTTGCCGACTGGTGCTCTTTTATCCTGCGGGCAAGATTATTGGTAATACCCACGTATCTTTTGTTCTTGGTTTTACCAGTTAACACATAGACCGTAATCATATATAATCAATTCTTTCAGTGGAGGCGGGGAGTCCGCCCCAGGCGGATAAAAGTCGAACTTTACGCACCTATGGCGCGTCCCGTCCGAATTGTTGATCCAACCACGCCCGACCCTTCCCGCTTTTCAGGAATTTCTCTCGTTCCCTGGC
>JBDRBK010000006.1:0-4595 GCA_043822705.1 Fidelibacterota bacterium
CTGAAAGAACACATCAGGCTCTTGACAGACGAACTCCCAATGAGGTATACTTAGCAGGCAGGAATCTTGCAGCATGATAAACGATGAAACTTTGACACCTAAGAATCAAGAAAATCTGTCCAAGCAATGGGGTCCACCTCAGGTAGTACTCCGGGCATTCCACCGGGATGCATTCGGTACTGTCAACACCACCAAGGATATGCCCCGGCGGGCAGATAACCTCACAGCAGAGCGTGCTGTCTTCATCACAGGGCAGGAAGCCCGGCGGGCAGTCGGCTTTCCGGGGTTTGGGGTCCGGTTCTTCGGGGCAGGCGAAAAAAAGTAAAAAGCAGAGAGCAAAGAGTAGAAAGAACGTGCGGTTGAGAAGAAACGTCCAGGTACCCAAATGTTCGGTCTGATTTGATGTTTGAAGAGATTTCATTTTATTCCAAATTCGGCGGCTTTGTGTTCCTGCCATGCAGGTAATGGTTTTGGATAGTGGAATCCTCCTGTTAAATCCCTATGTACTTTCCCTGTCCCATTAAACAAAAGAAAACTGCGCAGTATCCTCGGATCATAATACTTTATCTAAGCGATGTGTCGCAATAAATAATTCAGCGTTTGTCGGTAACATACTGGTAATTGAACGCTAAAATTTTTATGAAATTCAGTAAATTATACTCCAACCGGTGCATCGAATAGCACCCTGCAGGAGCTGGAATGAAAAAAGCCTTAGCCGTTATCCTGATATTAATCGAACTGGCGGTGGCGCAGTGGGTGCCGGCGGGTTCGGTGGCCGAACTGGACGACGCCGGTGCGGTTCTGGTCAATCCGGCCGGGCTGGGCCGGTCGCGCAATTTCAACAGCCGCCTGCTGCTGCCGATCGCCTATCGACATGACGAAGATCAATCCCGGGGATTTACCCTCACGCTGCAGACCGGGACGACCGGAATGGGTTATTCCAATCTGCCCGGTCGCCGTGACCGTTTTTATATCGGTGGCGGTCAGGAACTGGGAGCCGGGCTGCACATCGGTCTGATGTCCCATTTCAGCGGCCGCGGCTATGAGGCGCTGGACCTGGGTTTTTTGTGGCGTTGCAGCGAATGGTTATCGCTGGGCAGCAGCTATGCTAATCTGTACTCCCGGGGTGAAGCCGATCAGCCCTTTTCCGCGGCCGTCGCAGTCCGTCCGCTGGGCGACCGGTTGACGGTCAGTCTGGAGCAAAGACAAATAATTTTAGACAACGGCGGGTCGAAGCAGTCTGCTGCCGTTTTGGGCATAGCCGCCGGGCTGCTGCCGGGTCTGGCAATCCGCTCGGATTACGATTTTAATGCTCGGGGGGTCAATATCGGCCTGACTTTTACTACCGGAAATGCCGGAATCGAGAGCTATTCCGGATTCACTTCCTCGGGTAAGCTGGCGGCCGGCGGTCTGATCGGCCTGAATACCAATCTGGATCGTAAGCCGGCGCTGCCGAAAAAATCTAAGCAACAGTACGTGGAAATCCGCTTTCAGGATGGACTGGACGATTCGCCGTCGGCCAATGTTATTTTCGGCCGTAAAAACGTGACCCTGCGCCAGGCGATCGGCCTGCTGGACCGGATCGGTGCCGATCCGGCCGTGGCAGGGATCGTCATCTATCCCCAGGAATTGATAATCGGCAGTGGGATGCTGTCCGAGCTGCATGCCGCCCTGGTTCGGTTTAAGGCGCAGGGCAAACGGATTTACGTCTTTGCCGATTTTCTGATCGATTCCCAGTACGCCCTGGTAGCCCTGGCGGACGGCATTTACATGAATCACGGCGGCGCTCTGCTGCTGGACGGTATCGCCATGGGAATGGAATTCTGGAAAGGTACTTTTGATAAGCTGGGTCTGGAAGCACAATACTACCGCCGTGGACAGTACAAGAATGCGGCCGAGACCTACACCCGCGAACGGATGTCGGAACCCAGCCGCGTCGCCCTTGAGGCGGTTCTGACGGATACCGATCATGAGTACCGCCGGATGCTGCAGGATCGCCGGGACTTGACGGATGAACGGCTGACGGAAGTATTCGGCCAGGCGCTGTTCGCCGCCGATCAGGCGCTGGCCGCCGGACTGGTGGATGGTCTGTACCATCCCGATCAGGTAGCGTCAATTATCAGCCAAGCGATCGGAACGGAAATCGCTCTGGTTAAAGCCCGGCGCTGGCAGTGGTGCTGGGAAGAAACCTGGCAGGCCGGTCTGGCGCCGCAGATCGCCCTGATCTATGCCGAAGGCATGATTCTGCCGGGCCGCAGCGTGCCCTCGACTTTCGGACGATCGCGGCAGATCGGCGCGGTTACAACCAGCGCCGCGATCCGTGAGGCCCGGGAAGATCCGCTGGTCAAAGCGATTGTTCTGCGGATCAACAGTCCCGGTGGCGCCGTGGTTGCGTCGGAAGACATCTGGCGTGAAGTGTATCGGACTACCCATCCCGATTCCAGCGATGAGAAACACCGTAAACCACTGTACGTTTCGATGGGGAATGTGGCGGCTTCCGGTGGTTACCTGATCGCCTGCGCCGCCGATACGATTGTAGCTACTCCCGGCTGTATCACCGGGTCGATCGGCGTCGTGACCGGCAAGATATCGCTGGGCGGATTGTTTACTAAAATAGGGTTCAATCTGGATGTATTGCGGACTGCGCCCCATGCCGATATGTTCTCGTTACACCGGCCGTTCACTACGGAAGAAGGCGACCGGGTCCAGACGCTGGTGGACAGTTACTATGAACAGTTCCTGGAACACGTGGCTACGGGCCGGGGCCTGACCCGCGCCCAGGTTGATTCCATCGGGCAGGGGCGGGTCTGGTCAGGGACGGCTGCCCGTGAACTGGGGTTGGTCGATGAACTCGGCGGGCTCCGGGAAACGCTGGCGCTGGTGAAACAGCGCCTGGGCGTCGACCCGGAACGGAATATTACCCTGAAAATCTATCCCGGCAGCGAGCAGGCCGGTTTGCTTATCAGCCTGGATTCGGAATCATCGCTGCTGGAGCGCCTGGAGGAACTCGATCGACATCTGGATATCGGCCTGATTCTGGACCGGATCGCCCTGCTCAACCGCGAACCGGCGGTTTACCTGATGGAAGAACTAATTGCGATTGAATAAACTGATCAGCATACTTGCAAACATGGTCGGCGACCGGTAGTTTTCATGGTTAAGAATCGGAAAATTCAAGGGGAAACAGCATGTCAAAGGTTGGAGTAGTATTAGCCGGCTGCGGAGTTTTTGACGGGGCCGAGATCCAGGAAGCGGTTATCACGCTATTGGCTCTGGACCGGGCCGGTGTGGAAACGGTGATTATGGCACCCGATATCGAGCAGTTGCACACCATCGATCATGTCTCCGGCGATGACATGCCGGCGGAAATCAGGAATGTGCAGATCGAATCGGCCCGGATCGCCCGGGGTAAGATTCTCGATATCAACGAAGTCGGGTCCGAAGATCTGGATGCCTTGATTTTTCCCGGCGGATTTGGTGTGGCCAAGAATCTTTGCGATTATGCCATGGTCGGCCCCGATTGCGATGTTAATCCCGATGTACTGCGGTTGACCGGCGAAATGATCAATTCCTCCAAACCGATCGGCGCCATGTGCATCGCACCGGTAATGCTGGCCAAGGTATTGGAATTGATGGGGCAGTCGGTTCGCTTAACGGTTGGCAATGATGCCCGGACCGCCGCTGATATCGAATCCATGGGAAGTAAGCATGTTACCTGCACGGCCGTGGAAATCGTCGTTGATGAAGCCAATAAAATCGTGACCACGCCGGCCTACATGACCGCCGGCCGGATCAGCGAGGCGGCGGAGGGAATCGAAAAACTGGTAGCGGCCGTACTGGCGATGATATAAAAAAAGCCGCCAGTAAAAGGCGGCTTCGATACTCAGATAAGAATATTCCTATTTCACCAGATCGATGTCCACCGATCCGAGACCGATCGATATATCAAGCTCAATTGTCGGCTGGCGGCTGTTCCAACTGGTCGTGCTCCATTCCTTGTGGCCGGTCTTGACCAAATCATCCACGTCGACCGACGACAGGAAACTGTCATCGACCCGGATCTTGATGTTGGCTTTTTCGGGCAGGACCAGTTCCAGCGACCCGAGACCGACACTGATGTCACCGGACATATCGGTCGTCTGTTGACTGAGATCGACATAGGCCGCTCCCAATCCGACTTCCAGGTTCAGATATTTGCTACGCAGGTTACCCAGCCCGTAGGCGTTAAAATCGCCGAGACCGCTTTCGATATAGACTTCCCGACACTTATAATCGTTGGGTTTTTCCACTTCCAGTCGAACATCGCTGAGTCCGCATTCCAGGTTCAGTTCGCTGATGGACAGTCCGGTCAAATCGATGTGTGCGTCACCCAGTCCGAAGTCCAGTTCCATGTCGATCGGAACTGCCGGCGGCAGTTTAAAATTCACTTCCTGATCGAATTTATCCGAATCGAAACCATCAAAATCGAAGTTGAAAGTGTAGCGTGTTCGATCATCATCCTCGTCATGCTCGGCATGATAATCCCAATCATCGTTCTTGAGCGATTTGATCTGAATCTTTAAATCGCCCTTGTTGCCATAAGTGTCGTAGTTGAC
>JBDRBK010000007.1:0-21088 GCA_043822705.1 Fidelibacterota bacterium
TTGCCCGGTTGATTCAACTGGCTGAATACCGGATTCTGGATCGGCGTTAACTGGAAAAAGCCCTGCATCAGGGCCGAGCGGTTCGAACTGAACAGCAGCGGCTGAACCGGCAGGATTCCCAGGCTGTCCGCCTCGGGCTGGTAGGCGATTTCGCTGGGAAAGATCATTCGCACCTGCTCCAGGCTTTTGACAATCGGATGCTGGCCGAATTCCCGGACCAGCGGGAAAAAGGGATAGTCCATGGCGGTGTTCATGCGGAAGAAACCGCGGTTCTGCATCACGTTGACCTGGCCGCAGCGCTGATCGAGAACCAGGTTGTCCATCAGGTGCAGTCCGGCCTGATCCAGAAAATTGAAGATATTGGACTGAATCACACTGCCGGTCTGCTGCTGGAGGTCTGCCAGCACCCGGCCTTGTGCGATGAAGACATTGCCGCTGCGGGCGATGAATTGATTCAGCCGTTCCAATTCTGTAGCCGGGACCGAATCGTTGACGCCGTTGATCAGCAGCAGGTCGAGATCGCCGGGCAGATCGTCGGCCAGGCTGATATGACGGATCTGATAGGATTCCTGCAGCACCTGGGTCAGGTTCTGATTCTTGGCGGTCTGTCCGCTGAATGTGGCAAAACCGACCGACCGTTTGTTGGTGTCGACCATTTTCTTGATCTTGGTGGTAATGTCGTATTCCAGTCCGGTGGTGGTCTGGATCACCGGAATCGCCTCGCGCTGATCTTCGTAGATCAGGACCATCCCCATGTAGACTTTCTTGATCTCGAGCTTGTCGTTCTCGATGACCTGCAACTGCACCGGCATGATTCCGTATTTCTGGGCTTCCTGCTCCAGTTTTTCATCGTTTTCCGGCAGATAGAATTCGAAGCGGACGTTGCCGCCGGACAGGGCGGTATATTCTTCCAGGATATCCTGCAGAAAGCGGCGGTTGTTGGCGTAATCGCCGGGGAGGTTTTCCGAGAAGTAGACTTTCATCGTCAGCAGGTCGTCGATCTTCTGCACGACCGATTTGCTGGACGGGGAGAGTGAATACATTTTGTTATCGGTGAAATCGAGGCGGAAGAACCAGTTGCGGGAGATCAGGTTAACCAGTACTACCGCCACCAGGGCAACTGTCAGATAAATGATAAAAGTTCGTTTATTATTGACTCGCAGCATCATCTACCTCCATTTCCGCATTTCAAGGATTCGTATCGTAATCGTCAGGAATAATCCGATCATCGTGCCGAAATAGACCAGGTTACGGGAATCAATCACCCCACGGGAAATATTGGACAGATGGTAATCCACACTGATGAACTGAAACAGTCCGCTCAGGCCGGCCGGCATGAATACCAGCAGCTTGTCCAGCAGGAAGAACACCAGCACGATCGTGATCGCGATGATGAAGGCCACGACCTGGTTGTCGGTGACGCTGCTGGTGAAGGTGCCGATGGCGGCGTAAAATCCGCCCACCAGCAGCAGGCCCAGATAACCGCAAAGTACGGCGCCGTAATCGATGTTGGTACCCACAGCTACCAGCGTAAAGAAATGCACCAGGGTGAAGGCCAGGCCGATTGCTACCAGCGTCAGGGCCGCCAGGAATTTACCGGCGACAAATTCCACATCCTGAATCGGCAGGGTCGAGATCATTTCCATCGTGCCGCTATTATTCTCCTTGGCAATCAGGCTCATGGTGATGGCCGGGATGAAAAACAGAAACAGCAGCGGTACGATCCCGAACAGCGAGCGCAGGTCCGATTGGCCGATCAGGAAGAACGTGTTGGTGAAGAAATAGCCGTTGAAGATGGCGAACAGTACCAGGAAAATATAGGCCATGGGACTGTTGAAGTAGGATTTGAGTTCTTTCAGGAACAGGACTTTCACGTTACGCATTGCCGCCCCCTTTCACCGTCAGCTTGCGGAAGATATCCTCGAGATGGGCTTTACTGGCGCTCATTTCCAGCACGACCCACTTGGATCTGACCGCATGCCGGAAGATTGCCTCCCGGGGATCGGCGTCGTTGCCGTACTCCAGTTCGATAATCGTGCTGGTACCGGTTTCCTCGGTGCGATTGATCCGGACTTCCGGTGCCGCGTCTTTCAGGGCGGTGATGCTCGGTTCGGCGGCACCGCGGACTTCCAGGGTCAATTGGGTCAGGCCGCGGAAACCGGCCATCAGTTCCTTGCTGGTGCCGTCAGCGATGATCAGTCCTTCGTGGATGATCACGATCCGATCCACGGTAGCCTCGATTTCCTGCAGGATATGACTCGAGATAATCACCAGTTTTTCCCGGCCCAGCTCTTTGATCAGTTCGCGAATTTCAACGATCTGATTCGGATCGAGGCCGGAGACCGGTTCATCCAGAATCAGAATCTGGGGGTCATGCAGGATGGCGGTAGCCAGTCCGATCCGCTGGCGGTAGCCCTTCGAGCATTCGGCCACATTTTTATGCAGCACCCCGGCCAGTCCGCATTGTTCGATCACCCGGGTCAGGGCGGTCCGGAAGGCTTTGCCTTCGATCCGGCGGATGCTGGCGGTGAACTCCAGCAGATCGAATACGCGCATATCCAGATACAGCGGATTCAATTCGGCCAGGTAGCCGATCTGTTTCCTGATATCCAGTGAATGATCGCGGATATTAAGATCATTAACTATGACATTGCCGGAAGTCGGCGACAGGTATCCGGTGATTATTTTCAGGGTGGTGGTTTTACCGGCGCCATTGGCGCCCAGAAAACCAAGAATCTCGCCATCCTGTACTTCAAAATTGATTGATCTCACGGCTTTGACTTCGCCGTAGTGCTTGACCAGGTTTTCTACACGAATCACTTCAGTAGCTCCCTCAGTATAGTTGTTTCATGATTTAATTCAAATTCAGTCGATAAATAAGTAGCGAATTTGATAGTTACCGTGCCAAGTTGGCAACAGCCAATTTTTCCTGGGTGAATGCGGTTGGGGCCGTTTTGTTCCCGTTGAATACGGCCGTAGCGGTTTTTCGCCGGTGCTGCCGGAACTGAATTATAGAATAATTATTATGTAGATTTCTTGCCGGTCGATTAGCAAATGAAGACAATTTCTGGTAAATATCACCGAATCTATTTGGCACTACTGGTGGCGGTCTGGGCCGGTCTGCTGTTCCAGTTGCGCCAGACCTACTTCGCGGACGGCCGTAAGGCTGTTTACCTGTCGCTGGCAACTGGTCTGCACGAGCTGCCCGATGAGATCGAGTGGATGAATATTCTGCTCAACGGGAAGAAGGTCGGTCATTCCTATTCCGCCATCAAAGCGCTGTCGACCGGTGGTTATGCGGTCGAAAATATGATCGATTTCAATACTATTATCGCCGGTATGCCGGTGCGGGTAACCACCACCAGCCACGCCGAGACTGACAGCGAATTTCACTACCGTTCGTTCGATTGGCAGGTCGTATCGGGTTTCTACAGCACCAGCATCAGTGGTGAAATATCCGGTGGCAAGGCGCTAATCCGGAGGATCGAAGCAGGTGACACCACCAGCCAGGAAATACCGCTGCCTCAGGAAATCTATCCGTCGCAGGTTGTGCGGCACCTGTTGGCGCAGCGCGGTATCCGGGCAGGCGAGCAACTGATCTTGCCGGTTTATGAACCATTATCGCGGGAAACCGTCGAATTGGTGATCACCCACGAAGGCCGGGCCGACCTGCAATTGGACAGTGCGACTTTGTCCCTGAATAAGATCAGGATCATGTACGGCGATCTGCCGACCTGGCTGTGGCTGGATGACAACGGCATTGCCTACCGGGAAGAAGGTCTGCTGGGCCTGGTTCTGGAGCGTACCACCGTCCAGGATGCGATGACCGGCAAGCTTGATTTCGGTGATCTCGATCTGGCGGAATTTTACGCCGTGCCGGTCCGGGGAAAGATTGATAACCCGCGACAGGTCGGCGATTTGACGCTCACGGTCAGTGGAATCGGGGCCGTACCGCCGCCTGCACTGGTGCGTTATCAGGTTTCCGCGCCAGCCGAGGACCAGATTACCGTGCATCTGTCCAACCGGCCGCGGTCGTTGGATGATAGCGATTCTTCGATTTATACGACGGCGACTGCGCTGATCCAGGCTGACTCGCCGCTGATCGGGGAGCAGGCCCGGGAGATTGTCGGCGACCTAGACGTTCCACTGGCGCAGGTACGGGCGTTGACCGATTGGGTTTACCGCTCTTTGGACAAGGTTGCGGTAGCCAATCTGGCCTCGGCCGTGGAAATACTGAAGCAGCGCCAAGGCGATTGCAGCGAACATACCACCCTGTTTACCGCCCTGGCTCGCAACCGGGGCATTCCGACCAGAATCTTCATGGGCCTGGTTTACCTCGACGGAAAGTTTCTTTACCACGCCTGGCCGGCGGTGCTGCTGGACGAAGGCTGGCTGGCGGTCGATCCCACCTTCGGTCAGGTGCCGGCCGACGCCACCCATCTGCCGCTGCTGGAGGGCGACTTCAGCGGCCTGTCGGAACTGGCGCCGCTGCTGGGCCGGATCAGTCTGATTGTTGAGGATTATCAATGAATCGGTGGCCGGAGAATAGAGTAATTAAGATACATGCAATAGTTATAGCAGCGCGAAAACGGAAGATATTATGATCAGGATTGAAAGATTAACCAAAACCTTCGATGGTACTCCCGCGGTGCGGGATGTGTCACTGGCAATCGCGCCGGGGGAGCTGTTCGGCTTTCTGGGACCCAACGGGGCTGGCAAGACCACGACTCTGAAAATGGCCGCCGGATTGCTCCGTCCCGATGCGGGGCGGGTGCTGATCGACGGCATTGATATTCAGCAACAGCCCGAGCGGGCCAAGCAGGTGATCGGCTACATCCCGGACAGCCCGTTTCTCTATGAAAAACTCACTGGTTTTGAATTTCTGCAATTCATCGGAATGTTATATAATGTCGCTCCCGGGCAGTTGCACGACGATCTGGCGGCCTACCGCGACGCTTTCCGGATCGGTGACTGGCTCCACGACCGGATCGAGACTTATTCCCACGGGATGCGCCAGAAGCTGGTGTTCACCGCCGCTTTCATCCATAATCCCAAGGCCCTGATCGTGGACGAGCCGATGGTGGGGCTGGACCCCGGCAGCATTCGCACTGTGAAAAAACTGTTGACCGCCAAATGCCGGACCGGTCTGACGGTGCTGATGTCCACCCACACCCTGGGAATTGCCGAGGAAATCTGCGACCGGGTGGGAATCATCAACCGCGGCAACCTGATCAGTACCGGCACCCTGTCGAACCTGCGGGCGGCCGCCAACTCCAACGGCAGTCTGGAAGATGTTTTTTTGACCATGGTGACCGAAGAAGACGAGACCATTCCCCGGTGAACCGGCCGCTGTTCACGACCTATCTGGGGCTGCGTTTCCGTTCGCTGAGGAACCGCATCCTGGCTCAGCACTGGAAGCGCTGGGTAGAGATCGCAGTTTCGCTGATCATCCTGATCGGTGTCGAGTGGGGCGGTTATTTGCTGTTTAGAAGCGCCTTCCGGTTCCTGCTCGGTCAAGGCGAGATCGGTCAGATTATTCTGGATCGCCTGTTCAATATGGGCTGGTCGGTGATTTTTCTGCTGCTGATAATTTCCAATATTATCACCGCCTTTTCGACCTTTTACCGTTCGCCGGAAGTGGAATATCTGTTCTCCACCAATCTGTCATACGGCCAGATATTCCGCTTGAAATTTCTGGATAGCCTGCTATTCAGCTCCTGGGCGATCGTTCTGTTGGGATTGCCACTGATTCTGGCCTACGGCGCCGTGCGTGAACTGACTGTAGCGTCGATGCTGCTTCTGACAATTTTCGGTCTGCCGCTGCTGTTGTGGCTGGCCGGCATCACTGCTCTGTTGATTTTACTGCCGTTGATCCGGATTTCCGGCTACATCCGGCTGAGGACCAGTTTTGTTATTCTGGCACTGGCTTTGTGCGGGTTTTTCCTGCTCTACCGCCAGTTCAACCAGGTTGATGTCGTTGTAGCTGGTGATGTCGCCGACCTGCGCTACCTCGGCCGTTATCTTGAGAATCTGGCCCGTCAGCCCTTCCAGCTGATTCCCAGTTACTGGTTTACCCATTGTTTTTTCATGAAAGCCGGCGATCCGTCCAACTTGATGTTGTTCGGCGGACTGCTGGTAACCACGGCGCTGCTGGGGTGGGAATTATTGCTGGCAGTGGTGGGCCGTCTGTATTACGGCAGCTGGCAACTCTTGCAGTCGCGCCACCGGATACTTACACCAGCGGGTCAGTCCCAGGGGAAACTGTTCGGTCGCCTCAAACACCTGCCCGCCCGGACCAGGGCGTTGTATCTCAAGGACCTGGCCCAGTTCAGCCGTACGCCCCAGCAGTGGATTCAATTTCTGCTGTTCATTCTGATGATCATGATTTACGTTTTGAATCTGGCCCGGATCGAATACAATCTCCACTCAGCTGGCGAATTCTGGCGGCGCCTGGTGTTCGTGCTGAATTTCGGTTTCAGCGGCTTCGTGCTGGCCAGCCTGATCACCCGTTTCGTGTTTCCGTTGATCAGTCTCGAAGGCCGCAACCGCTGGGTGCTGCTGGCGTCCCCGGTGACGATGAAACAGTTACTGCGGCAGAAATTCCGGTTGTCGGCCACGCTCTTTTTTGTGCTGGCGGAATTGGTGGCGCTGCTGTCCGGGATACTGCTGAAACAAACCGCTGTCATGATCCTGATTTCGTCGATATTGTTGCTGGTCATGAGCGTCACGCTCACCAGCATTTCCCTGGGGCTGGGGGCGGTGTTCCCGCTGTACCACGAAAGCAACCCGATGCGGATCGTGTCGGGCCTGGGTGGCATCATAGCGATTTTGGTCAGCCTGGCATACCTGGGACTGATGATCCTTGCTCTGATCTGGCTGACAGGATTTTACTATGCAGGTCATTATGGTCCTGTTTTCTGGACCTTGATTTTTGTAATGCTGCTGGTCAATGCACTGGCCAACTATGTTTCACTGAATCTCGGTTATCGGGCACTATGCCGGGCGGTGGGGTAGGGTTTAAGGTAATCGGAAGATATTTGTAAAATGGATAACGGCCCCGGTCAGTTGAAACCTGTTTCAACTTACAGCGGCGGATGGAACTGCCACCACCCCTGGGAGCCGGATCCGTTTTATAATATGTGAGTATTACTCTAAAGCTGACAAAGAAATCTCAGCTAATATATCCATAAAAACTTTAAAATATTCATATTGTAAATACTTAACAACGTCCTCTATAATTGAACCGGCATATAATACAGCCAAAGCACCAATTGAAATTGTGTTGGAATTGAAAATAGGTGCACAAGTATTTTTTCCACGATCTACTAATAGATTTTCTATTAAAGAATCTGAATGGGTAGATATAGACAAAGCGGAAAATACTTTAACATATTGACTACTAATACCCAATTGTTCACATATGAATTTCGTTGTTATGGGTTTATTTTGAGCACGAGCAATATTTGAATAAATAGACCAAGCCCAATGGTTGCTTTTTCCATTATTATAATTCGCCTTTACGTTTTCATATTCTTCATTTGCTTTCTTTACCCTATGTAATGGGTAAGTACTTTCGAATTGCTCGAGTGATATTTTCTGGCTCTCTAATAATTCTAAGTTCTTATCTAATTGCTTTTTTCGAGTGATATACTTGAAATCGTACCATAATGGTATTCTATCCTCGACATCTTTTTCTAAGATAACCTTCACATCAACATATATTTCAAATAATGATCTTAACAAAATCGAAGCTTCAATTATCAGGCCATTGAATAAACAATGATAGATACCAAAATGGGAGAGTGCGGTTTTAGCATATAAAATTGCGATTGGAGTTTTTGCTTTTTCAAGATCAAGTACATGTTGATCATCTACTAAAAAATTGAAAAGTATATATAGCTTATACATATTGCTAAATAGTCGATCGTAACAACTGCGTCTTTCTTTTAGGTAACCCTCAAAAATTGTTACAGTTTCTTTTTCATAGGCTTCGAATTTTTCAACTAACATATCTATCTCGGTATATTATCTTGATAATTATTTATTAATTTATGTGATACTGTGGTGTAAATCAACCGGTGCGGAACCGGTTGTGCACCAGCCGATACAAGCAGGATATCAACCTATGGGGGTATCATGCTGCATTCAACCGAAACAGGAGCTTGAGATAATGCCGGGCGACAATACGATCGGGACCCGGCTGGACGATACGCTGGGCGAAACGGGTTACAAGGAGAATGTGCTGGCGATTCTGACCGCCCTGGGTGTGGGCGACAACGGCACGGCGGATGAGATCGGCCGGCTGCGGGAAGGGGTGAAAGCGGCGGCGACGCTGCTGGAGATTGCACTGAACGAAACTTGAAACAGCGCCCCCTCAATTGAGGGGGCGCCCTACTGGTTCATTGCCTTGCTCTATATTAATGGCATCCGCTTGTGCTTGTGCACTGGCATCGGTTTCCCGCCGCCGTTAATGCTATAAGTTTTGTAGCCCCAGAAAATTCTGGTGGACTCACTCCGGCAGCACCAAAAGACCGTGTTTCCACATGGCAATCGTGGCACAATACCTTTGCATTCCCACTTCTGTTACCGCCTGCCCGGTTAATATGATGAACCTCTAAATTAGTAGTTCGTGTACATCTACTCATTTGACCTCCTGTTTTAAAATGCGCGGAATATTAATCTGCGCTTTCTGGTGTAAGATACCCGGCCAGCATCAGCGCCCCACCGACGACCATGCCGGCGTAATGTAATTTGTAGATCCGGATGCCGTTGTCGTAAAAAACCTCGGCTTCCTCCAGGCCGCAATCATCACATTCACGACTGATATTCCAATAACCCAAAGCGCCGGAGGCGATGATAAATCCTGTTCCGGCACGAAGCAAGTCATCGCGTGTATAGTGGAATTTCGGTGGTGTGGTAGATTTGACCGGCCGTATTGGTTCAGACAGCGTGTTGACATTATAATCAATGGCTAATGGATTTCCCTGCAGATCCCGGATTTCGGCTATAGAAATATATGACAGCACTTGCAGCCGGCCGGTTACCGGCAGCTTATAATAGACGATCGTATCATGTACGCCAAGCAGGTCGGCTTTGATCGGCTGGCCGTGTTTAGGTATGATTATGACCGGCTCGGCTATAGCGGCCGAGACGCAGAGCAAAGCTAAAAACAGTCGATTAAATGTCATTTTACCTCCCAAGTAAACTGGTATTAGTGGGATATTAAAACCGGATTAATTATTAATCAATAACTATGATTGTCTGTTGTATTTATGGAAAAAAGTCTCATTTAATTTGCGCGTTGATAGCCAATGTGACCTCCTTCACATTCTGAAATTCTTACGCATTCCCGGAACATTACCTGTTGTGCCGTGTTGAAATCCACTTTTAACTTACCGACCGGTAAGTAAACAGGAATGATGAAAAAGAAAGCAACCAACAAAGAAATCATATTCCGGGAAGCGGCGCGCCTGTTCTCGGAAAAAGGCTACGAACGCACTTCCATGCGGGCGGTGGCCGAAGCCGCCGGCGTATCCAAACCGGCGATCTATTATTACTTTTGCAATAAAGAAGCGTTGTTCGAAGCCATGCTGGAAATGGCCATCAGTCATATCGTTGACACGATGGAGTCGGTCCGCAAAGCGGACCTGTCGCCCCTGGAAAAGCTGTCGGTAATCGCCGTGCACCGCTTCGAATTGTACATCAAACACCCGGAAGTATCGAAATTCCTGATGGATCTATCGGTCTGGAATATCAAGAAAAATCTGATGCTGAATTTCCTGGAAAAGCATTCCGATATTCGCACGATAATGAGCGACATAATCATCGAAGGTCAGAAATCAGGTCTGTTCAAACGGGAAGTTGATCCGCTGTTGACCGGTCACATGTTTTTAGGCGGATTGAATATGTACCTGATGAATTACATCAAGACCCGCGAGGGTGAATTGACGGCGGACAAGGCCCGCGAATTCGTGACAACCTTATTCAATGGAATCGGACTAACCCGATGACCCAACCATTATTGAATCGGAGACTGTTTAACATGCACTGCGTTAAAAAGTATCTTTTATTGATTGCCGGCTTCCTGCTTGCTGCCACAGCCCCGGCCCAGGTTCTGGAACTGAGCCTGGAAAAAGCCCGCGAACTGGCCTTGACCAATAATCCGCAGATTAAACTGGCCGACGAGGCGCTACGGAAATCGGCGGCGCGGGTCACCGAGGCACGGGCCGGACTGCTGCCTTCGGTCAGCGCTTTTTCCAATTACCAGCGCTCCTGGGACCTGCAGACCACGGTAATCCCCAATTTCCTGAAGCCGATCTTTGTCGACATGAATATGCCCGGTGCCGACGGCCTGCCGGATTATATGGAAATGGCCTTCGGTCTAGAAAACACCTTGTTGTATGGAGTCAATATTTCCCAGCCCCTGTTTCTTGGGGGAGCAGTCTGGAACGGCTACCAGATATCCAAAAATGCCCGCAATATCAGCGCGGCCCAGGTACAGGCCGCCCGCCAGACGGTGCTGCTGGAAGTGACCAATGCCTACTACGGTGTCCTGTTTGCCCGCTCGGTAATGAGCGTGATGCAGCAGAGCGTGCAGGCCGCGGAGAAAAACCTGGAACAGGTGCAAAAATTCCGGGCCACCGGCAAATCATCCGATTTCGATGTGCTACGGGCCGATGTGCAGTTGGCCAACTATATGCCGCAACTGGTCTCGGCCGAGAATAACGCCCATCTGGCGGTGTCCAATCTACTGCGGATACTCGGTCTCGGAGACAGCGAACTGGTTATAATCTCCGACGAGCTGACCTACCGGCCCAGCGAATACTCGCAGCGGAATTTTTCCGATCTGGTGGCACTGGCGCTGACTGCCCGACCCGAGATGACCATGCTGGACGAACAGCGGCTGATCGCCCGCAAGCAGTTATCGCTGGCGCAGGCCTCGCTGATGCCCAGTGTCGTTTTCGGGACATCCTACCAGTATCAGGGTCAGCGCAACGATCTGGACTTCACCGGGGACGATTTTGCCAAGTCTTTCAATTCTTCTCTGGCGATCAGTATTCCGCTGTTCAAAGGTCTGGGCAATCAGGCCAGGATTCAGCAGGCCAAAGTCGGGATTAATGAAGCCCGCTACCAGGAAGAATCCCTGCGGCAGGGCATCAGGCTGGAGGTGGAAGGGGCTTATTATAAAATGAAAGAGGCCGAAGAAAATGTGGCGACCCAATCCAAGGTGATCAACTCCGCCGCCGAAGCGCTGCGGCTGGTCAACCTGCGCTACGCCGAGGGCGCCAGCACCCAGTTGGAAGTGATGAACGCCGAAGTGGCCCTGAACCAGGCCCGGCTCAACCATCAACGAACATTATTCGAATACAATACGGCCCTGGCCGCATTGAAAAAAGCATTGAACCAGTTGTAGGAGTATCCGATGAAAAGCAGACTTATGTTTGGTTTGACAGTATTTTTGATGATAATTATGGTTGCCGGGTGCGGCAAGCCCGAGCAGTCCGCGGCCGAGGAAAAAACGCCGGCGGTGCCGGTGGAACTGACCACCGTGAAGCTGGGCGCGATTGAAAATACGATTCAGTTTTTCGGCAATATGGCCGCCGATCAGGAGATTCGCGTTTATTCGACCGTTCCCAATAAAATTATTGATATTAAAGTGGAGATCGGCGCCACCGTCAAGGCCGGTGAGCTGCTGGCGGAAATCGATGGTGAAAAAATCAGCCAGGCCGTGACGCAGGCCGAGGCCGGATTGGAATCGGCACAGGCGCAGTTTAAATCAGTGGATGCCGAATTCAACCGGATAAAAAAATTATACGAGGACAATGCCATCAGCCAGTCCCAGTATGAAGCGGTCAAAGCCCAGCGCGACGCCGCCAGTTCCGGTGTCAAGCAGGTAAAAGCGGCCCTGTCGACGACTAGGAGTCAGTTACGGGACACCCGGATCACGGCGCCGATTGCCGGTGTTATCGCGGAGCGGAATTTCGACATTGGCGATATGGCCGCACCTCAGGTGCCGCTGTTCACGGTGGTCAAAATGGATCCGGTAATGGTCGAGGTCAACGTAATCGAACGCCATATCGACCTGGTCCGGCCGGGGCAGACGGCCTGGATCACCGTGACCGGTTACCCCGACACGGTTTTTCAGGGACGAATTCGGCGCGTCAACCCGACGCTTAATCCCCTGACCCGCACCGCACGGGCGGAAATTGAAATTCCCAACAGCAGTTTGCTGCTGCGACCCGGCATGTTTGCCGATGTCAATGTTGTGATCCAGGAAAAAACGGGCGTGCCGGTCATTCCCAAATATGCCATTATCGAAAGGACCTCGCTGAATTATGAGGCCGGTCAACTGACCACCAACAAGGTCAAGGTCAACCGCCATGTCTATGTCATCGAGGATAGTATCGCCATACGCCGCGAGATCACGATCGGCATTGAGGACCGCTCGCGGGTCGAAGTCATATCCGGTCTGACCGGCGGCGAAAAAATAGTGACCATTGGTCAGCATAATTTATCCGATTCAGCCCTGATTGCAGTAATCCAGGAATCGGAATAGCGGCCGCTCGGAGGACCAGTAAATGATTATATCCAAGATAGCTATTCGTCGCAGCGTCACATTCACGATGCTGTATCTGATTGCGATCGGGTTCGGGTTATTCGGTTTGTCCAGCCTCAAGCTCGATTTGTATCCCAACATAACCTTTCCGGTGATCGGAATAATCACCCAGTACGAGGGCGTCGGCCCGGAGGATATTGAGAATGTTCTGACCCGGCCGCTGGAGCAGACGGTGGTTTCCGTCGAGAATGTCAAGAAAATCACCTCGACTTCCAAGGTCGGCACGTCGATCATCATCATGGAGTTCGAATGGGGCTCCGACATGGATCAGGCCGAGATCAATGTGCGCAAGATGATCGATTTCGTGCGCGATTACCTGCCGTCACAGGCTTCCGATCCGATTACTTTTGCCTTCAACCCGTCGATGCAGCCGATTCAGTATCTGACGGTCAGTTCCGAGCAGTTGGGAATGGCCGAGCTGCGCCGGGTCGTGGATGAGCAGATCACGCCGCGCCTGGAACGGATCAACGGCGTCGCGGCCGCCGGTATTCAGGGCGGGCTCGAACGTCAGATTCAGGTGCTGGTGAATCCCCATGAACTGGCCTCCCAGGGATTGTCGCTGCAGCAACTGATTCAGGTCCTGCGCATGGAAAACCTCCAGATCCCCGGAGGCCTGATCGACGAACAGAACAAGGAATTTGCCGTCAAGACCTACGGTGAGTTTACCAGTGTCGGGCAGATCGAAAATACGGTAGTCGGCTACAAAGCCGGTGTGCCGATCTATCTGAAAAATGTCGCCCGGGTATCCGACGGTTTCAAGGAACAGCGGGAAATCATCCGCAATAACGGCCGGTCGGCCTTGATGCTGTTCATTCAGAAACAGGCCGATGCCAACACGGTCCAGACCAGCCGGGCGGTGAATGAGGCGCTGCCGGGTATCCTGGAAAAAGTCGGCCAGTCGGTGGAAGTCTCTACTCTAATCGACTTTGCCGATTTTATTACACGCTCGCTGAATAATCTGAGGACCACCGCCCTGCAGGCCTTTGTGCTGGCCTTCCTGGTCCTGCTGTTCTTCCTGCGCAATATCCGCAGTTCGCTGATCGTGGCCGTATCGATTCCGGTCTCGGTCATCGTAACCTTCTTTGTCATGGATCAGGGCGGTCTGACCCTGAATGTAATTTCCATGGCCGGTCTGGCGCTGGCGATCGGCATGCTGGTTGATAATGCCATCGTGGTGCTGGAAAATATTTTCCGGCGCAAGGAAAAGGGCATGGAAGTAAAGGAAGCGGCCTATGAGGGTACCAAACAGGTCTCGATGGCGATTATCGCCTCGACGCTGACGACGCTGGCGGTTTTCGTGCCGATCCTGTTTGTTCCCGGTATTGCCGGTATCATGTTCAATGACATGTCGGTGACGATCGTATTCTCGCTGACCACATCGTTGCTGGTGGCACTGACCCTGATTCCGCTGCTGGCCTCGCGCTTCCTGCAAGCGGGGAAGACGGAAGCCAAAAACCGCGTTTCACAGGCGATCGGTCGATTTCTGGCCGGAGTAGAGCGTAATTATATCAGGACGCTGGATTTCTTCCTGATCCACAAGAAGACCCTGTTTGCCATAATAACCGGATTATTCATCATCACCGTGATCCTGGCCGGAAAAATCGGCGGTGAATTCATGGGCCGGACCGACCAGTCCTTTGTCAGTATGAATATCGAACGGGAAAGCGGTGCCTCACTGACGGCGACCAATGAAACCTTTCTCGCCCTGGAAGAGATAACCCGGAATGATGTCCCGGAGGCCACCAATATCTATTCCAATTTCGGCACCGGCGAGGGGATCGGCGCCATGTTCGGCAGTACCGGCTCCAACGCCGGGCAGATCATGATATCACTGCCCGACGTGAAGGATCGCGACCGTTCCCAATTCGAGATTCAGGACAAACTGCGTGAAAATTTCGCCCGGATTCCCGGAGCCAAAATCACCTTCGAGGATAACAGCGGCTTCATGGGTGCCGCCGGTGATGTGGTGGTCAAAATATTCGGTTTCGACCGCAACGCGGCCGCCGCTCTGGGCGACCAGGTCGCCGAGGTCATGGGTGCGGTGGACGGCGTAGTCGATATCCAGAAGAGCTATAGCTCACCCCAGCCCGAGTACCAGATTTACCTGAACCGAGACCGAATTTCGTCCATGGGACTCAGTGTCACCATGGTGGCCCAGACGGTGGAAGCCGGGATCAAGGGTACCCTGGCCACTCAGTACCGTGAAGGCGGCAAGGAATACGAGGTTTTGGTGCGTTTCGACGATGTCTATCGTGATTCACGGGCGGACCTGGAAAATATCTATGTCACGACCCCCATGGGTGAGCAGGTGCCGTTGATCAACCTGGCGGAAATTGTTACCGGCCGCGGCGCCAACAAGATTAATCGTGAAGACCAGGACCGGGTTATTACCGTGAGCTGCATGGTCAGCGGGCGAGACCTGCGTAGCGTCACCAACGATATTCTGGAAGGTTTGAACAGGCTGACTTTCCCCCCGGACTTCCGCTGGGAAATCGGCGGCACGGCCGAGGATATGCAGGAATCATTCATGTACCTGGGACTGGCGTTGCTGGCGGCCATCCTGCTGGTCTACATGGTAATGGCGTCCCAGTTTGAGTCGCTGCTCAATCCGTTTATTATTCTATTCACGATCCCCCTGGCCTTTATTGGTGTGATCTTCGGGTTGTTTGTCTCTGGTACAACCCTCTCGATCACCGCCATGATCGGCGGCATGCTACTGATCGGTATAGTGGTCAATAACGGTATCGTTCTGGTCGATTATATTAATCAGCTCCGGTTCATCAACGGTTACAAGCTTTGGGAAGCGGTAGTCCGCGGCGGCCGCCGGCGGATGCGACCGATCCTGATGACGGCGTTGACGACGATATTTTCGATGACGCCGATGGCCCTGGAACTTGGCTCGGGTGCCGAAATCTGGGCGCCGATGGCACGGGCGGTAATCGGCGGTTTGACGGCATCGACCTTCTTCACGCTGGTGCTGATTCCGGTGCTGTATTTCACGATCGAGCGCTGGAAACTCAATCGGGCGATCCGCAAGGGCCGGATCGAGGCCCAGGAAACCGGCCGGCCGGAAGGAGCCAACGCGCTAGAACTGAACTGAGCCGTTGACGAACATGATCTCAAGGGACTGGTTCCGGTCGAATCAGTCCCTTTTTATTTATCGCTGCGAAACACTTAAATTGCCACTGCTATCCGGATGCGCAAACCGGATTGATCATCCTGATTCAGGGTTATGAAAAAATAATCTTATAATACGGGGATACAACTGCTGCCATGCTTGATTTTACCTTTAGGCCCTTCAATGAAATGACTCCCGCCGACTATGCTAAAGTCGGATTCAAGGGGGGACTGGAAATTCACCAGCAATTGTTGACGGAAAAGAAGCTGTTCTGCCGCTGCCCGGCCGGGAAGTACAGCTCCGAGTATGATGCCGAAATTCTGCGCCATATGCGCCCGACCCTGTCGGAGTTGGGGGAATATGACGGTACGGCCCTGATGGAATTCAAAACCCGAAAGGATATTATCTATAATATCCGCCATGAAACCGTCTGCACCTACGAAATGGATGATACGCCGCCATTCGAATTGAATGAACAGGCCCTGGATATCGCCCTCGAAATCGGTTTGTTGTACCGCAGCAACATCGTCGACGAAATCCATATTGCCCGCAAACAGTATCTGGACGGCAGCATTCCCACCGGTTTTCAGCGCACGGCGATAATCAGTGTGGGCGGTGAATTACAGTTCAAGGATCGGAAAATCGGCATCACCCAGTTGGCCATCGAAGAGGATGCCTGCCGCGAAGTCAGCGATATCGGGCACACGCGGACCTACCTGACCGACCGGCTGGGGATGCCGCTGATCGAGACCGTCACCGATCCCGATATGCGCACGCCCCAGGAACTGGCCGAAGTCGGCAATATCTTCCGTTACCTGACGCGCAGCACGGGCAAGGTCCGCACCGGCTACGGCGCCGCCCGCCAGGATGTGAACGTCAGCGTGGACGGCGGCACCCGGATCGAAATCAAAGGCGTGTCGCGGATTCGGGCGATACCGCTGCTGGCCTTCAACGAAGCGCAACGTCAATGGAATCTGCTGCGGATTCGCGAAGAATTGTGGCAGCGCGGCATCACCGGCAAATCGTTCCAGTCGGTCGTCGAGGATCTGACCCGGGTACTGCGCCGGACGCAGTTCGTCCCGATCAAGAATGCCCTGGCGCAGGATGTGGTCATCAAGGGTGTGTTGCTGCGGGGCTTCCGTGGAATTCTGCGCCGGCCGACCCAGACCGATACGACTTTTTCCCAGGAAATCGCAGATCGCGTGCGTGTCGTCGCCTGCCTGACGTCACTGCCCAATATCATTCATTCCGACAGTCCCAGCGAAACGCTTACCACTGCCGAGTGGCAGCGGTTAAAAAAGAACCTGCGGGCCCGGGAGGAGGATACGGTGGTGGTCGTCTGGGGGTCGCCCCAGGATGCCCAGACCGGCGCCGAGGAGATCGTGATCAGGGCGCGAGAGGCCACGGTCGGGATTCCATCCGAAACCCGCCAGGCCCATGCCGATGGCACCAACGGCTTCGAACGAATCCTGCCGGGACCCAATCGCATGTATCCCGATACCGATCTGCCGCCCAAGCGGATCAGTCCCGAACGCCTCGGGCAAATCGCTGACGGCCTGAACGAAAATTACTGGGAACGGGTCCTGCGCTACCGCCGGCTGCAACTGCCCGATGATGTGGTCAGTCCGCTGGCACTGTCGGCTTATTTCCCGCTGTTCGACGAAATCCTGGCTGCCGGCCGGATTGAACCGCGGCTCGCGGCGCTGGCCCTGGTACAGTTTCCCAAGCGGATCGCCCGCTCGGGCCTGGACATAACACAATTGACGCCGGCGCTGTTGCGGGATATTTTCCGGTTGCTGGCGGAAGGCCGGATAGTGAAGGACGGACTGCTGACGGTAATGTTGCAGACCTGCCTGCGTGGCCGGCCGGCTCTGGATGAACTGCCGTCGCCCTGCGCGACAGCGGAACTGGATCAGGTGATCGCGGTCGCCCGTAGCGAGACCGATTCACTGGAACTGGATAATGACGAACAACGCGAACTGGTACTGATGGGAATCATCATGAATCGTTTGCGCGGCCGGGTCAACGGCGCGGAGGTTCGGCAGCGTCTGGCAACAAGCGGGAGGACAGGTAATAATGGCTGATCAATTTAAAGGTTACCGCGGAGCGGCTCTCGGTACGTTGCGTAATTTCAATACGGAAGTCTGGAGCGATGTGGAAATCACGACCGGCAAAGGGCGTTTTACCGGAATCGTTTTGCCGCGTTCGGAGACCGCCGATGACCGGCATATCGTCTTAAAATTGCGGTCAGGTTATAATGTGGGGATCGCAGCAGACACGATCACGGCGATTCGAGTCGATGGGCGTAGGGAAGCCAACTACAAGATACCGGAAAAAGCCTTCCCCTATGATCCGCGCAAGCCCAACGTGAAACTGCTGGGCACCGGCGGTACGATTGCCAGCCGGCTGGATTACCGGACGGGGGCGGTGATTCCGGCCTTTACCCCCGGCGAGCTATACGGCTCCGTACCGGAGTTGGCGGATATCTGCAACCTGGATACGGAAAAGCTGTACGGTGTATTCAGCGAGAATATGGGACCGGAGCAGTGGATCGGCACGGCCCAGGCGGTGGGCCGGGAAATCGCCAATGGCGCCCAGGGGATCGTGATCGGCCACGGTACCGATACCATGCACCACACCGCCGCCTGTCTCTCGTTTATGGTGCAGAATTCGCCGGTGCCGATCGTGATGGTCGGCTCCCAGCGCTCCAGCGACCGGCCGTCCTCCGACGCCGCCCTGAATTTGATTCACAGTGTCAAGACCGCCGCCGAAAGCGATATTGCCGAGGTGCTGGTCTGCATGTTCGGGCCCACATCCGATGAATATGGTCTACTGCATCGCGGCACCCGCGTCCGGAAAATGCACTCCAGCTATCGTTCCACCTTTCGAACCATCGGTGATATTCCGGTGGCGATGGTGGATCGCAACAAAATCACACCGCTACGCAACGATTACCGCAAGCGCCGCAGCGACCGCGACGTGATTATCAATACGGCCTTTGAAGAGAAGGTCAGCATCGTTTATTACTATCCCAACATGAAGCCGGATATCATTGATTCCCTGATCGATAACGGCTACCGGGGAATAGTAATCGCCGGGACCGGACTGGGGCATGTCAACAAGCCGCTTTATCCGGCTTTGCAGCGCGCCCGGGAAAAGAATGTCGCCGTCTACATGACGGTCCAGACCCTGTGGGGCTATGTTCAGATGTATGTTTACGATACCGGCCGGGACATCATGGAATTGGGCGTGCACCCCTCGGCCAACATGCTGCCCGAGGTAGCATACGTGAAACTGGGCTGGGCTTTGGGACAGACCAGCGACCTGGAGCAGGTGCGGGAAATAATGCTGACGCCGATCGTCAGCGAGATTACCGAACGGGAGCCCAGCAACGGTTATCTGATATTCCAGGGTGGCATCGCCGAAGTGGAGGAATTCATCTCCCGGATCAGGAAATAACCCTGTTGATGTGATAATGGAGTACAAACCGAGTTCAAAAAACTGCAAATATTTTGCTTTTAATCTTGTCTGAAAAACCGCGACAATGTAGTTTCCATCTACGACTCCAATGTAAGAATTACGGTGAGTAATTTCTCGACTGGAGGGGTTGGCAAGTGAATACCTATAAAAAGGCTCTGAGTTGGCGCTGGGAGCCTTTTTTTATTTCAGGACTCGACGGTAGTCGCAATAAGGATCTGCCGGGCGGCGAATCGACGGCGGACCAGCGCTGTTCCGGTTCGGTAATTGATCCGAGATTTATCCGGTATCGAAAGTCGCTGAACGGCCGTTATCCGGGAACATTATAGTTACGGATTGTGTAAATTAGACCAGCTATTTGACATGGGGGCGACCGGTTTCGACGGGATAGAAAAGCTGTTAAACTGCAGGCGGAGGTCCAGGCATCTCCCAAATCACCTGGAAACACAATAAGTGCCGATTACGGCTACATGGCTGCCGCTTAACTGACGGCGACCCGTCCTGTGCAGGATTTGTCTGTGGTCTTGCATAAGGGCGACACATACACGGGCTGGTTTGTTTAGCTGCTCATGCTAAACGAATGAGACACTACTGAGCTGGTCCTGACAACTGGGGTCACCGGAAGTTGTCGGGATGAGAAATATCCGGAAGACTAAGCTTGTAGACGTTTTTCAGGGTTCTATTTCGGACGGGAGTTCGACTCTCCCCGCCTCCACTGAAAGAATTGATTATATATGATTACGGTCTATGTGTTAACTGGTAAACCCAGAACAAAAGATACGTGGGTATTACCAATAATCTTGCCCGCAGGATAAAAGAGCACCAGTCGGCAAAATCAACTGTGCAGAAAATACTCGGGGATTTTCATGTAGTGCTTACCGAAGAATATTCCGATTATCGATCGGCCAGGGAACGAGAGAAATTCCTGAAAAGCGGGAAGGGTCGGGCGTGGTTGGATCGACATTTCGGTCGGGACGCGCCTTAGGCGGAGTGTATCTGGCACGATTGTCGTGTGGTACCCGATCGCAGACAATAAAAATGATTCTTTTAAAGTAACCGGAAAAACCGGTTACTCCAGATCGGATTCATCCTTCAGCCGGATGACGCTGGTATTTTCCGGGAATTTGCCGCAGATCCCGGAATAGAATTCCCGCAGGCGGTCCATGTCGGCCTTGACATTGCCGGTAGGCAGGAACGACAGTCCCAGACCGGCCACCTTACGTTTAAAATCCAGAAAGCCGCACAGCAGCGGCACCTGCGCTTTTAAGGCGATCCAGTAAAAACCGGATTTCCAGTATTCCCGCCTGGCCCGCGTCCCGGAGGGCGGAACGACAACTACCAGTTTATCATGTCGCCGGAACTGCTCGACTAACTGCTCGACCAGCCCCTGCGGAGCGGAGCGATCCACGGCGATTCCTCCCAGGCCGCGCATGAACCGGCCAAATGGTTTTTTGAACAGGGAATCTTTGCCGAACCAGGATATTTTCAGGCGCAGGCTGAATGTGGCCGCTATCAGCAGCGGAAAATCCCAGTTGCTGGTATGGGGTGCGGCAATCAGAACAAATTTTTCGCCCGGTGGAATTCTGCCTTCAAGCTTCCAGCCGGCGATCCACAGACCGAAACGGCCGAGTAAATAGGGAATAAATCCGACTACAGGTCCGGAGTGGGCAACGGTTGTACTGCTCATACGCGCGCTTTTTTAATTATCTGCATTGACGGAATTTAGATCGCGCGACCCACCATTTTCGGCAATAATCGTATGTGCCGCCATAAAAAACGTGCCAATAATGGTGAATTCGATGTACATTCGTTGGACCATAAAACTAAAATAGTCGAATAGTTCAATAGCTTAATCACTATGGATGAAAAAAAAGAAC
>JBDRBK010000008.1:0-2034 GCA_043822705.1 Fidelibacterota bacterium
CTTCAAATGGAAGCGGATCGAGTTGCCGGGTACCAGGACTGCATCGTTGATGTCATTATCGCCCTTGTTAGCATAGGCGAACGACAGCGAAAACGGAATTACATCGGTGGAACTGCCGGTGTGCACCAGATTGGCCGGGGCGTCCATGGTTACGATGACATCCAGTTCCTGGTTGCCGGTTATGCTGAAAACACCCATGCCGGGATCGCCCAGATTAATCGGTGTCAATCCCTGGCCGGTAACCACATTTTGAAAATCCAGATCCTGCTGCTTGCCGGCGGCCAATTCACTGTCAACAAAAATGCTGAATTGAATGCTTTGCGAAAACAGGGTCGTAACCAGCAAGGCGGTGCAGATGATACTTGATTTGACGATTGAACTAAACATGCTGCTGCTAATTATACTCCACTTCAATCACAAAATCACCATCATATTGTCCGGTGGTAATTCCATCCAGACTGAAAAAACAGCCGATCCAGATGTAGTACTCGCCCATGTTGCTCAAACTGACAGTGATCGGATTCTCGGTGATCGGAATCGAGGCCGACTGTTCGAAGTTAGGGTTGCCGCTGAGATTGTAAAGAACCGTCAGGGAATGATTGGTTATGCTGTTGACCATTACGACCTGCTGGGTGTAGGTAACGCGAATCAGGGAATTCGCACGCCCCTGAAATTTAACCGTCCCGGCACCCTGCTCCAGCCGGGGATCCAGACGCACCAGCAACTGGCTGGGCTGGATCGTCCCGACATCAATACCATTCAAGGTAAACATTTCAATGTTGTCGACTACCGTGGCGCTGATATTAACACCGACACTGGATCTATCGACCGGCTGAACCTGCGCCGCGGCCAGGCTCAACAAAACTAAGGTAACTAAAAATTTCTTCACAACCATCCTATTTTATCATTATCATTTTCTTAACGAATACTTTTCTGTCAACCGTAAGCTGGTAAATATAAATACCGCTGGCGACCTGCGTAGGAGACCACCTGACCTCGTGTGTGCCGGCCTGGTACAGCTCACCGGCGATTAAAGTAGCCACTTCGCGACCCAGCAGGTTATAAATTTTCAATGTCACCCAGCTTTGTAGCGGCAGCGAAAATGGAATATTGGTCACAGGATTGAACGGATTGGGATAATTATTGCCCAGAGCAAATTCACGCGGAATTTCCGGGTTACTGGTCCCGGGATCGATACGAAGCGCCAGGCGCGTACGCGACCCTTTCTGTGCCATCCGCAATTTCAGGGCCTGCGGTCGCTCCACAGACGCCCTGGCGATCCCGGGCGGGACCACCCGTTTCGCCGAACCGTAATCCAGGGTATAGGACGACTGATCAGCGAGATTGACGACAGTGTTGGTTTCGCGGTCGATCAGTTCCAGACTCCAGCCCTCCGGTACATTATCACGCTTCGGCCAGTACAACGAATAAGTACCGGACAGGGGCACGCCATCGCAGTAGCCGCCAATATCAATCGGAATTTCCACCGGGATTCCGAACAACAGCGGATAATTATTGATCGCCAACTGATCGGAATGCTCATTAACGGTGTAAATATCCAGGTACGTGGCACCGAATGGTATCAGGCGATAGGCGTCCAGTTTATCCTTGTTGCGCAGGGCATCCGTGGTGAACTGCAGGTAGGTGGTCGCTTCCAGCGTGTCGTAATCGACCCGGAACATGATGACCGGCGTCTCTTCCGCCAGGCGTTTGTAAAAAACGCCGCCGCTGGTCTTGTTGGTCTTGTTGATCGCCAGGACGGGACCGGTATTATTGGCTTTGATCCAGAAACCCTGGAAAGGCTGGATCAGTCCGTCGCCCAGCGATCCGGTGGTACCGTTCCAGGTCAGGTATCCACCGTTTCCGGAATTGATCGAAGCATCCCAGACATAGATGGAATTATCGATGCTGGTCTTGGTCCAGCCGGCACCGTCCCAGTCGATAGTGGCGGCGAAAGGATTACCCACCAGATTCCAGCCGGTGTCGGCCGCCACGGTGTAGGTGACGCCAAAATCGAAACTGCCGGCACTGCCC
>JBDRBK010000009.1:0-41199 GCA_043822705.1 Fidelibacterota bacterium
GCCCTGTCCGATTCCCATGTTCAGAATATGCCCTTTGGTCCAACCGGATTTGCCGTATTTCTCATCCATGAAATTCTTGTCAGGAACCACGCCGCTTAATTCGGCCGGCAAATCAATTCCGGTAATCTGGCCGAAGCCAAACGACCGGGCAATCACAGCCCAATCGTCCAGATCCATTAACTGCATCATATTGTAGAAATATACGTTACACGATTGTTCCACCGCTTTACGCATATTCACCTGGCCATGCCCAGCAGTATTCCAACAGTCAAATGTGCGGCGACCCAGCCGGTACTTGCCGGTGCAAACAATTGTTTTACTGGTATCAACCAGATTTTTCGCCAGCAGGCCAAAGGTCACAATTGGTTTGAAAGTGGATCCCGGTGGATAGGTACCATTTATTATGCGATTGACCATCGGTTTGTCATCATTCTGGGCATAGGAAAGCCACTCAACGTCAAGCGTCATCCCGGTAAACAGGTCCGGCGGATAATCGGGGTAACTGGCAATCGCCAGGACTTCACCACTGCGCGGCTCAGCGACAATTACCGCACCGACATAATCCCTGGTTCCATCCTCTATCAGTTTCTGGATATCACTGTCGATGGTCAGGTAAATATCAGCGCCCGGGATCGGCTTGCTATTTTTCTCGGGAGAAAAATCACCTACGACCCGACCAAATGCATCCACCTGCACATAACGCACACCATCCTGGCCACGCAGGATATTTTCATAGGTCTTCTCCAGTCCCTGCCAACCTTTGATGTCGCCGATTCGGTACTCACCGGACTGGGCACTGGTTGTGAGAAAACGATCATCGACTTCGCGAATATAGCCAAGTACATGTGAAGCACGGACTTTGCCAGGATAAAATCTTTCCGGGAACTGCTCGTAATTGATGCCCGGCAATTCCGCCTTATGCTCGGCCAGCCGGCTCAACTGGTTGATTCCCAAATCTTTGGCGAGTCTGGTTGAATTGAATTTTCCGCGATAATATTTCCTGTAATTCAGATTCAGTTGTTCGGCGGAAATTCCCGCGATTTGCTCAATCCGATCAAATTCTTTCTCACGGTCGCGCATCTCGGTTGGAATCACCGTTAAAACATAGGTCGGATGGTTATCCACCAGGATCTGCCCATCCCGGTCGTAGATCAATCCTCTGGGCGCAGGAATACTTTGCGCCCGGATAATGTTGGCTTCGGACTGGACTTTGTACAATTCGTAATTGTACACCTGCAGCTGGAAAAAACGAAATAGCAACACCAGAATTACCATAACGACAGCACCGCCGACGATTAATAATCGCTGGCGGGGAATAATATTTTCTACGACCAGCATCAGTCAGGCCGACCAAGCGGCAGGAAATAATTAATTATGGCAACGAACGGAAGCGTATATACTACCGAGAAACCGACCTGTCCCCAGAAAATGGAAATGTTTTGCTCGAGCAGATTCTGATGAATTACCAGCGCCCTGATAACAAAATGGATAAAAATTGCCAGCACCCAGCCACCGTGGAAGAACAGCGGTGACCACTTGCTGAAACGATTGTGCAGATTTCCCACCAGATAGGAAAAAATACAATAGGTCAATGCTGTCAGGCCGAAAAAAGACGCCACACCGAACAAGTCGACAACAATTCCCAGAATAAATCCGGCGATCACCCCAAAGAATCGTCCTTCCCATACCGACAGATACAGTACCAGTATCAGGATAAAATCGGGGCGGACCGACCAAACCGCCAACATATCGGCGAAGACAATCTGCAGAATCACGGCTGCGACGGCATAGACGATATAGCTACTCTTGTTCATCAGGCTCGTGGATAATGACAAATGCGTATTGCAGGGTTCCGACATTGTAAAACAATTCGACGGTGAGACGCTTTTGAAAGCTTCCCCTTTCGTCATAAATCGCAATTACCTTGCCGACCGGCAGGTTTTCCGGATAAATATCGCTATGGGCCGATGTATACACCAGATCGCCGATTTTAATAACCGCGCTACGGGGTATTTCCCGCACCTCGCAACGATTATTGTCCAGCCAACTCAGGATACCGACTGAACCATCGGGAACCACCCGCACACTCAGGAAAAAATTGGGATCGCTGATCAACTGGACCAGACTGGAATGCTCACCGACGATAAGTGTCTTTCCGACCACGCCCTCCGGAATAACAACCGGATCATTGACAGATACTCCATCCTCCAAACCGACATCGATGGAAAACGACGATAAATTGCTGGTGATTCCTTTTCCGTGAATATTGGCCGGCAGCAGGCGATTGGTCGATTTTCGCCTAAAGTCCAGCATTTTTCGCAACTGCTGATTTTCCACTTCCTGATTCATCATCGAATCCAGCAGAAATTTCAACTGGATATTCTTTTCCCGCAACAGACTGTTTTCTTCCTGCAAGGAAACTTTGCTCTGCAGCCAAACGGACGGTATTTGTGTGAATTCCAGCAGTTGGTTGACTTTCAACCGAATATCGGTAATTTCCTGTGAATCATTGGAAAACAGGATAAACAGCGCAGCGATCAGGGCCAGGATAAAAATTACATGATCTTTGTTACGGATTAGGGCGAAATAAAATGACCGCATCCGCTATTAGATTAAAACGGCTTCGTATTTCTTTACATCCTCCAGCACTTTCCCGCAACCGCGAACGACCGACAACAGCGGATCTTCGGCAACATTGACAGGAATATTTGTCCGTTCGCGGATGATCTGATCGATCCCACGCAACAGGCTGCCACCGCCGGTCATAATTATACCGCGGTCAAGAATATCCGAGGCCAGTTCCGGCGGTGTCTGTTCCAGTGCCCGTTTTACCGCTTCGACGATACTGTTGATCGGATCTTTCAAGGCATGGCGGATTTCGTCCGATGATACTTCCGCTGTCTTGGGGATACCGGATACCAGATCGCGGCCTTTGACGAAAATCGGTTCTGATTTCATTCGCATGGCCGAGCCGACGGTCTTCTTGATCCGCTCCCCGGTGGCGAAACCAATATCAAGTTTATGTTCATTACGGAACCATTGAACGATGGCATCATCCATCTCGTCGCCGGCAATACGGATGGTTTCCTTGGTAACGACTCCGTTTAAAGCGATAACGGCGATTTCCGTCGTGCCGCCGCCAATATCAACGATAATATTTCCTACCGGCTGACTAATATCCAAACCAATTCCGATGGCCGCGGCTACCGGCTCTTCGATCAGGTACACTTCCCTTGCATTGGACCGATCACCGCTGTCTTTCACCGCGCGTCTCTCGACCTCAGTGACTCCCGAGGGGACGCAAATCACCATCCGTGGCCGGGCCAGCCGGCTCAGATTCATCTTGCGGATAAAACCCTGCAACATGCCGTCGGTCATGTTGAAATCGGCAATTACGCCGTCCTGCAACGGCCGGACGGTCTCAATTTCCCGATGAGTTCTTCCCAACATGACTTTCGCGTCGTTACCGACGGCGATGATTTTACCATCATGGACGGACCGGGCGATGATCGATGGTTCGTTGATGACAATTCCGCGGCCTTTCAGCCAGATCAAGGTATTGGCCGTACCTAAATCCACGGCGATGTCACCGGAAACCCAGGAAAAAGTATCTTTAATTGTCGAAAAAAAACTCATAGCGTAACCGATTTATCCCTTAAGTGTCGAAATACCAGAGACAAAATTACTATGCATTAAGAACATTATCATCAGCAAAACGGCGGTCTGATAAGTTAGGTTCAAATACACATTAATACCGGATTCAAATCCGGATATCAGATATTGCCCCACGGCCGGGCCGGCAGCTAATGCAGTACCACCCGGCTCTGGTCTCCCAGAATGAAGCGGTGCGAATGCGGTTTTCGTTCCGCCTGGATGATTTCAACATCGGTCCCGATCAGGGATGAGTCGATCCGGCCCTTGACCTCCTTGACGGTGCAATTCTCCAACATAATTGTGAACTCGATTTCGCTGTTAATAATTTTACAGCCGTCACCAATCGCCGTATATGGACCGATATAGGCATCTTTCAACTCAACATTTTCACCGATTATCACCGGTCCGCGAACCCGCGAATTGATCACTCTGGTATTGCGACCGATACTGACCGCCCCGGATAGTTCGGAAGTGGCATCGACCCGGCCTAATTGGCGGGGTTGGATATTATCGAGTACCAGCCGGTTGGCCTCGAGCAGGTCGGACGGCTTGCCCGTGTCTTTCCACCAGCCGGTAATTACCGAATAACTGACCGCCTTTCCGTGATCCAGCAGATATTGGTGGGCATCGGAAATTTCGAGTTCCCCGCGGGCCGACGGCTGGATGTTGTTCACTGCTTCGAATATCGATTTATCATAGATATAAATACCGGTAACCGCCAGATCGCTTTTAGGTGCTTGGGGTTTTTCCTCGATGCCGATTATGCGGTCCCCGGACAGTTCGGCCACACCGAAACGATTGGGATCCTGGACCCGGCTCAATACCAGGTGGCAGTTGGAGTGGTTGGACTTGAACGACTCAATATAGGATTGTACACCACCGACCAGAATATTATCTCCCAGGTAAAAAATAAACGGTTCATCGCCGATGAAATCCTGAGCGATCTTGACTACGTGTGCCAGTCCCAGCGGAGCGGATTGTGGAATATATGTCAGATTCAGACCGTATTTATCGCCATTCCCGAAGGCATCCCTGATTGACGTGTCTCCGGCGTTGATCACGATCCCCGCCTCGCGGATACCGGCCTCTGCCACATATTCCAATGCATAATCCAGCATCAACTTATTGGCGATCGGAATCAGATGCTTATTCTGAGTGTGGGTTATCGGTCGCAAGCGTGTTCCGTGACCGCCGGCGGTAATCAATGCTTTCATTATATTTTCCCCTCGGACATGCCGGTTTTGCTCAACTGATCGGCTATTTTATTTTCGGTCCTCGGCACATGTTTTACGGACCATGAATCAAATTTCTGTAACAACGTCGTTGCTTGCCGGTAGAGTGGTTTCATCCGTTCGTTTTTCACTTGGTACTGGCCGTTGATTTGGCGGACAACCAGTTCGCTGTCCATAAAAACGTTGACGGCGGCGAATCCTTGTTCCGCGGCCAATTCCAATCCTTTGATCAGGGATCGATACTCGGCCTCGTTGTTGGTAGCCTGGCCGATATACCCGGCATGGCGGCTGATTTCATCGTCTCCCGCAAACATTACGACCCCGATACCGGCAATTTCATTTTGCAGGTCGGCGGCGCCGTCGACGTAGATACTGACTGCGCGCGGTTCCGACAATCGCCGGATCAAAAGGTCAAGCGTGGTTCGCTCACTTGCGTCGAGTTCCTGCATAAGTAATTGCAATTTCTTATTTTTCAGGATTTTCAGCAAAGCCTGGGTTTCCAAATCGTTCAATCGTAACATTCTGTCAATTTCCTCGTGAATTATTCCCGGCGAGCGCCACTTATTGCGCCAGTTCAGATATCTTGTTACAAATAAAGTTACCGATCTCCGAGGTTCCCATACTGCCGCCCATATCGCGCGTGGACCACCCGGCTGTCAGCGACTGAAGGACGGCTTTTTCGACGATCCGGCCTAATGGTTCGCGATTTACGATCCGCAGGATATCTACCAGCGCCAGGATAGCACCGATCGGATTGGCCGCATCCTTGCCAACAAATCGGTCCGACGTGGGATGTAAAATCTGGTACAATTTTAATCCGTCCGGATTCAGGAACGCCTCGTACGCCAAGCCGTAGCTACCTTCGATGGCCGCACCGATCTTGGACAGGATTTCACCGAACGGTGGGCAGGTCACGACTACATCCAGTTCATCCGGTTGATGCAATAACTTAAATGCCAACCGGTCGATGGACATGATCGTCACCGGAAACTCTCCCAAGTCCAATAGGCGCTTATAGCGATTTACCCAGGGATTTTCCTTGACCAGGTTTTGCTCGGGCAGGGCAATCGTTAACTTATGCCGATCGCCGGCTGCGATCAGTTTTTGCGCATAATCCAGAATTTTGTCGGCCTGTCGGTGGGAAGTCAACGCAAAATTCAACGATACGCGCTCGTCGGGGGATAAATTCAGCGATAATTCCTGGCATTGTTCGTTATAATTCAGGCAATCCTGAAGCACCAGGATGTCAAATATTTTGTCCGGCACCAGTCGTGCCTCGGTTGATACCGGTTTGATCCTGCGCCAAAAAACCGTCAAGTCCAGTTGACTGAGTAAATGCTGCAGCAAGTCCGCTTTAAAGCGAACTCCCGCGGCTGTTTTTTCAGTCAGCGGCCCGACCCAGATTGCGGCTGCCTGCCGGCATTCTTTCAACATCCCGGCTGGTACCAGTATTCCGGTATCCTGGTAATGCTGGAGTCCCAACTCGAAAGTCTGGATGTTGAACTTGATGTTGGTGTAGTTTTCCAGTGCCTGACAGATATCGTTCAGGACGGTGGATATTTCGGGTCCGACGCCATCACCCGGTATGAAGACAAATTTCACAAGCCGGAGCGCCCCAAATACGGCGTCGCCAAGCGATAGTCACCAAAACCGCTCTGATCGACGAAAATGAATGAACGGTTGATCGAGTAGTAGGTCCATCTTTGGCTGGAATAACGTGTAGTCGAATTATTCTGTCGCTCGATGTCATCCGGTGGACCAAACAGGATGTAAATCATCCCCATGTCGGAGCGCCAGCCCGGCATGAAACTGGAAAAATTCTGGTTGGCGTACCAGACCCGTCGGTAATATTCATCCATCATTTCATTTTTTAAAGTATTGGGGGTCGGATCACGCTTTTCCCAATACTGGTGAAACAGTTTCTCGCGTTGATTTTTTTTTGTGGTTTTAAATTCCCGCTGTTCGGCATCGTTCAAAATATAAGTCATCTGTTCGATAGCTTCTTCCAGATTGTTGATCGTACTGGAGATGCCCGGATGTGATACCTGAATAGTTATGGTTTGACTGATTTCCTTGCTGTTCTGCGACAGACGGGCGGTCACTTTAACATTCAATCCTTTCAGAATTTCGGTCGGTATCTGCAGGATGTGGTTAATGACAGTCGCACTATTTGCATAAGTCTGGGTGTCATTCCAGAGAACGCTGTCAATATTATCCACCGCCTGCAGGTGCAGCGAGTAGTTAACGGGATTTACCCGGCCCCCCACCATCAGCCGATAGTTTTCATTGTCCATGGGAATTTTATTGGCGAAAATCGGAATGTAATCGTCAGCCAGCCCCCAGTTCCCCGGCTTCTTCTTTAAAATCGTCAGCGGGAATAAAAATAAATCGGCGTTATAGCCGGATAAATCCAATTCGATCATCTGCTTGCCGGTTTGCTTGGTATCCTTATCCAGTACTTCGGCATTTAATTCAAACTTCCCCGCCGGCATGGTCAACGTTGAAGTCAACGTGGTGTACAATATACCGGAAATGGACTCCTGATAGTCAACCACATCCACAGCACCGCTCCAGATGAATCGCCCCTGGTGGTCACCATCGACTTGCGAAATCGCAACCGCCGCTTCGAATTCGGCCTGAAATCCGGAGTCGGATTTTAGAAATTGCAGCGCCGCATTGGGAATCTCCAGATAGGTCAAAACCTGGATTGAGTCACCGGCGGTAACGGCAATCGGCAGCGCCGCCAGTCGGAACTGATCGACGTTTTGTCGCTGCGTCCGGTCGCGCGGACCATCGGCGGAGGGACTGACACAAGCCAATATCAGAAGAATGAACAAATTTTTTAATTTCATAAATCGCTCCACCAATTGAATTTTATTAGACCTTCGCTGGTTCCAAGCCAAATCTCATCCCCGTTAATATACAAATCATTCAGGATTCCCATAAAATCATAATTATAAATACGTACTGTGTTATCGCCGCGATCTACCCGCCAGAGTGTGCGGGCGGACAGCAACCAGAAATAGTCATCGTCGACTGCCATTTTCCTGATGGTTTCATCGCTAAAAAGTGTGGGATTCAGCAACGGTTGCCACAGCCCGGTCTTGAAGTCGTAGGAAATCACCCCTTCGGCGGAAGCGACAAACAGCCGCTTGCGGAAAACCGTCAAGGCGGTAAAATAACGGTAGTTATCGATAGCGGCACCCAATCGGCTGGCATCGCCGACACGCTTAAAATCGCTCAGTGAATTAGTGGACTGATTATAGTATCGTAAGCTGAAATCGGACCCAATCCAAAGACCGGACTGATCCTGTTCCAGGGCGTAAATAAACTGTTCGTTGTAATACTTTTCGATTCCGGCGGGCGCAGGTTGTTTGGTTTTTTTCGTTATCCGGGCGAGTCCCCGCGTCGCCCCCAGCCAGACCCGGGTCGTATCTTGTGCCAAAGCAACGACCCACCCGGAGGGTACTCCGTCAAGTTCGGTCAAAGTACGCCAGAAATCAGATTTATAATTATAGACCAGAACCTGCGATTCGCCGCCAAACCATAATTCTGTGCCGGTATCCAGCGCCGCAAATAGTGCCTGTGGCATCATGTTCGCATTGTAAGCGAAATCAAAATGTTTATAGATATTCCGACCGGGATCGACAAACGACAGACCATTCCGTTCCGGGGAAACAGATCGGCCACCGACCCAGAAACCGCGCTTGTCCAAAATGAATTGGATATCGATATTGTTCAATCCCAGGGTCAGCGGGTCCAGTATCTTGATCTGCGGATCGGCGTGAAATACGACCCGTTGGGATGAACCGACCCAGTAATCGGACCAGCGACCGGCGTATCTGGTCGTGATCGCCAGGTCCTGGCCTTGCGGGTTTAATAAGCCGTCGCCAAAAATATTCCAGTTCCCCGCCAACTGGTAATCACCGAGATAATCGGAACCGAATTCAACCGCGTTGATTTCCGCACTGCTCCAGTTTATTTCCGGGTCATCGGGATTCAACATCTGCCCCAGCAGAATACCGCTGGAATGATCGCATTTGACAAACAGCAGATCGGTCCGGCACCAGATATAATCGCGGCTGGACCCGATCTGTCGAATGACTGCCTGGCGCGTCAATCCCAAATCGTCGAAATCGATGGTGTACCAATCGCCTTCGCGGTTATAACTGTAGCTGAGATAGCCCGGACCGGCGACCCACAGAATGCCGGTATCCCGATCAAGGTGAATGGCTGATACTGAATTGTCCGGCAATCCCTGCGCCGTAGTTAGCGGCTCTGCCAAATTCCGGCCATAATTATTGTAACGCCAGACACCGCCGGTGGTTGTACCCAGATAAGTAAAATTAGGACCTTCGCTGATTGAACAGATCGCTCCCGTATCCCGATACAATACCCAGTCAAACGGGTCAAACCGGGGATCCGGTTGGGCCGACAAAATCATCCCGGCGAATAGGGCGGCTGTCAGTATTTTTCTGAAATACATCGTTTTACCGGGGATAATCCATGCTGCCAATATTGGACAAAATTGCCGGTACGATTAGTCCCCCGACGATCTATTTGATCTCCGAATCCGTAAACTGAGCCTGATATATTTCCTCCAGCATCGCCGGAGTGATGGGCACGGCGCCGACTTCGGCGCATACCCGGCCGGCCGCCAGATTTGCGATCTGGGCCGCTTCCTCCGGCGTCGCTCCCGCCAAGTCGGCCAGGGTAAAAACGGCGATCACCGTATCGCCGGCACCGGAGACATCATGGACTTTCCGGGCGCGGGTCGGAATCGATCGGGAAGTACCGCCGTGAAACAACGTCATCCCCTTCTCACTGCGGGTAATCAACACCATTTCGGCCTGCAGACGGTTTTGCAGTTCATGTCCCAATGATTGAAAATCATTATCCGCGGCACCGGCGGCGGCCATGACTCTCAGAAATTCCTTGGTATTCGGCTTGAACAGCCGGACCTGGCGGAAGGCAAAGAAATTGTCATATTTGGGATCGACATAGACCGGGATTTTGCGTTCTCCGGCCGCGGCCAGGATTGATTCGATCAGTTCAGTAAATAACAGGCCCTTGTTGTAATCGGCAATGATAATGGCTTCTACAGTGGACATTTGCGTCCTGATATTTGCCAATAACTGTCCGGATATTGAATCAGAGACTAGCGCAAGCTGCTCCCGGTCGGTGCGCAGGACTTGTTGACCGCGCGCCATAATCCGCGTTTTTACCGTAGTGGGGCGCGATTCATCGGCGATAATGCCGCCGTCGACAACACCATCGGCCTTGATTTCCCGGATCAGCTCTCGACCCTGTTCATCCGCACCTACCAGACCGGCTAAAAAAGTACGGCAACCCAGATGTGCCAGGTTAACCGCCACATTAGCGGCGCCACCGGGCATGGTCGTCACCGAATCGACCCGCACGATCGGAACGGGCGCCTCCGGTGATATTCTTTCCACCTCGCCCCAGTAATACTGGTCGAGCATCAGATCGCCAATTACCAGCACCGATCGATCGTGAAACCGTTCGACCAGGTATCTGAACCGCTGTTTATCCATGTTATACCGGATTATCCTGTTGAAACGACTTCAATTTGGGTAGCAGCAACGCTAAAATCAAATACAAAACTATTCCCGCCCCGGCACTCATGAATGTACCGAAGGTCCAGATGAAACGGACCAGGGTCGCATCCAGGTCCAGGCTTTCGGCGACCCCGCCACAGACGCCGGCGATCACCCGTTCGTCCCGGGAAAGATGCAGCGGCATCTTCGACCGGAGACCAATCGAACGCGCCAGATTGGTCCGGTGATTGGTCAACAGATATAATCCTAAACCGATCAGCACCAGCGTGACCAGCAGATTGAAACCAAAGCCCCAGAACCGTGACAGCAGTGAACCGAACAGCTCGTTGTACTGAAAAATAAGCACCATTCCAATCACGATCAGGACGACGCCCCAGAGTCTGGAATGGTCGGAATCACAGGTCAGTTTTTTGTAGAACAACGTGTTTTCCCGTTCCGATTCATCGGGAATCAGCACCAGGCTTAAAACATAGGCGATGATTCCGGATCCGCCGAATATCGTTAAAAATATCCAGATCAGGCGTACCAGAATTACATCAACGGCGAAATATTCGGCGAATCCGCCACAGACGCCGGCCAGTACCCGCTGGCTACGGGAACGGTAGATTTTTTTCATTACGCTATTCCAGTTCTTTCAGATGGATTGCCACGCTTTCGGCCAGTCCCCGCAGATTGTAGCCGCCTTCGAGAATAGATACCACCCGACCGGCACAGCATTCATCGACGATTTTACGCAAGGTACGGGTGATTTCGCCGAAGCCGGCGGTTGTCACGACCATGCCGCCCAGCGGATCCAGTTCATGCGCATCGAAGCCGGCCGAGATCAGCAGCAATTCCGGTCGGAACCGCAGCAGTACATCGGCGGCCGAATTATTGAAGATATCCAGGTAAATCTCGTCATCACTGCCCTGGTGCAGCGGGTAATTCACGGTGGCGCCGATTCCGTTCCCGCGACCGGTTTCATTGCGGGCCCCGGTTCCCGGGAAAAACGGGTAGCGGTGCAGGCTTAGATACAGAACGTTGGGATCTTCCTCGAACAGATGCTGGGTGCCATTGCCGTGATGTACATCGAAATCAACAATCGCCACCCTGGTGATCCCGTAATTCAGGCGGGCATATTGGGCGGCGATGGCGATATTATTGAAAATGCAGAAACCCAGCGCCTGATTGAATTCGGCATGATGACCCGGCGGACGGGGCAGCACCATCGCCCGGTTACCGGCATCATTCATGACATAGTCGACTGCCGCCGCCGAGGCATTGGCGGCCAGCAGTGCGACCTGGTAGGAATCATGGCAGATTGGATTATCGAAGGTATCCAGATATTCGTCACCGCGATCGCAGGTCAGACCCACCCGTTTCAGGTAGGCCGGATCGTGAATAATCTTGGGAAGGCCGGCATCCCTGATTTCCGGGATAATGTGTTCCAGCCGTTCCCATTGAGCACTGGATTTTAGTGAATCGACAATACTTTGCAGTCGTTCCGGCCGTTCCGGGTGGCCTGGACCGGTCAAGTGGTCCAGGAAGCGTGGGGAGTAAATCAAACCGATTGCCATTATTGTTCCTGCCGATCAGTATTGTTTGCGCGGGTTGCGGGGCGTCCGCCCTTTTCCGGGACGGATTTTGCAGATATGGCCGTTATCGAGATAGATCAGGACCGAGGCAATATTTTGAATATTATCATGTCCGGCGGCGGTCATGATAATCGTCGTCCCCAGCTCACGCATCATTCTGATCAGCCGGCGGTTGAAATCCTGCTGCATGCTATTATCAAAATCGATCCCGTAATCATCGATCAGCAGGACCCGTGGATCGCTTTCGACGGCCAGGATCATTTTCAACCAGGCGCGTTCGCCGGGGGTCCGCTTTTCCAGCGTTTCCGTCAGCATCTGTTTATGAAAAGCGGTGGTGAAATACTGGTTGGTGATACTGTCAGCCTGCTTGGGATAACGTTTTTTAATTATGCTGCGGACCGACTGGTTCAACGGCAATTCATCGACGCCCGAATGATATATCGACGGTTCCGGCTTGGGCCGGCCCAGCCAGTCTTTCTTGAAATCCTCGTTATCATATTTCAGTGTCCCGGCCGTCGGTTTTGCCCGGCCCGCCAGAATATTGAGCAGCGATGATTTCCCCGATCCGACCGGACCGATTATCCCATATACGGTTCCCCGGTGAATCTGCATATTGCCGATCTGCAAGACCGTCCGATCGCCGTAGGCCAGCTTCAGACTTTTTAAATCATAAATCAGTGTTGCTTTTTGATTCATCGTTCCATCCTTTCTTGTTTGCGACGGGTATGTCGAACGACGAACCGGTTTTCAGCAGGTCAATGTACTAGGTCAGGTCTCCAGAAAGCGCTCCGTATCGATGGCGGCCATACAGCCCGAACCGGCCGCCGTAATTGCTTGTCGATAGATATGATCCTGAACATCGCCGCAGGCAAAAACCCCGGGCAAGGATGTCAAAGACCTTCCAGGCTTGGTGACGATATAACCTTTTTCGTCCAGTTCCAGTTGTTCTTTAAACAATTCGGTGTTGGGTGAATGCCCGATCGCCAGGAAAACACCGTCACAGGCTTCTTCCCTGCTGGTGCCATTAACGGTATCGGTCAGAATCACACCGGTTACACCGGTTTCGCGTGTCCCCAGCACCTCGGTGATGGTCGAATTCCAGTGCATCTTGATCTTGGGATTAGCCAGAGCACGCTCCTGCATGATTTTCGAAGCGCGCAATTCGTCGCGGCGGTGTACGATCCACACTTCCGTGGCAAATTTCGTCAGGAAATTGGCCTCTTCCACGGCGGAATCACCGCCACCTACAACCAGAACTTTTTTATCCCTGTAGAAAAATCCATCACAGGTCGCGCAGGCAGAAACGCCGAATCCCATCAATTTCTGCTCGGATTCGATCCCCATCCAACGGGCGGTTGCCCCGGTGGAAATAATAACAGCGTCGCTGGTGTACAATTCTTCCTCGGCCCAGACTTTAAACGGCCGTTGGGAAAAATCGACTTTGGTAATCTGCTTGAAAGCGGTCTCGGCGCCAAAGCGCTTGGCCTGTTCACGCAGGGAATCCATTAACTCCGGTCCGGTAATACCCTGCGGGAAGCCGGGAAAATTCTCCACTTCCGTCGTTATGGTCAACTGTCCTCCCGGTTGTTGACCCTCAAAAACCAGCGGACTCAAATTTGCGCGCGCGGTATAAATCGCTGCCGTCAAACCGGCAGGACCTGATCCTATGATGATGACTTTCCGATTCATCGTATTAATTTGGTTAAATAACCTCGTCTAACAGTTTTGTAATATTGTTCTTGGGAACTGCTCCGACAATCTGATGAGCGACGGAGCCATGCTTGAAAATTAGTAAACTGGGAATACTGCGGATTCCGAATTTCATCGCAGTCTCCCGGTTATTATCAACATCTACTTTTCCAACCTTGATTTTTCCGGAATACTCCCCGGCAATCGCAGCAACTGTGGGAGCAATGGCTTTACACGGTCCGCACCACTCCGCCCAGAAATCGACTAAGACAGGAACGTCAGCTTTTAAAACCTCTTGTTCAAAATTCGCATCATTATACTCCACGACTTCCTGTGGCATAATACCTCCTATCAGCTAAAACAATGATTCGTGATTCCAACTTAGAGCAAATAACGATAAGGGAGTTTCATCTTTGACCGACAAAATTCCCGCTGCTAATTTCGGACTGCCGCAGCAATTTTACCTACATCATTTTTGGCAAAATTCGGAATTCGCGGACTACTGACCGACTTAAATATTTTCCCATTACCGTGCTGCGGTGCCGAGCCCGTCAGAGTCACTGGAATATTTGATGGTTCGACTTTTGGATCGTTACCAGAAAATGCACACTCCGGATTCAAATCCCATTAGGGACGCTCTCGGCGTATAAATAATTACTTTATCGGATTTTCAGGAACCGCCGCTTGCCGACTTTCAGGATATGTTCCTTCCCGGGCGAGACCGTAAAATGAATGTCGCTGCATTGCTCCCCGTCGAGCCGGACCGCACCCTGGTCGATCATCCGGCGGGCATCGGAACGGCTGGACACCAGGTTATTTTCCACCATGATATCGACGATCGATCGGTCACCGGAAAGAACGAATTCCGGAATATCATCGGGATTACCCTTATTGATGAATATATTGTCAAAATGCTGTTCCGCCTGCAGGGCATCCGGTTCCGAATGATACAAAGTCACGATCAGGCGCGCCAGACGCCGTTTTACATCCCGGGGATTGACGCCGGGATCGGCCAGCTCGGCCCGGACCTGCTCCAGCAGTGCATCATCGGCATCGGCCCCCAGCCGGTAGTACTTGTAAATCAGATCATCAGGAATCGAGAGCGTCCGCCCGTACATATCTTCCGGGTTGGCATGCAGACCGATATGATTGTCATAGGATTTGGACATTTTCTCCTTGCCATCGGTGCCCTCTAACAGCGGCAGGGTGATAATTACCTGTGGCTCCTGGCCATATTCGCGCTGTAGATCGCGTCCCACCAGCAGATTGAATTTCTGATCGGTCCCACCTAACTCCACATCGGCATGCAATTCCACCGAATCCATTCCCTGAGCCAGCGGATACAGCAGCTCGTGAATCGAGATCGGAATTTCGGCTTTGAAGCGGTTAGTGAAATCGTCCCGTTCCAACATCCGGGCCACGGTATAGTGGCTGGTCAGCCGCACCACATCGTTGAATGACATTGCCCCCAGCCAGTCGTTGTTATAGACGATCCGCAGACTGCTGATATCGAGGATCGCCCGGGCCTGTTCCACATAGGAATCGGCATTTTTCCTGGTGTCCTCCAGGGTCAATTGCGGTCGGGTCCGGTTGCGTCCCGAGGGATCGCCGATCATGGCGGTAAAATCGCCGATCACCAGTACGGCCTGGTGACCCAGATCCTGAAAATGGCGCAATTTGCGCAAGACCACGCCATGCCCGATATGCAGATCGGGTCGGCTGGGATCGCAGCCGAGTTTTACCACCAGCGGCCGGTTATTTTTCGCTGACGATTCCAGCTTCCGGATTAATTCCTCTTCCGGGATAATTTCTTCGATGCCGCGCTTGATCATTTGCAGTTGTTCGGCTGCCGCTAAAAATGCCATTAATACCTACCTATTTCTCTTTCGGTGTTACGTTTTAAATCTTTGGCCTTGATCGCCTCTTTTTTGTCATAGGAATGCTTACCGCGCGCCAGTGCGATCTCCAGTTTGGCCCAGCCGCCCTTGAAATACAATCGCAACGGTACGATCGTCATGCCCTTCTGGTCCACAGCCCGCTGCAACCGCATAATTTCCCGGCGATTCAGCAATAGACGGCGATCGTGGACCGGCTCATGGCCCAGATAACCGGTATGCGAGTAGGGACTGATATGCAGGCCGACGGCCCAGACCTCGCGTTCCCGCACCTGAACATAGCCTTCCTTCAGGTTGGCGCGTCCTTCCCGCAGACTCTTTACCTCGCTGCCGGTCAGCACGATCCCGGCCTCGAATTTTTCCTGAATGAAAAATTCGTGATAGGCCTTGCGATTAGTGGCGATATTTTTTGTGTCAGTATCCCGCATATGCTGGTACCTTTTCCCACGACCTGCTCAAACGGTTGAAAATGGTCATGTCGTCGAAGTGGATTTTATCAGTATTCCATCCGCTATTCAATTCCAAAAACACGCTTCCAGACCTCCAGGTCGCCGGGCGCCATTTCCGGTTTTTGTTCCGCGTTTTCGGCTGTCGTCGAATTCCGACGCGGTTCCAGAAGCCGTGCGAAATCTTCCGATTTCACTGTGGTCGTACCATAATATTTGACGCCGTTGGCCACCGCCCGATCGGATGTCACGACGGTGCAACGCCGCGGGTTCGGTTCGGCCTGGATCAGTTCGATAATTATGGTGTCGGCCTTTTTATGCGGCGGCGAAAACCTGACCTGCACCCAGCGCGATACCGCCGATTCCATGGGAATGATATCATCCTGAACACCGTCGAAAACGATGATCACCTGTAATTTCCGGCGTTTACTGAACGGCGCAACAATCGCGATCAATCGTTCCCGGGCTTTTTCCAGGCTGCGCTTCTGGTATTTAAGCAGACCAGGCGTGGCGTGGATCAGGTTATAGCCGTCGATAATCAGTTTCTGTGACATTTTCAGGATTCATTTATGAAGATTGAATTTTCAGTCACCCTACCGGTGATGAAAATGCGACAAATCGTTAAACGTAACGAAATACCGACCACAAAGTTAAATTTATCTTCACTTAGTTAAAATCGCTATTCCCTGCGATTGATATATCGCCTAAATTCACGGCCGTTTCCGGTTGTTTTACAGAATAATTGCCCGGGTGGTGAAATTGGTAGACACGCTAGGTTCAGGGTCTAGTGGCCTCACGGCTGTGCTGGTTCGAGTCCAGTCCCGGGCACATTAATTATCATACCGGATAATTTTTCACTTTTAAGTCTTTCAATTCACGACCAATACGAAATAGTCACACCGCATACTTTACACTGTCCTGGAAGTATTGTCGTCCTTATTTTCCGCCCAGGGATAATCCAGATTTGCGTAAGAATTCCCTGCCGGGTCGGCCGGATCGGCGTCGACCCAAATCAGGTTATACATCAGCAAACAGGAGTTAAATATGTCATCGGACAATCAAAATTTCTGGAAGGCTAAATCGTATGCCCTGCTGGGCTATCAGGCGGAACGAAACTTCCCGTTATTGACACTCGCGGGACTGCTCAGGAATGGGAAAACAGTCTATCCGGTCGATCCGACGCAGGCAACAATCGACAGCCGACCGGCTTTCAAAGCGATCGCCGATTTGCCGGAGCCGGTCGAAGCAGCCGTGATCGAGCTGCCCCGGGAACGCACCGCCGCAGCCGTTCGTGAGGCCGTAGCAGCCGGAATCCGCAACATCTGGCTGCATCAGCGCACCGAAACAGCGGAAGCGCTGGAAATTGCCCGGGAAGCCGGTGTCAATCTGGTACAGGGAACCTGTGCCGTAATGTACGTCAACACCAGTGGGATGCATAAATTTCACTGCTGGATCATGAAACTTCTGAAAAAATTCTGAGCGAGACGGCCGGTTTAGTCGGTTCACAGTCAATTCGCCTATAACCCAGGGGAAACAATGCAACCACTGATCACCAATGATGCCATTGTACTGGGAATCCTGATGGGAATCCTGGTATTCGTATTCCGGACTTCACGCAGCAGCCATCCATTCTGGAAAAAATTCTATAAATACGTGCCAACTCTGCTGCTATGCTATTTCCTGCCATCGATCCTGAATTCGCTGGGGATCATTTCCGGTGAGAAATCGCAATTGTATTTCGTCGCCTCGCGCTACCTGCTGCCGACGAGCCTAGTTTTACTGACGATCAGCATCGACCTAAAGGAGATTCTGAAACTGGGACCGAAAGCATTGATCATGTTCTTCGCCGGCACCTTCGGTGTTATCATCGGCGGACCGCTGGCGATCCTTATTGTGTCTGTCGTCGCCCCCGACATCGTCGGTGGCATCGGACCCGACGCAGTCTGGCGTGGTCTGACCACGGTAGCCGGTAGTTGGATCGGCGGCGGTGCCAATCAGGCCGCCATGAAGGAAGTCTTCGGCGTCAGCAATGATCTGTTTTCGGCGATGATCGCCGTCGACGTTATCGTCGCCAATATCTGGATGGCCTTTCTGCTGTACGGCGCCGGCGTCCATGAAAAAGTTGATGCCTGGTTCAAGGGCGATACTTCGGCCATTACCAGTCTCCAGAATAAAATCGAGCATTATCGGCTGCGGATCAGCCGGATTCCGGACCTGACCGATGCCATCACCGTAGTCGGGGTCGGTTTTCTGGTCACGGCCGCCTCACACATGATCGCGGATCAGGTGGCGCCCTGGATCGGCGAACATGCTCCCTACCTGGCGAAATTCAGCCTCACTTCCGGATTTTTCTGGCTGATCGTGTCGGCCACAACGATCGCCCTGGGTCTCTCCTTCACCCCCCTGCGCAACCTGGAAGGCGTCGGCGCCTCCCGTTTCGGCAGCCTGTTCCTGTATGTGCTGGTGGCGACGATCGGAATGAAAATGAACATTCTGGCGATATTCGATAATCCGGGATTATTCCTGGTAGGCGCCATCTGGATGACTTTCCATGCACTGATCATGATTATTGTCGCCAAGCTGATCAAGGCGCCGTTTTTTTTCATGGCGGTCGGCAGTCAGGCCAATATCGGCGGCGCCGCCTCGGCCCCGATCGTGGCCTCGGCTTTTCACACTTCGCTGGCGCCGGTCGGCGTGTTACTGGCGGTGCTGGGCTATGCCGTAGGCACCTACGGCGCCTGGATCTGTGGCATTATCATGCAGTCAGTCGCGCCCTGAATCGATTAATCGAAGGGCCACTCATTCCCTGCGGACCAGTTCGCCGCCGATGATTTCGTAATCAGCAGTGTGCATCAACTGCGGTTCTTCCGCTATTGCCTGACCGGCCTCTCGATCGCGGTAAATCAGTCTGATTGATCCCGATTTAATCGTCAGTCCATCGATGTGGATACGATCACCAATAAAGGTCGTTGTTGTTGAGCTGACATGGTTCTTTTTAAAAATAATTGCCGCCAGATAATAAAAACTGCCGCTGCCGCCGGACGAACCGACCAGAATCAACGCCCCATCCGGCTGACCGTCCCCATCCAGATCACCGAAAACCGGATTACCCGCCAGTTGGATTCTTACTTTTATAGCTGAGCCGGGAACGGCCGCTTCTTCATAAACCACATTCACCAGCGTCGCCCAGCCGGTGGTAGTCATATCAAGTGGATAGCGGGCATTGAGTACCAGATCAGTGAGAGCCGGATCGGCGATATTAGAGTCGCTGCAACCAGCGAAGATCAGACCGGTCCCGAATACCATCAGAAATTTTAATACATTCATTTCACAGCCTCGCAGAAAATAAAAAGGGCATGATCACCATGCCCTTTTTACGCCGTAAAGCAGGTTAATTACAGATCGAAAGCCGTCTCGATCGTCGTCTGCCGGACCGGTTTCAGTCCTTCACCGGCATCACGATAGAATTGGCTGAAATTCCATACCAGGCTGACGCCGGGACTGACTTCGTAGCCCAGCCGGTAACCGATGATCGTATTTACCGTGGGATTCTTGAAATCAAAGGGATTTGCATCATTGTTGCGCATGTAATAGGCGCTGGCTTCGCTGAGTTTGGGAATCCAATCGGTGTTAAGTCCCAACACCGCGGCAAAACTGCGGACCTTCACCGTATCCGATTTCATATTGGCATAGGACGCGCCCAGGTTGGCAAAACCGAAGATATCCCAGTTGAATGCACCGAAATACCCTGACAGCGTGGCGTCGTCGTTCAAAACCAGTTTATCCTTGGTCAGTACGATAGTACTGTCGTTGGCATCGGTCTGAGTGATAACCCGGGATATATCATAAGACTGATCAAAGAAGCGCGGAACGAAATAACCCATTTTAATCCGGTATTCCAGGTTCAGTTGCACCATCTTGAATAACGATGCCCGGATGCCGGGGACGGTGATGCCGGTCCCGGTCTTGGAATCACGCGTGTATTGATCGCCGGTAACCTCCGGAACGATCAACTGGTTGAATTCGGAATAGACGTCAACGGCTACGATTTTATTAGCGAATACGGGATAGCCGACATCGAAGGCAATGCCAATGATGCTGGCCTTGGTTTCAGCCGTATTAAGCGGCTGTGCTTTCAGTCGTGGATCGTCCGTACCACCGGCCCATATGTCAAGTGTATTATTATTATTGGCATCTATGTCCCATTGCGAAGTATCGAGCCCGGGATGGGGATCGGGTAATCCATCACCATCGGTGTCATTCCATAATTTTTTATTATCGTCGAAATCGTCGAATACATCGGGAATATCATCACCATCCAGGTCTTTCAAGCCGGAAAACTGGTTCATGTCCACCACCAGATTGGCGCCGAAGGTCAGGGGCAGTTTCTCGGCGAGTTTATAGGAACCGCGCAGACCCATGATTGTGCCGCCGCGCATGAAATCCTTGATGTTGGACAGGAATATTTCGGTATCGATTTTCTTCATGAACCGCATACCGGCATTGACACCGGTCTGGCGCACCGACGGGTATTCCATCATATTGGAATAACCATTCAGCAGACCGCCATAACCCAGGGTCACACTCGGCAGCGAACCGACCCGAGCCCAGAACGGATCGCCCTTTTTGGCCCAGCTCAGGTACAGGATTTTATCCAGCAGCATGCCGGGATTATTCTTGATATCCCAGTCATCCTTACGGAAATTGCCTTCGTTGTCGATATACAGCACGACATCGAGACCGATCCCCAGTTTACCGAAACTGAATTCCGGTCGCAGTGCGAACTGGTTGTACATTATACCGTCGATCGTAACCGAACCGATCCCCAGGCCCAAACCGTAGGGTTTATCGGCTTTTGGTTCCGCTTCGGGCGCCGCTTCTTCCGGTGTCATTTCAACTTCGCCGGGCAATGGTTCGACTTCGGTCGGTGTGACCGTTTCGGTTTCTACGGCCGGTTCTTCTTCGATCACTTCTTCTTCGACCGCTTCCGGCTCCACCGTCTCTTCGGGATCTTCGGGATATTCATTTGGCATGGCCGGCGCCTGGATGATCGCCCCGGCGGCATTGGAGATGGCTTTCTGGCCGGCGCTGATCGAAACGATCTGCTGGCTGATTACATTCAGCACTTCGACCAGGCCGCTGCTGCCTAAAAACTGATCAACGCCGAACAATGTGTTGACGATGGCCGTGAATTCGGTTCCCTTGACTGACGCCACCGAAGTGGGGGTTTCAATCCGGAATGATTTGGTCCGTCCCTGTTCGGCAATCTTATTGAGCAGGGTCCCGTTTTCGATCTTCAGCGTCCGTGTGTTATCCGAATCGAGAAATTCAAATTCGGTATTTTCCTTGACCTTGATTACCGAACGGTCATCGATAAACACCACTACGGCGAATCCATCCGCCCCGACCTGCAGCGCATCACCATTTTCGATGGCCGCCCCCGGCACGGCTGATTCGGAAAATTCGACGCCTCCCAGTCGTTTGAGCATGACCGCACCCTGGGCTTTCATCACCCGGGCGATTGATTCGGCTGCCACAAAATTCACAACCAAACTCAAAAGAATAAAAATGCCTGCTAATTTTTTCATTTTATCTTCCTATTAATGTTCCAATAAACGGTGATAATAGTACCCAACCAAGGAAAATAATACGATTGATACGTCTCATTTCCAAATGATTCCCCGACAATTTTTACTGTTCCAGGTAATCCCGTACCAGTATTGCAATCGACAGATACTCATGCTCAGCCGCCGACATCATCCCCACCTCACAAGTACGACTCGAGGAATAGCCAATGGTATCGGCGGGCAAGGCCGGAATGGAAGCCGCTTCCTTTCTGGTGGCGCTGGCGGTCAACTCCGGGACCAGCATTCCCCGGTCCCCCGCGAATCCGCAGCAACCGAAATCCTCCGGCAGATGCACCTGTGTCGCGCATTTCTGCGCCAGCCTGACCATGATATCCACCTGCTCCATCTTCTGCGTCGAACAGGTGGGATGCAAAATCACCTGACGGTCCAGCGGCGGCAGATCGTTATCCTGCACGATCGTCGCCAGGAACGGTATAATATCGATGAAAGTGATCTTTTTCCACAGCGCCAGGACTTGCTGATCAACGATATTATCCCCCATCGTCCGGAACTGGTAGGTGCAGGGTGATGTATCGACCACCACGGGAATTTCACCCTGCCGGGATGCCTCGTACAAAAGCATGACCGCCCGTTCGGCCATCGCGGCGTAGGCTGGTTTGAAGCCCTTGGAACTGTAGGGCGTCCCACAACAGGTGTCGTCGATCCGTTCGGGGACGATCAGTTGGACGCCGGAGCGGGCGGCAATCCGGCCGATGACGTCGGTGAGGTTGGTGCCGCCACCGGTGGCGCCGAAGGTACGATTAATACAGGAAGTGTAATACACATAGGGCTGGCCGCTGCCGTAGATTTCCTGCGACCGAAGGCGGGCACCGGCGGGCAGGCTGCGGTTCCAGGTCGGAATGGAATGGTTTGACCAGCGATTAATCCAGCGCAGAGGCCGGTTCAGCAGATAGTGAATGCCAAAATAACGGGCAAATTTCTGCAGGTTGAGCACTACCCGGATAACGCGTTGAATGAACCGGAAATTGCGGACTGTCCAGTCGGCGATCCGGTCCTGCCGGGTGCTGTGGCCCTCGAATCGCAGCTCTTTTACAAAAGCACCGGTGTTGATATTGACAGGACAGGCGGTCTCACAGAGGCCATCCACGGCACAGGTCATCGTGCCCTGGTAATTGTAATCCGCGATCAGGTCGAAGCGCGTAGCAGCATCGAGCATTTCCTGGTGGCGAATCTCGCGGGCCAGGGTGATGCGGTTGCGCGGTGTCAGGGTCAATTCCCGCGACGGGCAAACCGGTTCACAGAAGCCGCATTCCACACACAGGTCGACTTTGGGATTGACCAGCGGCATCGGTTTCAGTGATTCGATATGAACCTTGCGGTTACGGTTTAGCTGAACGCCGGGATTGAGGATATTATCCGGATCAGCCAATTCCTTAATCCGCCACATGATATCAGTCAGCGCGGCACCCCATTCCAGTTCCAGGTAAGGCGCCATGTTGCGGCCGGTGCCGTGTTCGGCTTTGAGCGAGCCGTTGTACTTGATCACGGTTAAATCGGCGATATCATCCAACATGCCCTCGTAGGCCTGCACACCGGCGGGCGTCTCCAGATCGATCGAGGCGACGAAATGCAGATTGCCGTCCTGGGCGTGCCCGAAGATCACCGCATCCTCATAATTCCATTTTTCAAAAATGATATGCAGGTCGGCGACCACATCCGCCAGCTTGTCGACATCGAAACAGATGTCCTCGGTAATCACACTGGTACCGGGCTTCCGTAGCGAACCGACGGTAGTAAACAGGCTTTTGCGCACTTTCCAGAGTTTGAGGCGAGTGGCCTCGTCGGTAAAAAATCCGGCGACGATCCGGCCGTGCAATTGCTCTAGTTGCTCATTGACGCCGGCAATTCCGGCCGCGATTCCGGCCGCGTCATGTTTCTGGAATTCGCACAGCAGGGCTGCCGAACCGGGTTGCAGGATTTCCGGATCATAGGGCGGTTCCGCCAGGTAACGGGCTGTGGTCAGGGAGGCATAATCCATCATTTCCAGAGCGTCTACGCCGCAGCCTTTCAGCACCGGGATCGCCCGGCAGGTATCGGCCAGATTATCAAACATGACCAGGCCGGTTGCCTTAAAGCCCGGATCGGGGATGGTGTTGAGGGTGATTTCGGAAATGAAAGCCAAGGTACCTTCGGCACCGATCAGCAGATGGGCGAAAATATCCAACGGCTTTTCATGATCAAGGAACGCATTAAGTGAATAGCCTAATGTATTTTTGATGCGGTATTTATGTTCAATTTTTTCTTTTAACTCAGGGCTGCTGTGAATATTCTGTTGCAAATCGGCCAGACCCTGGGCCAGCGGTTTTTCATTGGTCAGAAATTTTTCGTAGTCGGCGGGAACGGCGGTATCGTAGATATTACCGTTCGCCAGTAAAAAGCGGATACTGCGCATGGTATTGTAGGAATTGTAGCGGATACCGCTGCTCATTCCGGAAGCGTTATTGGAAACGATCCCACCGATCCGGGCGGCCTTGATCGAGGCCGGGTCGGGACCAATCTTGCGTCCGTAGGCACTGAGAAAACGATTGGCATGATCGCCGATCACACCCGGCTGCAGCCGGATAGCCCGGCCTTCATCAAGTATTTTAAAGCCGGTCCAATCCCGCACCGTTTCGGCGACAATTCCATCGGTGACGGTCTGGCCCGACAAAGAGGTCCCGGCGGCCCGGAAAGTGATTCCGGTCTTTTTCAATCGGGCATATTCGAAAAGCCGGATCAGCTCGGATTCATCCTTGGGCCGCACCACCGCACTGGGTACGATCCGGTAGATACTGGCGTCATGGGCGAAAGCCAGACGTTCGATTTGGCGGGTATGCACCCGCGCACCGGGTATAATATCAGTTAATTCCATGAAAAATTGCACCTTGTTATCTGGCTAATCGTTACACAACCATCGAACGCAACCGATGATAATCTTTCGATTTCAGGCCACGTTTTCAACCGGCCTCCGGTTTTGCACTCACGAAGGGCGGGCGAATTTACCATTTCCGGTCAATATGGCACCTGACGAAAAATTCATTTTTACCCCCTCATGTTTTCCGTACCAAGCAAATCACGGCTGATATTTTAATGGTCCCAACCTAAATTCACCGGACCAATTGAATCCTAAAATACTTATTCCGGTGACGTTAAAGATGAAGTCGAGCAAATGTTCCCCCTTCCTGATTGCAATATTTATTGTGCTGACTGCGGTGAGCGCCCAGAACCCGAACATCCCCAAAAGTTATGCCAGCCTGGCCTTCGATGCACCTGATTCGTTGGTGTATATCAGTCCGGACGGCCAGCGAATTCCGGCGACCCCGCATAGTGACGGCTACCGCCTGAGCAGTCTGCGTTCGATCCCGGTTGCCAACGATTCGGCGGTGGTATTTGATTTTCAGGCCGCCGACCTCGACGGCTGGCTCTATTACGGCTTGATTCAGACTGAAGGTATCAAATATCATTATCCGGTGTTTTTTCACCGGCGCACCAAGATATCCGGCGGGAAGACGACAGTTAAGATCAAAGAGAACTTGGGCGGCTTGTTCGATATATCAGGCTGGGAAAAATCAGGTTTGCTGCGCCTGGGCTACCGGGTCGTCACTTCGTCCGGCGATATTTTATATGACGGCAAGATTATCATCTCCGGGACGGGACCATTCCGGGTCGAACCATCGATAATCGAGGGACCGTTCGTCAACCTGCTGACGCCCGACGGTGCAACGATATCCTTCGTAACCAGCACATCCTTACAAGCCGAAATCACGGTTGGACGCCGGGTTTTCCGCGACGAACAGGTGGCAAGTTCACACGAAATAGCTATTTCCGGCCTTAAAGCCGATCAGGATTATGAATATATCGTCCGTTACGGCGATCTGACCGACAGCTATTCCTTCCATACCGCCCCGCAGCCCGGATCGCGGAAGCCGTTCACGTTCGCTTATGCCAGCGACGGCCGCGGCAATGCCGGTGGCGGCGAACGCGACATCAAGGGCACCAATGCCTATATTATGAAGCGGATCGCCGTTACCTCCGCCCTGAAAAACGCGCGGTTTTTCCAGTTCACCGGTGATTTTATCGACGGGTGCAAGACCGACACCGAGTCATTGAATCTGGAATACGCCAACTGGAAACGGGCCATCGAACCGTTCGCCCATTACCTGCCGTTTGTACCGGGGATGGGTAATCATGAAAGCCTGTGGATCTGGTTCAGCTCCGGCGGCAAGCGGATTATTCTCGATAGTTTTCCCTTCGCCGAGCATTCCACGGAAGCGCTGTTCGCCCGTAATTTCGTCAACCCGCTGAATGGTCCGCAAAGCGAAGACGGTGCCGTCTACGATCCCGATCCGGAGACTACCGACTTCCCGACTTATCAGGAGAATGTTTACTACTATACTTATGATAATATCGCTATGGTCGTCCTCAGCTCCGATTACTGGTACGCCCCGACGATCCGGCATAGTCCCGAGACCGGCGGCAACCTCCACGGTTACCTGCTGGACAACCAGTTGCGGTGGCTGCGGGAAACGCTGGCGAAGCTGGAACAGGATCAGAACATCGATCATGTTTTCGTGACCCACCATGCCCCCATCTTTCCCAACGGCGGTCACGTAAGCAACGCCATGTGGTGGAACGGCGATAATTCCATGCGGCCCACCATTGCTGGTCAGGCTGTGGCGAAAGGCATCATCGAAAACCGCGATGAATATCTTGATATCCTGATGAATTCCAGTACGAAAGTGCTGGCGGTCCTGACCAGCGACGAACATAATTACCATCGGATGCTGGTAACGGCCAAGACACCGATTTACCCCGAGAATTACGAGCTGCCGCGCCTGACCCGCTTCCGCCCTTTGCACCAGATCAACAACGGCGCCGCCGGCGCGCCTTATTACGGGCAGGAAAAGACGCCCTGGTCATCAGCGGTAGATAAATTTTCATCGCAGTTTGCGGTGGTCTTCTTCCATGTCGACGGACGGGCAGTACGGGTCGAGGTGTTGAACCCCGATACAATGGAACTGATTGATTCATTCCACTTGGCTAAATGATCCGCTTCCCGAACGTCACTTTTATCGGTCGGCGGAGACTGACCGGATTATTGTCGGCCTGGCTGATTCTTTCCGGGCTGGCAGTCGGCCAATTGTCCCAGCGGGAACTGCTATTCCTGCCCTGGGGTACCGCTGACACGGCCATCGGTCTGCGGGACGCGCCCGAAGCGCGCTACGGTCCCGCCGCCTTCGCCGTCAGCGGCGATTCGATTCGCCTGCTGGATGATGTCAATGGTCAACTAAAATTATATCACTCTGCGGTATTGGTCGACCGGACAGAGCTGCCGGACGGCTATCACGATGATTTCCTGTATGTCGGTCGGAACCATTTTTTTCTGTCGGCGGATAACCAGGTCAATGAGGTGCGCGACGGTACTATCCGCGCTACTTTCGCATTGCCGGACCGGCAAGAGACAATCGCCGACCTTTCGACCGGTCAATCAGGGCAGTTGCTGATTCGAACGGGACGCTCACAGATTTACGAAATCGCCGCCCCCGGCCGATTGCGCCGCTTCGCTCCCCCGGCAGGCTCGTCGGTTACAAGATTTCCGGAAATCACCAAGGAAGACTGGCGGACATTTCTTGTCCAGGTCAACGATCAGAACCAGTTTCGCATCACAGCCGACACCGATGATTTTGGTTCCGCCCGTATTCTGGGCCGCACGCCGACCGGATCGATCTATATCTACCTTGAAACGATCGCCCAAGCGGTGCCCCTGCGCGTCGAGCGGCAGGTCCGGCTGTATGCCCCCGGTGGCACGATTCAGGCCGTTTTTGAGGTACCAAACCATTCCTATGCCCGGGTGTTCCGGGAATTTCACATCGATCGCGCCGGGAATTTATATCACCTGCTGACCGCCAGGGACGGTATCCACGTGCTGGGCTGGTTCCCCGATCCCGCTGGGCCGCCTGATCCGGTTCCGGTCCGCTATCCCGACCGATTCCGGCAATTCGAACATTATAATCTGAAAGCATCCCCGGGGGAGATCGATCCGGTGGAGCGGACGGATCAGCGACTGAAATCCAACGATTTCCCGGCGGTCACCCGCGCCGCGGCACTGGCCATCGGCGATACCTATGTTCAGCATAGCTGGACCGCCACCAGCGCTAATATTACCGGCGGTCGGATTACCGATCCCGACGGCGTCGCCGTCGAAACGCCGGATTGGGTACGTGTTGGAACCAACAACAAGGTACCATATAAATGGGGTGGATTCGATACGCTGGACAGTTTCGACGCCGGTCTGCTGGCCGGTAAATATGCCGGTGATAATGCCACTACGGGCGTCAGCCGCTATTGCGTCGGTGTGGACTGTTCCGGGTTTGTTTCGCGCTGCTGGAAACTGCCGAACCATTATTCTACCGCGATGATGGACGACGACATCACCATCGCCTATTCCAGCTGGAGCCTGGTACAGCCGGCCGATGCCGTCCACAAAGTCGGTCACGTACGGTTAGCGGTCAGCAATTACCCCAATGGGGAAATCCTGACCGTCGAATCCGCCGGCCGGGACTGGCGGGTCAGCTACCGTTCCTACAGCTACTATGAATTGACCGATTACACACCCCGCTATTACCGCTATATCGCCGATTCGACCAGGACGGCCCAACCACTACTGACTACCGTGACCTTCGACGCGCAGGTACATCTGACCTGGGATATCAGCGACACCAGCTTTCTGGCCGGCTATGCGGCCGATTATTTCGACGGCAGCGCCTGGCTGTCATTGACCGCCGACCAACTGCTACCGGCCGACCGGACCAGCGTCAAATATGACTGGCCGATTGACGGAGCGCCACTCTACACCAGACTAGCCAGTGTCTCAACCGATGCTATCGTCAGTCCCCGTTCCGACGGCTACGGTTGTTTTGATGCCGGCACAGCCGACCGGGTCCTGATCGTGGATGGTTTCGACTGCACCAGCGGCAGTTATTCCAAGACCAGTCATGAATTTGCCCTGTCCGTCGGCCAGAGCGTGGCCGCGGCTGGTATTGCGTTCGCCACCGCCGCCAATGACGCCCTGCTGGCCGGCACATTACAAGCAGACGATTATACCGCCGTTTTCTGGCTGTTAGGCGACGAAAGCACCGCCGATGAAACACTGTCGTCGGAGGAACAGCAAATCGTCCGTGATTATCTGCGCCAGGGTGGCCGTTTGTTCATCAGCGGTTCGGAACTAGCCTGGGATTTGGACTGGCGCGGAACCACCGCCGATCAGGCTTTTATCCGCGACTACCTGAAAGTCAAGCTCGATAACGATGACGCCAACAGTAACCTGGTCAACGGTGAAGCAGGTACGATCTTCGAAAATGTATCGCTGCAATTTGACGACGGCAGTCACGGCGTTTACCGTGAAGATTATCCCGATTCCTACCTGGTCCAGTCCGGAGGCGAGGTGCTGTTGCGCTATGACAACGACCAGGTGGCCGCCGTCGGCTTCCGCGGAAAGGTATCCAATGGTAAACAACCAGCCCGCGTGCTGGTTCTGGGCTTCCCGGTCGAGACCGTGTACGATCGAACTGAACGCGATCTGCTGGTTAGCAAGGTGCTGGAATTCCTGGATGTGGACAGCACCACGGCGGTACCGCCGGAATCGTTTGCGCTGCAGGGTAATTATCCCAATCCGTTTCCGGACTACACCACTATCGCCTTCGAGAACCGGGTCGAGCAACAAATCCGATTAACAGTTTATGATTTGCTGGGCCGGCAGGTAGCAACCGTCACCGACGAGGTTTTTCCCGTCGGTCCGCAGACCGTCAAATTCGTCCCCGACCGTCTGGCAAGCGGTCTTTATATCTATGTTTTACGATCCGATAAATACCAGGAACAGGGGAAAATGGTCCTGATCAAATAACGGTCATTCCACCGGACCGTCACCAGCATTCATCTCGTAACTGTCCTTCAGCGAATACACAAATTTATCCAGAATCCCCTGATAACGCGCCGGATCCACCGCCGGTTGGCGGATCATCCGGCGACAGAACCAGCGCTGGCGGACCGTGCTGCCGGTCTTGGAATACAGGTTCAATGCAAATTTCGAGAAATCCCTGATCATGCAGTCGAAAATCTGGTCCAGCAGTTCCAGGTCGAGATGATCCAGCTGGAATTTCTCGATGATCAACTGGCCGTAGACCACCAGCGAGAATAATTCACCAAGATTGAGTAGAAAATCGAAATCGGTAATTTGGTTTTTATCGGGGCGGGCCAGCAGCAAAAAGCCCTTCAGCATGGCGATCTGCTTCCGGAAGATGTGGACGTTGGGCAGGTCGACCGACCGATAGGCGATCCGGTAGTCATGGAACCTGATTTTGCTCAGCCCGCTGGTGGTACCCTGATCAAACAGGAAATCGTCATTGGCCGGATCGTTTCGCAGGGGAATATCGGCGTAGGCCTGGGAGCGGAAGAAATAATTGGCCATAAACTTGATGATCAGGGCCATATTGACGTGCACCGTGCCCTCCAGTTTGGGAAGTGCGCGGATGTCACGGGCCGCCAGCTCGAAATACATGTCCTTTTCGAAGCCCTTGGCGGCGATCACGTCCCACAGCAGGTTGATCACTTCCTCACCCTGGGTGGTGACCTTCATCTTTACCATGGGATTGTACAGCAGGTAGCGCCGGTCCGCGGAATTGGCCGAACGCAGGTAATCGGCGGCGCGGGCGGCGAATAATTTCATTGCCGCCAGGCGGACGAAAGCATCGGTGAAATTCTGTTTGATATGAGTGAATTCGGTTACGAAGCTGCCAAACAACTTGCGCTGAGCGGCATGGTTCAGCGCTTCGTAAAAGGCGTGGGTGCAGATGCCTATCGAGGCCCAGCCCAGATTGTACTTGCCGACGTTGACGGTGTTCAGAGAAGCATCCCAGGCCGTCCGACCGGTGGAAAGAATATCATCCGGCGAAACGGGGTAATCATTCAGCCGGAATTCCGCCACATAATTCTGGGAATTGCAGATGTTCTGGACGCACTCGAATTTTTCGTGCTGGGAATCGACGATGAAAAAAACATAATCATCACTGTCGGCGATCCGGCCGAAAACCGAAACTAGCGCCGCCTGGTTGGCATTGCCGATATAGTATTTTTCCCCTTCCGCCAGATAACTGCCGTCAGGCTGCGGTTTCAGCTTCATGGCGCTGGCATAGATATCGGCGCCGTGCTCTTTTTCCGACAGACCAAAGGCAAAGATGCCACCCCGATCCAGCAGGCAGGCCGTTTTCGTTTTGACCGGCTGATTGGCACTCATCCAGATCGGTCCCAGGCCCAGGATTGTCACCTGCCAGGTATACCAGTAGGCCAGACCATAGAAACCCAAAACTTCATTCATGGCAGCGATCCGGTTGGTATCCCAGCGCCGATCGTTGTCGATTATTCCCGCCGGTGTCAGAAACGTAGCAAAGATCTTTTCACGGGCGACAAAATCCAGGAACTCCTGGTACCAAACCCGTTCGTGATCGTCGTGCTTGATCCAACGTTTACCCCGGTCTTCGAACCAGCGGACCGTTTTCAGCAACAACTCCCGGGTAACCGGATCGAATTGTTCAAAGCTTTCCTGGGCGGGATTCAGAAGGATCATAGACACCCCCGATGATTATTATTTTGTTTCTTGCTGTCTGTCTTGGCGGATCACTGCTGCTTATTACCTTCGTTAATCTACGTCACCGGCACCAGACTGACAAGCGCAGGCACTGAATTAGGCTCGGGATAATATCGGTCAATCCTCACTTGACCAGAAGCAGTTTGCGATTAATGGTCTGATTCCCCTGGCAGAGACGATAAATATAAACTCCGCTGCCTGCCTTCGAACCAAAATCGGTATCGCCGTTCCAAGTCGTCCGCTGAACTCCGGCTGTCTGGACCTGGTTGACCAACGTGGCCAGCTTTTGGCCGGTCAGACTGTATACGGCCAGCGATACCGGTCCATTCATAGCTAATTCATATTCAATGGTCGTAGACGGGTTGAACGGATTGGGATAATTCTGATTGAGCCGGAATTGGCGCGGCAGGCGGGCAGCATCTGCCACCGATGTCGACAGACCGGCATCGACCCAGGCCGTGTACCAGATGCTGGCTAGATCGAGGATGGCGCGATGGATCGACGCTGTCGTGGCTGAATCCAGTGCGGCCCACATCAGGTTATAGTAGGTGCTTCCGTAATTAGGATCATAGGATTTGGCATAATCATCGGCCTGCATCACAAGATCCACTGTCGGGTAAATTTCATCGATATAACCGAAAACCGAATCGATCGGACTGGCCCAGTAAAGCGCCTCACCAACCGGCAGCGGCAGTCCGCTGAGCCGGTAGTTTATCATCGTCGACTCATAACGCGAATGTATATAATCATTCCCGGTTAATTGCCCGTTGTAATTCAGGGTCAGATGCAGCGCCTGGTGCGAATCGGCGATATAATGCCCCAGTTCGGCCGCAACCTGCATGGCATCGCTCCAGTAACCGTCAGCCAGCAGTTGCGTTAGCGTTGCGGTCCAGTCCTCGATCACCCAGGGCACCGTACCGTTGTTATTAACTGTGTACAGCGGATACAGCGCCGTTATCCCGGCCCAGGTATGCGGCAGCGTGCCGGCTAAGAATTCGGGATAATAGTCGATGTCGATATAATGATAATACGAGGGAAAAGAATCTCCATCCGGATCGGTAGAATGTTGCCGTAAAAATTCGCGATTTTCCTTGAAGGAAGTCATCTCGGCCGGCAGGTAATCGACGGCAGCGGCATTGATGTAGCGATGTGAATCCCAGCCCCAGCCGAAAAGCGGCCCGGTATTCACGGTGAGTAAAAAGATCAGCAGTGGTACTATATTTTTCATTATGTGCCTGGTTTTACAGCCGGAAATTTAGGCACTTGACCGGCAGTTTGGTCAGTAAAAGTCCCGCGATAAATCCAGGAACGATGATTAAGCTGCACTTGTCCCGGGCAGTAATGTATATTTTCAGACAATTTTCACTGATTCAAGTCATTCAATCGGAGGTCGGACAAAATGTCGCTTAAAAATGCTCCTCATTTTCTCCTGATACTACTACTGCTCACTGCTTGCGCCGTTGTAAAAAAGAATCCTGCCGAACAATCGTTCAACACCACCGATGTGGCGCGGGCGGAAAAGTTGATCGGCCTGGAATTTTCCGCGGCCAAGCGCGATTCGATGCTGGAAAGTCTGGAATACAATCTGACCTGCTATAAAATAATCCGCGAACTACACCTTGAAAATGCCGTTCCGCCGGCGCTGCGATTCGATCCGCTCCCGGAAAATTTCAATCCTGATTACGTCCTTGCCACCGCGCCTCCGCCCCTTCCACGGGATGTGGCGCTGCCGGAGAATCCGGAGGATCTGGCCTTCTACACGGTCGCCGAACTGAGCGAACTCTTGCGGACTCGCCAAGTCAGTTCGCGCCAATTGATGGAGCTGTACCTGGATCGATTGCAGCGCTACGGACCGGAGTTGGAATGCGTGGTCACCCTGACCACCGAGCTGGCCCGTGAACAGGCCGACCGGGCCGATGCCGAAATCGCCGCCGGTAACTATCGCGGTCCCCTGCACGGCATTCCCTATGGCGCCAAGGATTTACTGGCGGTGGCGGGCTATCCTACGACCTGGGGGGCAGTCCCCTATCAGGAGCAGGTCATCGATGAAACGGCCACGGTAATCAAGAAACTGGACGAAGCCGGCGCCGTGCTGGTGGCCAAGCTGACCCTGGGTGCCCTGGCCTGGGGCGATGTCTGGTTCGGTGGCATGACCCGCAATCCCTGGAACCTGGAACAGGGTTCCAGCGGCTCTTCCGCCGGTCCCGGCTCGGCCACGGCCGCCGGTCTGGTGGCTTTCGCCATCGGCTCCGAAACCTGGGGCTCGATCGTCTCCCCAGCCAATCGCTGCGGCGTCACCGGGTTGCGTCCGACTTACGACCGCGTCTGCCGGACCGGCGCCATGACGCTGAGCTGGTCGATGGACAAGCTGGGACCGATGTGCCGGTCGGTGGAGGACTGCGCCTTGGTGCTGGCAGGCATTTACGGTCCCACGGAAACGGACAAGTCGGCGTTCGATATTCCGTTTGCTTTCAATCCGGAAGTTGACCTGAAGTCGCTGAAAATCGGTTATCTGAAGGAAGCCTTCGAGGAGGATTACCCTGCGCGGGAGAATGACCGCAAGGTGCTGGAAGTACTGACGAGCCTGGGGGCGGAATTGATCCCGATCGGCCTGCCCGATCTGCCGGTGGCGGAATTGGGCTTTATCCTGAGTGCCGAAGCCGCCGCTGCTTTCGATGATCTGACCCTGTCCGGCCGCGACGATCTGCTGGTCCGCCAGATCAAAAATGCCTGGCCCAACGAATTCCGCACCTCCCGATTCATCCCGGCGGTGGAGTATATTCAGGCCAACCGCGTACGTTACCAACTGGTCCGGCAGATGCAGGAATTATTCCAAAGAATCGACGTCTATGTTGCGCCTTCATTCGGCGGTGATAATCTGTTACTGACTAATCTCACCGGCCACCCCTGCGTCGTTGTTCCCAACGGATTCGACGCCGAAGGTTCACCGACCAGCATCAGTTTTATCGGTCGGCTGTTCGACGAGAACACGACACTGGCGCTGGCGCGGCAATATCAACAGGCCACGGACTGGCACCGGCAATATCCGCCGCGCTACAAATAAAATTCCGCCGTCAGCGATTCGGTTTCTGGCCTAGGCGGTAGTGACCGGCGATGATCGCGGCGAACAATTTATCGGGCAGTAGCTTTTTCACCAGGATCGATATTTTCTGATCCCAGGCGCCTACCCGGTAGCGCAGCCGCGGATTGCGGCAGGCTATAATCCGTTCGATCAAGCGTGCCACCTTATCCGGGTCTTTACCGCCGGTTTCATCGGCCTCGATTACTTTCAGGACGGTCGGGAAATCCGGATACAGATCCGGTTCCGAGCGGACGCGCTCAATCCGGCGGCGACTTCCGGTAAATCCGGTGGAAAAGTCACCCGGTTCGACCAGCACGACCCGAATACCCTGCGGTCGCAACTCCTGGTAGAGCGCTTCCGAGAATCCTTCCAGGGCAAATTTGGAGGCGCTGTAAAAACCCTGATATGGCAGACCGATCAGGCCGCCCAGCGAACTAATGTTGATTATCTGACCGCCGGCCTGCTGCCGTAGTACCGGTATTACTGCACGACAGACCCGTTGAACACCGAAGAAATTGGTATCGAACTGGGCCTTGGCCTCAGCCGTCGATGTCAACTCCGCCGGACCGCAAATACCAAATCCGGCATTATTGATCACCGTGTCCAGTCGTCCCGCCTCGTCCAGGAGGGCGGTGACGGCCGACCGAACCGAGGCGGATGAATTGACGTCCATTTCCAGCATTTTCACCGCCGGCAAATTACGGTCCGTGTCAACTGAATTGAGCCGCCGGGAACTGCCGTACACACGGTGGCCTGCACGTGCCAGCCGTAGCGCCGTCGCCCGGCCGATGCCGGAAGAGGCGCCCGTCACCAGGATCACCTTGGGTTTTTTATTCATTTGAAATTACCCGCTATTATTGCCGCAGGGCCGACTGCCAGGAACCGTTGATGCAACCGTATTTTTTACCGACCCGATGGAATTTATCCAGGCAAAAATCCAGTTGCTCGCGACTGTGGGTGGCCATGTAACTGGTCCGCAGCAGCGCCCGGCCCTTCGGTACCGCCGGAGCCACGATCGGATTGGTGTACACGCCTTCCGCCAGCAGTTCCTTCCAGATGTTGAAGGTTTTAACATCGGGTCCGATGATAATCGGGATTACCGGCGAGTCGCTGGTGCCGGTATCGTAACCCATCTGCTGCAGGTTGGCGCGCATATAGTTGGCGTTCTCCCACAGTCGGGCCCGCCGTTCCGGTTCCCGTTTCAGAATTTCCAGCGCTTTCCTGACCGTGGCCACGTTGACCGGCGGCAGGGCGGCTGTGAAAATCATCGTGCGCGTGTGGTGCTTGAGGTAATCGACGACAATATCATCGCCGGCGATGAAACCTCCTACTCCGGCCAGGGATTTGCTGAATGTTCCCATGATCAGATCGACTTCGGCGGACAACCCGAAATGTCCGACGGTACCCTGTCCCTGCGGACCGAATACGCCGATCGAATGGGCCTCGTCGACCATCGTCCGGGCGCCGTGCTGCCGGGCGATCTTTACCAGTTGCGGCAGGTCCACGACGTCACCTTCCATGCTGAAAACGCCATCGGTAACCACCAGCCGGGCACGGGTGCGGTCGGCTACGGCCATGACCCGGTCCAGGTCCTGCATGTCATTATGACGATAACGGACCACTTCGACCCGGGAAAAGCGGGCGCCATCGACGATCGAGGCATGATTCAATTCATCACTGAACAGCAAATCTTCGGGTGTCACCGTCGCTGCTATTACTCCCAGATTGACATTGAAGCCAGCGGAAAATACCAGCGCGCGGGCCTTCCCCACGAAAGCCGCCAGTTCCGCTTCCAATTGCTCGTGCAGGATCAGGTTGCCGTTCAGGAAGCGGCTGCCGGTAAGTCCGGACCCGTACTGCCGTAACGCCTGGACGCCGGCCTCGATAATTTCCGGATGATTGGTCAATCCCAGGTAATTATTCGAGCCCAGCATGATTTTCCGCTCACCGGCGATCGTTACGTCGGTGGCGTCGGAAATGGCGATTTGGGGAAAATATGGATAGTAGCCCAGGGCGCGGGCGGTCTGGGCCCGCGTGAAGGCGTACATCTTGTTGAAAACATCGGGGTACTTCCCGAAATACTGCTCCCTAGCAGCATGCATTTTTTGTAAGGCAATATCTTTAAATTCCAGTAACATAACGATCTCCCAAAGGTTAGCGATTCGACTCTGATAGCCCGAAATGCCGTTGGGAGGTGTTATAATCTTAAAACGACAAAAGCCTGGACTGGTGTAAGTTGTACAAAGCGAAGATGCCGGGGCGCTGATAATTCATTGCGCAACGGAACCAACGCTGAATAGCTGATATATTCGAAAAATATTTGGCGGCAGAGAAAGTCGTTGATCAGGATCAGCCGCAGGAACTGGGAATAATCGTCGGGCTGGAAGGAAATAGTCTGGGACGGAATCCACCAGGAGTAGCGCCATCTTAAAAAGTCTTCCAGATGCTGTAAGCGGTGACGATCACTGGTATTCAACAGCCGCGGATGGCGGGAATGGTAATGCATCCGCAGCAGCCGCAGATAGGCGCGGAATCTTCTCAGATTCATCTTGCCGTATGATCGGTTCATCTGCATAGTATATATTATATTGGAAAACATTACAATATCAAAATAAAACTGTCCTGCCGGCTACTGGTAAATTCCTGGTAGCTCTCGTTGCCGCGCCCTTTATTCACTACCGCAGCAGTATTTTTTTCAACCACTTCGTGGCTATCGGTGTGTCGCGGAACCTTGGGCTATTAACAATTAATCCCTTCGCGATTCAAATCATTAGCCCGGATTATAACCACTACCAACCAGAACACTCCGATATACCACTATTTGCCGACGGGAACAATGGAATCAAACCGTGGCGACAGGAGACTCCCTGCGGGCTACCACAGACCCCTTGGCGGATGTCCGCAAGACCTGTGGACGGCAATAAATCCAAGTGGGCACTGCCACAAGCTCGTTTGTGGAGGGGCACAAACCCTTCTGGGCCCGGGATTACCTAATCCGGAAGACTGATCGTGATGGCCCGGCTTTTCCGGTTCATTGAGAAAGGAACTGTTGATAGTTTTCAGCGGCAGATTAATGCCCAAGAGCCTGCGCTAAAACTTCCTTTAATTCCTCAATTACAAATGGTTTTGCCAGGTAATAATTGAATCCTTGTTTCAATAATTCTTCTTTCTGTCCCTGCATTGCATAAGCAGTTACCACGATCAATGGCACATTATCGTACTGGTTATTTGCCCGGACGGTTTTCATAAAATCAATTCCCGTCATTCCCCGTTTAAGGGCGACATCGATCATCATACAGCACACAGATTGATCCTTGAGCAGCGCAAACGCTTCCTCGCTGGTACCGGCGGTCAGGGGCTGAAGACCCAACGCTGTCACGCCTTGTTCGATATAACTCAGGTTGTCAGGATGATCTTGAAGAATCAGGAGATTTCTTGTCTGAAGCTTATTCTGGTCAAACACCAAGTCAGATTCCGGTCGCTCCATCTGGTACTTTTCAATCTTGGCAGCAGATTTATCTTCTTTGTGCTCGGTTACATTGAAATAAAGCGTAAAAGTACTCCCCTTACCCGCTTCACTTTCTACCTCTATTCGTCCTTTCATTAATGTCACCAGACGATTAGCAATTGAAAGGCCCAGCCCGGCCCCCTCATATTTTCGCGAAGGACCCTCATCGCCCTGACGAAACTGGGCGAATAAATAAGGTTTGAATTCCTCTTTGATTCCAATCCCGGTATCAGAGACTGACACGCTGTACTCATCCTTGTTCAGACTGGTTTGAATAGTAATCTCACCTGCATCGGTATATTTGACGGCGTTCTGCAAGATATTCAATATTGCCTGTTGGAATCGCAGTTTATCAATACTGATCTGAATATCGGGCGCAGAATAATTCTCCCTGATTGTCAGTTCCTTGGCCTTGGCGGTAACGAAGATGTCCTGTACCGCTTTTTTCACCAAATCATCGGGAGAATGGGGCAAAATATTCAAAATAGTAGTATCGGCTTCGATATGCGAGATATCAAGGATATCATCGATTAAATCTTTCAGACGGTAACTATTACGTTTGATGGTATCGAGATACTTTCTTTGTTTTACTGCATCAATTCCATAATCAATCTGGGTTAACATCAAATCGGTATAACCAATAATAGCCGTCAACGGAGTCCGCACTTCATGGGACATATTTCCCAAAAAGACGCTTTTCAGCCGGTCAGCCATTTCGGCTCGTTCACGAGCTTCAATCAATGCTTTTTCACTTTTCTTGCGCTCGATTGCATATTGTATTGACCGGGACAATAAGTTACTGTCTAGTTGATCTTTGAATAAATAATCCTGTGCGCCCTCTTTGACCGCTTCTACGGCTAATTTTTCATCTTCATAGTTACCGGTCAGTACGACAATTGGCACCGAAGATTTCTTTTGCTTAAGCGGTGGCAATCCTTCGAGTCCCAGGGAATCGGGCAGTCCCAAGTCCAGCAGGATAATATCATAATGGGAATTGCCGAGCTCCTCCAGGGCAGCACGCAGACTTTCGACATGGGTCAATCCAAATTGAATTCCCGATCGTATTTCTTTTAATCTTTCCTGTAATATTCTGGCATCCGACGGATTATCTTCGACGAGCAGAATATTGATTTGATTATTGTCCATGGTGTTTATTCCGATGGTAATTTCACTAAAGAAAGCCAGAATTCCTGTATCGTTTTAGCAACCCGGATGAATTCATTGAAATCTACTGGTTTTGTAATGAAGCAATTTGCACCAAGATCATAGGACCGCTGAATATCATTTTCATTTTCCGAGGTAGTCAAAACTGCGACAGGGATTCGCCGCAAATTCACACTGGCTTTAATTTCCGCCAATACTTCCAGGCCATTTTTCTTGGGCAGATTCAAATCGAGTAATATTATATCCGGTCGTGGAACATCAGTATAATCGCCCCTTTTTTCCAGGAAATCAATCGCCAGCTCACCATTTTCCACTACATAAAGTTTGTTGTCAATTTCAGAATTTTTAAAAGATTCAATTGTCAGTCGGGCATCACTGGGATTATCCTCGACCAGTAGGATCTCTATCGGTTTCTTAAAACTCCATTCCTTCATACGTCAGCTCCCTTGTCTGCTATAGTAAAATAAAATGTCGACCCTTTGTCAGGCTCGGACTCAATCCAGATGCGACCACCGTGGCGCTCAACAATTCTTTTACAGATGGCCAAGCCGATACCGGTACCGGAATATTCAGATTTAGGATGCAGCCGCTGAAAAATTAGAAAAATGCGATCGGCATGTTTTTGATCGATTCCAATACCATTATCCTTTACCGAGAACAGCCATTCTTTGGCTTGTTTCACGGCGCTGACATGAATCTCAGGAGATTTATCTTTTGTAAACTTCATGGCATTCGTAATAAGGTTCTGTAGTAACTGGTAAAACTGGGTCGGATCAACCGGTATCTGCGGCAGGGATTCATAGGTTATAACGGCTTTAGTTTCTTCAATTGGAAGCTTTAAATTATCGAGAACGGTTTTTAGAATTGTTGAAGTATCAGATTTTTCCAGAGGCTTGCCTTGCCGACCCACACGCGAGTACGCCAGTAAATCCTTGATCAGTCCCTGCATGCGCTGCGCCCCGCTAACAGCGAAATCGATGAACTCCTGAGCATCGCTATCTAGTTTTTCTTTATACCGATTTTCAATTAGTTGTAGGTATAGTACAACAGCCCGCAGCGGCTCCTGGAGATCATGGGAAGCGACATAGGCAAATTGCTCCAAATCCGTATTGGAAAGCTGCAATTGTTTAGCCTGTTCGGCCAATTGTTCCTGGATTCGTTTACGTTCATCCAGTTCGGCACGAATTAGATTTTCCAGGTCGCGCATATGTCCGATAACTATCACAATCAATAGATTGGTCAACATCATGGCTGGTACCACTACCGAACCTTGATATTCCAGCAATTCAAATCCGTTTACTCCAACCAGATAGTACAGTAGTATAGCCAATGGTAAACTGAAGATTGCACTGATCAATCCGCGCCATAATCCGAGCAGCCAGGCTGACACAATAATTGGCAAAGCCATGAATATACCAATTGCCACACCGATATAGGTATATAACGGGAAGAACAGCAGGGAATAGATTATATAACAGATTACCGTTACTGCAATTCGCCCAACCAGCGAGTCCCGATCGTAGGATCGTAGTAAAGCTTCAAATGTCCTCAATTTACTTTGAATATTTTCTTTCATCCTTACGATCCTTTCACAAACCTGAAAACGGCTTTTATTACCTTGACAGGTGAATCATCTGATAAAACGAAAAACCATTGAGATAACATCGCGTACAGTCAGCGGCTTGTTTAAATAACCATCGGCACCATATCTTATCGCTTGTTCAATTACGTCTTCTTTCAAGTAGGCGGAAATCATTATCACATGTATTTTGGGGTTATGATCCATTATCTTCTTCAAGACTTCAATACCATCATCCCGACCCAGTTTCACGTCCAGAAATATTACTGAATAGGGATTGTTAAGTGCTTTTTTCAGACCTGAATCACCATCATAAGCGACATCGACGTTGACACCGTAGACGGTGAATAAATCGATGAAAAATTCACAGATATTTACTTCATCGTCGATGACCAGCACTGTTTTTGAATTTGGTTTAGTAGAATTCAGTTTACTTTTCATTTTGTACTTCCTGCCCATTTTTTGGAATCATTAAATATGAATTGGGATTCATCTCCATTGATGAACTATCAATTATCTTGGGTGTT
>JBDRBK010000010.1:0-9252 GCA_043822705.1 Fidelibacterota bacterium
CGGTCATACCAGTTTTTACCATGCCGTAAAATTCGTGCGACCTTCGGTGGTGGCGGCCGTGCCGCTGGGCGAGCCGCTGGTGGCTTCCGCCCTGGGCTGGTTTCTGCTGGGTGAGGCCGTACCCCTGCGCTCGCTGGTCGGCGGAGTGATTACTCTGGCCGGCCTGTTCCTGTTGATCAATCAACCGCGAACTGAAATAAACGACTAAAATTTATATCCGGTATGACTGTTGTTCTCTTCCCTAAAACGCCGAACCACGTCATGGTTTTTCACAAAACCACGTTGTTCTTCCGGCAATAAAGCGCCGATCCGGCACATTATTTCCAGGCCAATCTTTTCCAATAGCTGTTGCCGGGATTTACCGGTGATTTCCTGCTCAAACGGACCAAAGGCACGACCGATCCGGACTGTGACGGTCTGACGGACGCCACGGAATAAATTTTCCCAGAGATGATTATGACCGGTGACGCTGACCGGCAGAATCGGCACGTTGGTGGCCAGCGATAAATAGGCGGCGCCTTCCTTGGCTGGTCGCAGTTCCGTTGCCAGAGAGGTCGCTTCTGGAAATATACCCAGGATTTCATTTTTACGCAGTACCTGCAGCGAGCTTTTGATGGTCGACGGTGCCAGTTTGCTGCGGTTGGTGGGAATGAAACCGTAAATCCACGGCGCCCAGAACATATCATTGCCGACAACCTGATCGCTGGCCATCAGAAAATTAATCGGCCGCTGGGTGGCGTATATTATGAATATCGGGTCCAGTACGCTGAAATGATTAGCCGCGATGATGTAGGGGCCGCGGTCCGGAATGAATTGCCGGCCATATACTTTCACCCGCGAAGCCAGGCTGAGCATGAACAGCGTAAAATAGCCGGACAGATAGCGAATAATCAGAGGGCGTGGTCGGTATTTATTTAAATCGCGCATCGGTTAAATTAGTTTTATGTTATGTTGCCGGGTCTATTGGCCTGTCGGCCGGGATATTTAATGTCAACGGCGGTAAAATTACGAAGTATTTGTTTTCCATCAACGATTCTAAAAATCATTTGTTTATGATCGTCTGTCGCAAGAACTTTCCCCTACCATGAAACCATCCTCCACCAAACAGAAAGCACTGGATCGCTTTCACCGTCACGTATCCAGCGCTAAAACCGATTTCTTCCTGAAATACGGAATGAACTTCGTGATGGGAAAACGCCAGGGTCCCTATCTGTATGATATCGATGGTGAAAAGCGATTATTCAACCTGCACTGCAACGGCGGTGTCTTTAATCTCGGCCATCGCCACGAAGAATTGATCGAATTGCTGCGGACCAGTCTGGCGGAGGTTGATATCGGCAATCACCATTTACTCAGCCGCGAGCGCGCCGAACTGGCGACTATGCTGGCTGATCTGATGCCCGGTGATTTGACTTACACGGTTTTCGGGGTGGGCGGCGGCGAGGCTGTCGATCTGGCGATTAAAGTCGCCCGCGGTTATACCGGCCGCGAGGATATACTTTCCGCCCGGGGCGGCTATCACGGACACACTGGTCTGGCGCTGGCGGCCGGCGATGAAAAATACCGTCGCCCGTTTGGTCCTCAGCCATCCGGTTTCCGTCAAATCGATTTCAACAATACTTCCGCCCTGCAAGACGCCCTGGACGAGAACACGGCGGCAGTGATTCTGGAGACAGTACCGGCGACGCTGGGGATGGTTGTTCCGGATGTAGATTATCTTCCGGCCGTACGTGAACTTTGCGACCGCAACGGCAGCCTGCTGATCCTGGATGAAGTTCAGACCGGCCTGGGCCGCACCGGGCGGCTATGGGGATTTGAACATTATGATATCGTGCCAGACATCGTAGTGCTGGGCAAAGGTCTGTCCGGCGGTCTGTATCCGATATCCGCAACCGTTCTTCGCGAATCGCTGGAAAAGGTTTTTCATCCCGATCCGTTCATTCACATTTCCACTTTCGGCGGCGCCGAAATCGGTTGCCGTGTCGCCCAGCGGGTTTTAGAAATATCTTCTTCGCCCGATTTTCTTGCCCATGTCGTCCGGCTGGCCGAACAGTTTCGCCTGGGTGTTGACCGTCTGCGGCCGAAACACCGGAAAATGCTGGTGGGCTTGCGACAGCTTGGTTTAATGATGGGACTGGAATTAAAGGATGACCTCTGTGGTCCGATCCTGACCAAAGCGGCCTATGATCATGATTTACTATTGATATACGCCGGCAACGACACTTCAATCAGCCAGTTTCTGCCGCCCCTGACAATTTCACCGTCCCAGGCCGAGATGGCGATCAGCCAGCTGGACGGCGCCCTGGCGGCCGCCCGCCGACTACGCCTGCTGTACGCCGGCAAGGAGCGCCTGCAGCAAATCGGATCACAAATTACCTCCCGCTTAAAAACCGGGTCCAGGAAAAATAAAAATGAATAATGATCCCAATTTTCTGGAACGATTCGAGCATGGTTTAAATCCTGCCGATCTGAGTGCGTCCAAAATTCCGGGGACCGTCCTGGGTTATGGCGAAATCTCCACCATTTTCCAGATCAGCAACGACGATCAACGCGCCTATAAGCGCATGCCTCTATTCAAAACAGTGGCCGCCGCCGAGGAATACGCCGCCAATTACCGTCATTATTGTGATTATCTGGGCGGTGCCGGACTCACGCTGCCCGATGACAATCTGCAGATTGTCGCCCTGCCTAAGCGACCGGTGGTACTCTATATCGTCCAGCAACAATTTTCATCGACCTGGTTCGCGCATCGGCTGATACATGTGTTGGATGCAGATGCCAATAAAATTCTACTGACGCGGATTGCACAGGAAGCGATAAAAATCCGGACCTATAACCAAACGCAGACCCCGGCGCTGGAAATCGCCCTCGATGCCCAGATATCCAACTGGGTCTTCGAAAACGGCGACCCGGCCAGTGGAACGCTGTACTATATCGACACTTCCACACCGCTATACCGATTGGATGGGGTCGAACAGTTAAATCCGGAATTGATCCTGCAAAGCGCACCGTCGTTCCTGCGCTGGCTCATCAGCAAACTGTTTTTAAATGATGTGATGAACCGTTATTACGACCAGCGCCAGATTATGATCGATCTGGCTGCCAATCTTTACAAGGAACAACTACCGCAGTTGATTCCGATAGCAATCATTATCATCAATTCACTCCGCGGTGACGAAAGCACGGAAATCACCGCCGAAATTGTCAACGGCTATTACCGAGAAGATAAATTTATCTGGGCGTTATTTCTGGCGGCCCGCAAAATCGATCGCTGGCTGACGACCACGCTGTTGCGGAAGCGCTATGAATTCATTCTGCCGGGAAGGATTCAACGCTGATATGTGCGATACTTTTGTCGTTATGCCACCCGCAACCGCCAACGGTTCAACGCTGTTCGGCAAAAACAGCGATCGCGAACCGAACGAGGCACAGATCGTGGAATACCATCCCGCCGCCGACCACCCGGCGGATTCCAGCCTGAAATGTTCCTACCTGCAAATTCCTCAGGTCCGCAACACGTGTGCCGTGCTCTTGAGTCGGCCTTTCTGGATGTGGGGCGCGGAAATCGGCGCCAATGAGCATGGTGTCGTCATCGGTAATGAGGCGGTTTGGAGTAAAATGCCGTTGGAAAAGGTCGGGCGCCTGACCGGTATGGATTTGTTGCGGTTGGCCCTCGAACGCTCGACCACAGCCGAAACCGCCCTGGAAAAGATCACCGAGTTACTGGTAGAATTCGGACAGGGCGGCAATTGCGGGTATACCGCCCCAATGGTTTATCACAACAGTTATATCATCGCCGACCCCGCCGCGGCCTGGGTTCTGGAAACCGCTGGCCAGCTCTGGGTCGCCCGGCGAATCAACAACTATTACTCAATCAGTAATGGTCTGACCATTGGCGAAGAATTCGATCTTAGTCACCCCGACCTGATCACGGTTGCTCGTCGAAGAGGTTGGTTGAAAAAAGGTGCTACTTTTCATTTTACTGAGTGTTATGCCGATTGGTTTTATACTACATTTTCCGGCTGCCGTTCGCGACAGCGACGCTCCCGTCAATTGGTATCATCTCAGAAACCGCTCGACCTTCCCGCCGCCATGGCCATTCTGCGCGATCATGGTACCAGCGATTATCGCCCGGACAGCCATTTTTTGATCAACCGAATCTGTGCTCATTCCGCCAACCCTGTGGCCCGGCACTCCGCCCAATCCACCGGGTCACTGGTGGCCGAGCTGACTCCGGAACGAAATACCTTCTGGGTAACGGCTACCGCCGCGCCCTGCACCGGTTTGTTCAAACCTTTCCGCTTCGATGCGCCGTTTCTGCCCGACTTCGGGGAAACCTGTGCCAGCTATTCATCTTCATCATACTGGTGGCGGCACGAACGGCTGCATCGCCTGCTTCTACAGGACTTCGCCAACGGCCTGGATATTCTGTCTGCGTCACGCGCTCCTCTGGAAAAACAGTTTGTTTACCAAATATCCACATGCCGTCCCGGTGCCGCTGCTGATATTACCGCGACCGCTTTCAGTGCCGGGTCGGACTTGGATAAAAAAATCGCGGACCGCCTGCGGGAACAAACGGTCCGCTCAAAAAATCATGCCTATTATCGACAATACTGGAACCGGCAGAATCGTACCGCCGGTATTATTCTAGAATAAATAGCTGATATCGGCGCGCAGGATCAGGCTGGTATCATTGCTGCCGGCAGCATTAACGCCACGGAAATCAGCATTACCCCGGATCGTCATACTCTCCATTAATTTGTAGGTAACACCGCCGCGCAGGTTAAAGCGCGTAAACGAATTAGTGCCGGACCCGGAAATAAAGCCAGCACCACCGTTTAGTTTCAGCTTGTTTTTAATAAGGTCATAGGTAGCATTGACGTTTATTCCGGTAATCCCCTGTTCGGTAGTGGCCGTATTCTGATTATTGAACGACAGTACCACGGTTGTTTTCAAAGGAATCTTGTATTGAGTCACGACGGACAGGGTTGTAGCGTTCGACGCCAGATAGGGCGAGGCATAGGTCGTATCATAAAACGTCGTATCGTTGAGAGCTCCGATGCTGAAGGTCGGGTCGCCGCTTTCATAGCGATCACTAATCTGGTCATCTTTTTCTATGCGTGTGTAATTCACTGCCAGGTTATGTTTCAATCCCAGGGCCGCCAGTGAGTAGTTGAGGCCGATTGAAGCATTGATTGTGTTTTCACTGAGACGCTTATCGTCCAGATAGTAAGCGGTAATATCGGCGGTCGTGTCGGTCCCGGCAATCACCAGTACCGAATCGATTCCGGTCGTATCTTGATCGGTGCGATTATTATATCTCGGCTTGGCGCTGATTTTAAAATTGACCGTAGGGTATTCGCGTCCGGGATAGGCCCCCACGTTGAGCGTGTAGGTCTCGGTGGTGGTGACGGTGGTGGTCGTACGCAGGGTCTGGTTGTCCTGATGGCGATAGGTGACACCAACAAACAACTTGTTTTTCAGCAGCCGGACGCGGTCGGAAATCAGCAATTCCCGCAAATCGCTCTGCAGATAGGGATTCCCCAAGGACTTGAATTTGGGTCCGACCCGCTTGTATTCCAATGACACCAGGTTGTTGAAATAATTCGCGGACGCCCGGTAATTATATGCCAGAGAGGGCATCTGCAGTATGGCTTGTAACGGGTCGTCGGCCATCTGGGCGGAATCAAGGTCGATTGGAATCAATGGTATCATATTCTCATTGATCGTAAAGATGTTCTCATAGTCAGCCGGGTCGATCGGAATGGCATCAACCTCGACAAAACCATTATCGGCGATGCTGCCGTCATCATTATAGGTCCTGCCGATCCAGCCGTCGGTACTGTCATCCATCAGCGTATCCAGGGCAGCCTTGCTGATGGCTCCATTCCAGATGTCGGCATTCAGCATGCTGAATGCAAATCCGGCCTCCAGTTGGATCCGGCGGCGGTCCAGATTCAGTTTCACGTCCGAGCCGATAACGATGTTATCCTTGGGACTGTTGCCGGCCCAGTTATCTTCCTGTGGTGCACCGATTTCTAACCAGTAACCCGATCCCGGCGTATTAAATATTTCTTCGTTCAACTGATCGATTTCATCGAAGCGATAAACACCACCGGTCAGGTGAGAAATCCGAACCGAATCAACATAGATTTCGGTTTCCGGGATCGTGATCTTGGCCTCGTCGATAGCCAGATCGATGGAATTAATATCATCCTTGGTTTTGAGTACGTTAAAGCCCAGTTGAAAAATCCGGCCTGAGCCGAAACTCAACCGTCCGGACAAAATGTCGCGGCGAAAGGTATAACCCTTGCGATCGAGCTGAAAAACGGTTTTGGTAATCGTCGAATCGTCCTCATCGGTAACCGTTTCAAAGACGCCGGAATATGCCAAATCGGTCGCGGGATTGCCCTGAATGTTGCGTACCAGCTGCCCCTTTGCAACCTGCAGATTGACATATCCGGTCTTCAAGTCTAATCCAAATCCGCGAACCCTTTTACCGTCCAGTGTGTAGCGTGAATGCCGGGCGCTGAAATCACCAAAATTCAGATTCAGCCATTGTCCGGCGCCGAGAACCATGCTGTAGCGGTTTTTAGCCGGCTTGTAGGGATCTTCATCGGAGGTTAATCGCAGGTCGGTCTTGAATTTCAGGCTTTTCCATTGACCGGATAGGCTGGCCGAAGTTTTATAAATATCCAGATAGTCACCGCCCCCCTGGGGATCACGTGAAAAATTGCCGTTGATTTTACCGCGGTAGGTTAGTGCATGGGTGATTTCTTCCTTTGTTTCTCCCGTGACAATGAAAGACCAGCTTTTGCTGGGGATTGGATTGCCAGCCTGGTTTTTCAGTGTTATCTGGGCAAAATGTTTGCCCGGCGTCATTGCCGTCGGATTAAAAGCGACCAGATCGGCACTGACTGCGGCCCGGGGCGTCACGTCTTTACCGTCGATTTTTATCCGGATAGAGGCTACATCCACATTCGGTACATTAAATAATGAAGCGGCGATGTAAATATCGTCAAAAGGCACAACTTCACTGGGTTCGGGGCTGAAAATCAGAATTTCACCCGCTCCCAGTGCCCGTGGTGCCGTCCCCGGAGCAACCGGTTTGCCGGCGCTGGCAACCGGCTCTTTTCCTCCGCCTATTCGGACCAGCTGTGGTGCATCCTCGGCGTCGATTTCCGGATAGGTCAAAATCGATCCGTCGATAAGCGTGGCCGCAATAAAATATTCCAGTTCCGGTACTGCCAGTTGATCGTTGGGAATCGCTCCTCGCCAGATATCGTCGTAGCGGTCCAGAAAATCTTCCGAATATCCGGTCTGGCCGGCGGGGCGATAGAGAATTCGCACATTGTCCACTTCCGTCTCCGAAGAAACCATGACATAAACTATGAGGGGCTCGCCTGGCAGGTGCTGGCGCACCGGTTCATGGATAATAGTACCGCCAGCGGCGGCCGACAGCGCCTGACCGAGGAGGCCGGCAATTAGCAGTGGTTTAAGCCCCGACCACAATTTTCCGATTGTTTTCATTTTGTTGTTGAACTTAAGCATGCAATTTTACCAATCCGTTAGAACGTGATGATTAAATCTTTCTTGTTGCCCCGGCCGTCTTCAAGTTTGATTATCAGCTTGCGTTCGATCCGCTCTCCGGTGATGACGCGCCGTGCAATTATATCACCGGTATCCTCTGGTCCCTGTTTGCATTTTTCAATCTGCACCTCGGCACCGATAAAAATGCCGTTGGGATCGATATCCGTATCGTCGGTTATTATAACCATCCCGGACAGGTCGGCCGGATCAAGGTTGCCCTCGGTTACGGTGATGTCGCTAATCTCAAATTGGCCATTGACGATCGGTGTCGTAACAATACCATTGATTATTAATGGCTCAACTGTTACCGAACGGGCTGAAATCGCCTTGGTGGAGTCATTATATACGCCACCGACGATAACCGTCATCCCGGGAACCACGGCACAGCCGGAATAGGCCGTGCTGTCAGAAACGAAAACTATGTCTGAAATATTACCGGCGTCAACAGAGCCGTCCAGCACGGTCAAATCGGCAAAACTGAACTGGTCGTTTGCAATCCCGGACTCAGCCGTTCCGCTAACGAGCAGTACAATTATTTCTTTGATTGCTTTTTCCGGCATTACAGCTACAATTCTACTGGCTACCAGGTTGCCGGTTTCACTATTAAAGTAGCCCGTAACAGTGACCATCGCCCCGGCAACAATCGCGTCGCCTTCGAGCACAGTATTGACATCGACCCTGATTCCCGCCGGTGGTGAGGGCAGGCTACCCTGCAACGTAGACACGTCGCTGATACTGAATATATTCGCCATGACCGCCGAGGTAGCCCGGCCCTCCACGGTTACCGGCATTGACACCTCCAGCAGGGTGGCCAGTATCTTTCCGGATTGCGCGTCAAACGCACCGCGAACAGTAACCTGGGCGCCGATTCTTACCGCCCCACCTTCATAGACAGTATTGTCCGAAATAAATATAACGCCGGATATGTTCCCGACCTCAACCTCGCCCTCGAGTAACCGAATATTCTGCAGCGAGAACTGGTTGGCGTTGACCGCCGTGCTGGCCCGGCCGGAAATTTTTACCGTCTTCAGGACATTCATTTCACCTTCGACAGTCGATTCGACAATGGTACCGGCCGGTACGACAATCGTTTCTCCCGTGACATTATTCACCAGTTCGACCGAACCGCTGTTGCTGATAATCATGTCGCCGGAATCCGGATCAGAAATAATCCAGAATTCGGTTCCCTTTACCGAAGCCACCGAGGTCGGCGTCGCAATAATAAAATCGCCCTTGCGCTGCTCGCTGATCGAAGCCTTCAGGACGCCATAATCCATATTAATTTGCTTGGATATGGCACCCTGTCCGCGTTCGCCGGTTATCCGGATTTCGGTGTCACCTTTGATTTTTAGCTGGGATTTGTCGTCCAGGAACATTATAACTGCCTGACCATCCTTTTTTGAAATCACCAGGTCTTGATCCAGCAAAATTGTGCCGCGTTTCAACGCTTGGCTGGCCTCGGATCGCACCACATCGACCGTACCTTCTGTTTTTGTGGTTACCGCCAGTTTATCGGCAGCAAAACACAGGGAAAAAAGAAATATGGCGGCCGCTGTTTTAGTTAATTCTCTGATCATTCCCGTATCTCCCAGTTAATGACCGAAAGGTCGCCCTGGTTTATTTTCTCCGCCAGATCGACAACTTTTTGCCACTCGGCTTCGC
>JBDRBK010000011.1:0-22085 GCA_043822705.1 Fidelibacterota bacterium
TACCGTTTTCACTCTCCCGCGATATGGTGACGCTGACGCTGCCACGCTGCAGCACGTCCCGCACCCGCTCACGGATTTTCAATTCCAATTCCGCCGATACATCCAGTCCCCGCAGTTTCTGGTCCAGATAACGTGAATTGAGCACGCGGACCTCCACCACCGCCCGATCGGACGCGCTGGAAGTAACACCTCTTCCGTAACCTGTCATGCTGATTATCATATCGTTGATCGCTATTTAGCCTTTGAAATTACATGCAAATATTATTGCATCCAATATAACTAATTGATTTAAAAGAAGCTTATCCGGCTGGCTCAAAAACTGTCAAAAAAGCCCTGATCCACGTCGGATCGAGTTCAAAACTCAGGTAATGACCGGGGCCCAAACCGGAGTTGGCCGGTTCCAGCCGATAGGCGTAATCAATGCCGATTCGATCCCAACGCACTCCAATGCCGGCAGTCATGATTTCCAGTTGATCGCGCCCGAAACGCAAATGAAATTTATCCTTGTAAATCAATTCCATGCCACAACTAAGACCGATTGTTCCCGATTTGGTGAACGGCGTCCCGGCGCCGGCCTGACGATTTGCCTGCAGCAAATCGCCGACTATTGTCAAAGCTACCGGAATTCGGGAGGAAAACATGGTCTGCCGCCCTCCCAGACGCAGGGATGGCGCCGTTCGTTCGATCGTCCCCGAATCCCAGACCAGCCACGAGGAGGTGAAATCATGGATCGTCAATCCGATCTCACCATTTGAGCCCAGCGATCGGTTAATGCCGATATCAAAGCCGATGCCGTTGCCGCTGAATTCCGCCAGCGTGTGGTTCAGTCCTTTCAGGGCCAGTCCGATCAGATAGGGGCCCCGGCGTCTGGCGGAACTGATGTGAACGGCCAGTTGGCGTTGCCGGAAATGCCGTAGACGTTCCTCATCCAGACGCTCGCCTTCGTCCAGAACACCGTTGTTTTCCCCGGCATCACCTGTGCCGGGCTGCCCGTCCGCACCCCAGTCCAGCAGCAGCCCGCGGGTATCGGGCACCCGTTCCACGCCTTCGTACAGCAGTACCACGCCGAGCGGTAGTTGCGTCTCCGGTTTCAGAGTGAAGCCGAGCAGGTCGCTGGTGACGATGCCGGCAAAACGGCTCTGATGGGCATAGGTCAAATGTCCGGCCGCCACCGCCGTCAGGGCCGGATTTCCCAGCCGCGCCAGATCAAAATTACCGGTGGCATGCTGGCCGCCCAGGGCGATCAGACGGGCATCGGCGGCATTGGCAAAAGCCTGCCAGCCATAGCGTACCCAGACTGATTCCGCCGGGCACAACAGCGGTAATGCCAGGATCAGCGCGAAACTGAATTTTTTAATATTAAAGCCCATGCTGCTTCTTAAGGTCGTCCAGCGCCTGTAATGCTTCCAATGGTGTCAGATTGTTGATATCCAGATCGGTCAGTGCCTGGCGCAGTCTGGTTTCCTGTTCCGTGAACATCGATATCTGCTGAGACGCCGCCGGCGGGCCTGCGGTTCCCGAATCTATCGACAGTTCCAGATGGTGGTTTAATATGGATTTGGCACGCCGGATGACAGTAGCCGGCAACCCGGCCATCCGGGCGACATGGATACCGTAGCTTTTATCTCCCGGTCCCGGCAGGATTTTTCGCAGGAAAATGATCCGTTCACCGAATTCCTCGACGGCGGCATGATGATTTTCCAGCCGTTCCAGCGTATGTTCGAGATCGGTGAGTTCGTGATAGTGGGTGGCGAACAATGTGCGCGCCGCCACCGTCGCCGTGTTATGCAGATATTCGGTAATGGCCCAAGCCAGCGACAGACCGTCGAAAGTGGCTGTGCCGCGACCGATCTCATCCAGAATGATCAGGCTGCGGGCGGTAGCATTGTTCAGAATATTGGCCGCTTCGTTCATTTCCACCAGAAAAGTACTTTCGCCGCCGGCCAGGTTATCACTGGCCCCGACGCGCGTGAACAGTTTGTCGACCAGCCCGACGGTGGCTTTGGCAGCGGGGATGAAGGAACCGATCTGGGCCATCAGCACCAGCAGGCCGACCTGCCGCAGGTAGGTTGATTTTCCGGCCATGTTGGGTCCAGTGATCAATAAAATCTGGCTGCTCCGGGCGTCCAGCCGAGTGTCGTTGGGAATGAAGCGCTCGGTGGCCGGCAACAGTCTTTCCACCACCGGATGCCTCCCGTCGCTGATCGTCAGCAGCGGTTCCTCGGTGAGCTCGGGACGGACATAATGGTTCTCGCCGGCCGTTGTGGCCAGGGCTGTCAGAAGATCGAGGCGGTTGTAGGCCCGGGCGTTGGCCTGAATCAGCTCGGCCGCCGACAGAATATACTGGCACAGCTCGCGGAAAATCCTGGTTTCAATAACATCGACCTGCTCTTCAGCGGTCAGAATTTTTTCCTCGTACTCCTTCAGATCCGGCGTTATATAGCGTTCCGAATTCACCAGCGTCTGCTTGCGGATATATTCTTCCGGCACCTTGTCCTGGTGGGCTTTGGTGATCTCAATATAATAACCGAATATGCGGTTGTAGCCGACTTTGAGGGTGGAGATTCCGGTGCGCTCGCGCTCGCCGGCCTGCATCCCGGCGATCCAATCCTTGCCACCGCGCGCCAGGTCGCGCCGCTCGTCCAGCTCGGGGTCGACACCGGGATTGATATAGTGCCCGGCTTTGAGCTGGGCCGGCGGGTCGGCCACCAGTGTGTTGCCGATCCGGGTATAAATTTCACTGCTGTCCTGAAAACGGGTGGCCAGTTCAGCCAGGGCTGTCTGGCCGGTGCCGGTCAGGGATCGAGTGATCGTCGGTACCAGTTCCAGGGCGGTGCCGAGGGCGCTCATATCACGGGGACCGGCCTTGCCCTGGCTGACCCGGCCGATGATCCGTTCGATATCGGCAATTTGTCGCAGACTTCCGCGGATATCTTCCAGCACGCGCTTATGCGCCAACAATCCGGCGATCGTGTCGAGCCGCCGGTTCAGTCGTTCCAGATCGGTCAGCGGCCGGTTCAACCACTGCCGCAACAGCCGTCCCCCGCCGGCGGTGATCGTCTGATCCAGAATATCGACCAGCGTACCGTGGGTGCCCTGGGTCGCCAGCGATTTAAAAACTTCCAGATTGCGAACCGTGAAACCATCCAAGCCCATGATATCTTCGTCATGCACCGGCCGCAGGCTCGAGATATGAGCCAAGGAGGCGTTCAGACCATCCCGCAGGTGCCGCAGCAGGGCGCCCCCGGCGGCCACGCCCAGCAACAATTCTTCGCAACCGAAACCTTTCAGCGAAGTCACCTTGAAATGCTCGATCAGTGTGCGATACGACGATTCGTAGTTGAACAACCAGTCGTCGATTCGAGTGATGAATGGTTTCAGATCGCGGTACCAGCGATCGGTGGAATAAGTTGTATCCTGGCCGATCAGCACTTCCTGCGGGCCGAATTTCCGCAACGCTTCCGCCAAACGATTTTCGGGACAATCACCGACATAAAATTCGCCGGTGGATTGATCCAGCAACGCAAAGCCGGCCTGTTCCTTGCGGATCGTCAACGCCGCCAGGTAGCGGTTGGCTTTCTGGTCCAGGGCGCGTTCCGAGGTGATCGTTCCCGGCGTCACGACTTCGATCACTTCCCGCTTGACGATGCCCTTGGCCAGTTTGGGGTCCTCGACCTGTTCGCAAATGGCGACCCGATGACCGGCGGCCACCAGCTTGTGCAAGTAATTGTCGAGGGCGTGGTAGGGGAATCCGGCCAACGGAATATCGGCGGCGGCGCCATTGGAACGCTTGGTCAGTACGATCCCCAGCACCCGTGAGGTAATCTGGGCGTCTTCCGCGAAAGTCTCATAAAAATCGCCCATGCGGAACAGCACCAGCGTATCGGGATACTGCTGCTTGACCTCCTGGTACTGGCGCATCAGCGGTGTCCCGCCGACTGGCAGGCTGGTTTTCCTGCTCATACCAGACCCCGGCCGGCTACGCGATTATAACCGCTGCGGATTGTGAAATTGTTATTGTCGCAATACTCCAGCAGCGGAATGGCGGTTTTCCGGGTCGTCCCGGTCAAATCCTTGAATGTACCCACGTCCAGTTCCGCCGTCTGCCGGAAATGATTTTTCAGTAAATTGACCAGTTCGCAGATCCGGTCCGCATGGAACCATAACCCGGACTGTACTTCAACTGCGGTGCCCTGTTCCTTCAAAATATGCAACAACTCGAAGATTTTTGCCGGCAGCTGAGTGGTCAGTTCCGGTAACTCGGCTAATGTCGGCGGAGCGAAGCGGCCGGCCAACAGCAGCGCCACGATCCGGTCGGCGGTCCGGCGATCCCCCGGGGCCAGATCGACCGAATGGTCCGCCAGGGCGATACCGCCACTGCCCCGGATCACGTGGCCATCAGCGATCAGTCCCTGCACGACAAAATCAAACCAGGGTGGGGAAAAATTCAATTCACCGCGGATCGCTTCCCGGCTGACGATTCGGCGGTAGGGATTTTTACGATGATACCCGGCCAGGTAGTCAAGCAGCGCAGTCCGGCCGGCGGCCAGGTTGCCGGCTTCGTAAACAATGTCATTATCCGGGATATTAAGCAATCCCAATTGGCTGCACAATGATCGCACGGTCGCCTCCGAAAGATGGAACCGCCGCACCCACAGACCAACTGTCCGGGGATTGGTCCTTTCCCGCCCGACAAACTGGCCGAACCGCTCCGGCATAGCGGCTGACAGGCGCCCGGCCCAATCCCGCAGGGCGCGACCGCGCAGCTTCGGTTCCGGGTCCAATACCAGGCCGCCGCCGATGGTTTCCATGGGCGAGTAGGAACGGATCACGAAACGGTCGTCCATCGCCGCCACCACCGGTTGTTCGCAGGCGACCAGGGCGTTGGCGCTCTGGCCGGCCTCCAGCAGTCGGGTAGCGAGTGGCGACAGCCGCGCCAGTACCTCGGCCGTACCGATATGCAGATGAACCCGCTGGTTTTTTTTCACCTGCCAGCGGGAACCGGGCAACAGTGTAATTCGGGCGATAAAAACAGTGCCGGCATTCAGCCAGCCCGGAGTCGTTAGTTCGGAACCTCGGACAATCCTGTCGCTGTCGGTGCCGGCCAGGTTTATCGCCGCGCGGTCGCCGATGGCTACAGTGTCTACCTCTACTCCGTGACTTTGCAGGCTGCGAATCTTGGCCTTCAGATCGCCGGGCAGGATGCGGACATCATTGCCGACCGCGGCCTGACCGGAAATAACGGTGCCGGTCACCACTGCACCGAAACCTTTCTTGATGAATACGCGGTCCACCTGATGCCGGAAAAATCCGCGGTCAGTGGCAGCAACCGCCGTCGTGGCAGCCGCGATGATTAACTGGCGCAGTTCTTCGATCCCGGCGGTGGTGGCAGTGGAGGTCCTGATGATTGGTGCTGTTTCCAGAAAAGTGCCGGCCACCAGCTCGCCGATTTCCGCTTCCACCAGATCCAGCCAGTCCGGATCGGCGGCCAGATCGACTTTGGTAATTACAATTATTCCACGGGGAATACCAAGCAGTTTCAGAATGTTCAGGTGTTCGATCGTCTGCGGCATGACGCCGTCGTCGGCCGCGATGACCAGCAGAGCGAGATGGATCGTGGACACACCGGCCACCATATTGCGGATAAAGCGCTCGTGTCCGGGTACATCGATGATCGTGATCGCGTCGGTCAGAAAGGCGAAACCCAGATCGATGGTCATCCCTCGGGCCTTTTCTTCCGCCAACCGGTCGGTATCGACACCGGTCAGGGCCTTGACCAGGGCGGTCTTGCCATGGTCGATATGTCCGGCCGTCCCGATTACAAACTGCGCCATATCAGATCCCGGCGATGGCTTTCGCCAACCGCGGCAATTGTTCCGGCAGAACGGCTTTCAGATCGATAAAAAAATATTCATCGTGGATGTACCCAACGATCGGCTTTTCACCGTTACGGAATAGTCGGGCTAAAACAGTTGTTTTGATTTTCACCGGCTTGAACCGTAGCGCGGCGCTGGGCAACTTGGCTACCGGCAAAGAGCCGCTGCCGGCCTCGACCTGTGATTCCACCAGTTCGATTCCCAGTTCGCTGATTGTCTCCGGGGCTAATGCCGCCAGCACCTGCCGTCCCCGTTCCAGCAGTGTTTCGCGGCTGGTTGATAGCAGTTCCCAGGCCAGATTTTCCGGCGCTACAGTCGTGCCGTCGTAGGTGTTCAGGATGGTTTCCAGCAGGGCGATATTAACCTTGTCACAGCGGACCACCCGGTAGATCGGATTGGCGTGAATCCGGCTGATGCTGGCGGCATCACCGGCGATCAGGCCGGCCTGTGGCCCACCCAGCAGTTTATCCCCGGAAAAAGTGACCACCGCAACGCCTTTTTTCAGGATTTCGGCGACCTGCGGTTCCGTCGGCAGACCCCGCGACGGCAGATCGATCAAAGCACCGCTGCCAAGGTCCGCCACGACCGGCAGACCATGCTGCCGGCCCAGTGCCACCAGGTCCTCCAGGGTGACTTCGGCGGTAAAACCACGAACGACATAATTACTGGTGTGCGCCCACAACAGCAGGGCTGTGCACTGGTTGATCGCCTCGGCATAATCCCGCAGATGGGTCCGGTTGGTGGTGCCCACCTCCTGCATGACGCAACCGCTCTTGGCGATAATATCGGGAATCCGGAAGGAGCCGCCGATCTCTACCTGCTGCCCGCGGGAAACGATTACTTCACGGTTCTCGGCCAGGGTGTTGAGGGTCAGAAAAACGGCGGCGGCGTTATTATTGACCAGCAGCGCATCCTCGGCGCCGACCAGGGCTGCCAGCAGCGGCGCCACATGATCGTTGCGCTCGCCGCGTTCGCCCGTATCAAGATCGAATTCCAGGTTGACATAACCACCCAACCGCTCACCCAAGCCAGTCAGGATTTCCGGCGACAGGGGCGCCCGACCCAGTCCCGTATGCAGGACCACGCCGGTAGCATTGATCACGTTTTTCAGTCGCGGAAACCGGTTAGAGTGGATATAATCGATGATTTTTTGTGTTAGCTGGCGTCGGTCCAGTGCCAGTTCACCCCGTTGTGCCAGCCCGCGATAGTATTCCAGTTGACGCTGGATTAAGCGGATCACCAGCGGCCGCGGCAGGCCCGGATTCGGTGGCAGCAACTGCAGGACTTCCGACACGGAAGGAATGTGTTTTAATTGGTTTTCCGACATTTTGGCCTTAAAACTTGTAACAAATCCACCCAAATTACAAGCAGAAAGCGTTGCTCAGGATACTAATCCGGAACGACGACGAAATCTACTCAGGCGGCCGTGCCCGAAGCAGTCCGCGGCAGCAGGCGTAGCAGGCGCCAGACCAGTAGCAGTGTCGGCACGATGACCAGCGCCATCACTGGAAATACGTAGGCGACGCCGAACCGCTCGGCAATGTAACCGCCGACAGCGGCACCGACCGAACCGACGCCAAAACTCAGAAAGAAATTGATCCCGTAGCCGATCCCGCGGGCCCGACTGTGGGTTAAATTGGCGATCAGGGCGTTAGTCACCGGCTGCATCGCGAAATGGACGATGCCGAAACCAATGGCGGTCACGATCAGCAGCGTTTCGGTGGTAAAGCCGACGATCATCAGCAAGGGTATATTGAGGGATAACAGGACTGCCAGTAAAGCCGGTCGATAGTAGCGATCACCCAGGTGGCCGCCGATGATCTGACCGACCACCCCCCCTAAAAAGACTATCGTCGTAAACAACCCGCCACGGATGGTGACTGATAAAAATTCAGTGATTTCCGCCGCGTTCAGAGAAAAATGTGTCGGCATAAAAGTGGTAAAACCGGCGAAGGCCAATCCCATAAAAACCGATATCAGGTAGAAAATAATCAGGGCCGGACGGTTGGTGACGCTGGTATTCTGGGCGTCGTCTTCGAGGGCACTACCAGCCGTGCGTGGCGGAATCATCCGGGTGGTGACGAAAGCCAGCGCCAGATTAAACAGGGCCATTATCGCAAAGGCGGCCCGCCAGGAAAACAAGTCGGTGACGCTGGCGGCGATTAGGGGCCCCAGGGCCAGGCCGCTGGTGCCGGCCACGCCGTGGTAAGCCAGGGCACGACTCAAATTTTTCACCCGGCGCGAAATCAGGGTCAGTCCGGCCGGATGGTACAGACTGGCAAAGAATCCCAGAACCATCATACCGACCGTCAGCATCGTCAGCGAGCGGGAAATCACGATGAGCGCCACCGCCGCTGCCGTACCGGTCTGATAGATCAGCAGCAGGCGCCGACCGCCCAGCCGTTTTTCCAGAAATCCCGCCGGTAGCGCGCCCAGGCCGAACATGAATGAACTTGCGGCAACAATATAGCCGAGTGTGTCGAGACCGACTCCGAATTCTCCCTGCAACACCAACAGGATGCTGGGCAGCACCAGCATCAGTGTATGAACGGTCAGGTGTGACCCACAGGTTACCGCTAATATGATTTTTGTATCGCGCTGCATCCGGATATGAAAAACCCCTGTTTTCTGATTGACAACAGGGGTTTGACATTAATGTTAATATTTTAGCGTTTCTCGGAAATCCTGGTGGCCTTGCTGCCGGTCAGTTTCCGCAGGTAGTTCAGTTTGGCGCGGCGCACTTTACCACGGCGTACGACTTCGATGCTTTTAATCATCGGAGAATGCACTGGGAAAATCCGTTCGACACCAACACCGCCGGATATCTTACGGACGGTGAATGTGGCGCTGATACTGTTGCCGCCCTGCCGGCCGATGACTATACCACGATAATGCTGGGTCCGTTCCTTGCCGCCCTCGATGACGCGAACATTGACATCAATCGTATCACCAGGACCGAATACCGGAATATCATTCCGCAGTTGGTTTTCCGTAACTTTATCTAGTTTATTCATTTCGACAAATCTCCGCTGTCTCGCTTGTTAACATATTTATCCCACAGATCGGGTCGGCGCCGGCGGGTGATTTCTTCCCGCTGTTTCAGTCGCCACGCTTCAATCTGCCGGTGATGACCGCTTAGTAATACTTCTGGTACTGGTCTGCCATCGATCTCCCGGGGCCGGGTGTAGTGAGGACCGTCCAGCAGGTCAGTGGCAAATGAGTCGGTCATCGCCGATTCATAAGTATTCAGGACGCCGGGGATCAACCGGACGATGCTGTCAATCATCAGCATGGCCGGCAATTCTCCGCTACTCACCACAAAGTCGCCCAGGGAATATTCCCGGGTGACATATTTTTCCCGGACCCGTTCATCGATGCCCTTGTAATGTCCGCAAATAACAATTAGCTGCTTTTTTTCACTGATCGCCAGCGCTTCGCCATGGGACCAGAGTTCGCCTGCCGGTGACGGGTACAGCACTTCATACTCACCGGCGTCCCCGATCAGGTTGATTCCCTGTTCAATAGCCTGGAACAACGGCTCCGCCATTAACACCATGCCGCTGCCCCCACCGAAAGGCGCGTCGTCGATCTGGTGGTAGTTGCTCAGACCGAAATCGCGCAAATTCACCACATGAAACACCACCACCTGCCGTTCCACCGCCTGCCGCAAAATGCTGTTTTGGATGACCATGTCAATCACGGCCGGTGTCGGTGTAATTATTACTATCTGTGATTTCAATCCAATAGACCGTCCATCGGTGCGATTGTCACGACCGTCTCCTGGTCATTGATATCTACGATTATCTCGGGAATGGCTGGGATCAGAATCTCCCGGTTACCACTTTCGATTACATAGACATCGTTGGCGGGTAATGTCAGTATATCCACCAGAACACCGATTTGTTCTCCGCTATTGGTAACCACATCGTAACCAATCAGTTCTTCCGATGACAGATTGATTATATCTTCCTCATTGACATTGACGAATAGAATCTGGCCGATTATCGCTTCGGCATCGTCACGGGTGTCAATTCCCTTGAAATGATAGCGAACGCGTTTGCCCATTCCGATCGTGCCGTCTAACTGAATTTCCCGAGCCAGATCGTTGGAAAACCCCAGGAACAGCGGGTGTTCGGCGACATAATCGGAAAAATAGCGCGATATTGGCTGCAACCGGACGTCCCCCTTCAATCCGGCGGCGCGTGTTATTTTCGCTATGGCAAACAGTCGTTCCATATTTTCCTTACTGGTCGATTACATCCAGACGGGCACGCTTACCGCCCTGCTTGGCATTGATGGCAAAAACCAAAGTCCTAAGAGCTGAAATATTGCGACCGCTTTTTCCAATAACTTTTCCGTAATCTCCATCACCAACAATCAATTCATAGATTATCCGTTGTTCGGTCTCGACAGAATTCACTCTCACGTCATCTGGTTTATCCACTAAGTGTTTGACCACATTTTCGATAAACTCCTGCATCGTTAGTCTCCTTCTCTTAGTTACTTGGACACAGTATTTCCATCTGCTGATCCAGCGACAGGAGCATTAAACACCATCAATTTCCGACGAGTCGTACGCGGAAATTTTCCGGTTAACCCCCCCCCGTCGACTGTTCATCCTCAGTTGCGGCTTCGGCCGATTCCGCGACCGGTTCGGCGACGGCTGAGGATTCTTCTGAAGACGTTTCCACTTCCGCTGTCTGCGGTTCTTCTGAAGCAACCACGACTGGTTCCGCGCTCGGGGCGGTCTCCGCTTCGTCAGCGGCAACCAGCTCCCCGGCCGGTTCATCCACGGCGGTTACTTCCGCCGTGATCGGCTCAGCGACCGGAACATCCGCGACAACTTCCGTTACCGCTTCTGCAACCGGGGCTTCGGGAGTTTCTTTTTTACTGGCGGATTTCCTGGCTTTGTCGTCGTGCTTCAATTGCCATTTCTGCAATTCTTTTTCCATGGTCTTTTCATCCAGCCCCTGTTTCATGAGATGCCATTTGAAAGCAATACCAGCTTTCTGAAACAGATTATGAACCGTATCGGTGGCCAGAGCCCCTAATTTCAACCAATGAAAAATTCGTTCTTCATTCAACTTATAAGTATCGGTTCGATCAATCGGATTGTACCATCCCAGCTCTTCGATCGCAGAGCCGTCACGACGAGTACGCTCATCCATGACGACGACACGATAAAAAGGCCTGTTCCTGCGTCCGATCCGTTTTAACCTGATTTTCGTTGCCAAACTAAAAATCTCCTTAATTTAATCCTGGTAACTTTCCTCTAACAAATTGTCCGGGTAATTTTCCCTTACCCATCTGTCTCATCATTTTTTGCATCTGCGCGAACTGTTTCAATAACTGATTTATTTCCTGCACCGACCGTCCCGAACCGCGGGCGATTCGCAACCGTCGGCTGCCGTTGATAATCTGCGGGTTACTCCGCTCCGCCGGCGTCATGGAATTTATGATTGCTTCAGTCCACAACAAATTGCGATCATCGACCTGCAGGTTCTTAATCAATTTCCGGTTGGCACCGGGGATCATGCCCAGAATCTGATTCATCGATCCCATCTTACGCAACTGCCGCAGTTGATCGCGGAAATCCAGCAGGTCAAATTTATTTTCAAATATCTTTTTCTGCAGACGTTCCGCCTGCTTTTCGTCAAAAGCCTCCTGGGCTTTTTCCACCAAGGAAATTACGTCTCCAAAACCCAAAATTCGATCGGCAATTCGCTGCGGACTGAACAATTCCAATCCATCCAGTTTTTCGGATATGCCGACAAATTTCACCGGTTTCCCGGTCACGGCGGCAATGGAAACGGCCGCTCCGCCGCGGGCGTCACCATCCAGCTTGGTCAGAATCGTACCAGTCAACTCCAGGGCCCGATCAAAAGCCTGCGCCGAATTGACCGCATCCTGACCGGTCATGCCGTCAACCACAAACAACGTTTCGTGCGGTTTGACGGCGGCGGCAATGGCCGATATTTCCGACATCATGGCGTCATCGACATGCAACCGGCCGGCGGTATCCAGGATGACATAATCATACTGTTCGGTCCGGGCGATATCGACACCTTCCCGGCAGATTGTGAGCGCGTCTGTGCCGGCTCCAGTGAATACCGGCACGTCGATTTGCCGACCCAGCGTACTCAACTGCCGGGCGGCGGCGGGACGGTAGACGTCGGCGGCCACCAGCAGTGGTTTTTTACCCGATTTTTTCAAATAACGTGCTAATTTTACAGCAGTGGTGGTCTTACCACAACCCTGCAATCCCGCCAGCAAGACTACGGTCGGCGGTTTGCCGGCTGTCATCAGCGGGGTCGCCTCGCGACCCAAAAGAACGACCAGTTCGTCACGGATTATTTTTACGAACTGTTCACCCGGCTTGATCGATTTGATTACTTTGGTCCCGGCAGCCTGTTCCTTGACGGTATTTACAAAATCCCGGGCAATAGTAAAATTCACATCCGCTTCCAGTAACACCCGGCGGATTTCCCGTGTGGCCTGCTGGATATTGGCATCCGTGATTTTTCCCAGCCCGCGTAAATTCCGAAGAACCGTATCAAACCGGTCAGTAAGCTGATCAAACATATTCTTTCAGTTCAAAAATAGCAGCGGAAATTATATAGGCGAAATTTGCTTAACAAGACTTTAGAACTAATAGTTTTATTATATTTACATTCCGCGGCCGTCATGCGGCCGGTCAATCGGTCTTCTGTCAAAGTCTGCATATTCATGTTTTCGCTTTTCGCCGGGATATTAAACACCGGCGGAAATCAGTACAAGTTCATCGGTAGTTTAATCGCCTGACAACTTATTGACGTTTTACCGGTCATACAATGGCAGATGAGAAAAAATATCAATTCGATTCATTCCGGGCTTCGGTGGCCGTCACTGGAATCGTTTATAGATATAATATTAAGGATAAACACCACTGCTGAAATTGAATCAAATGTCAACAACGGGGACAGCGTCCGCCAACAACCGCTACTTAACATTCGTTTGACTAACTTAACGCCGCAGGAGATAGCATGGGCAAATTGACCGCTAAAATTATGCTGACCGTTCTTTTATCTGTCACTCTCTCACGAGGACACGTTTACCGCGGGGACGATCATTTCCTGAATGATCTTGACCTGGACTGGCAAAAGGGCTCCCTGATTATCACGGAAAAGGAAAATGACGATCAACGTGTCGTCATGACGGCAGATGAAAAATTGCTGATCAATGGTGAGAATGTCCGACTCACTCGGGAACAGAAAAAACTGGTGGGAGAATTCCACATCCTTGCCGGTAAACTCAGTGATCAGGCGCGTGATATCGGCCAGATCGGGTCAAAAATCGGGGTCGTCGCCGGAGCCATGGCCGCCGAAGCGATCGTCAAAGCATTTGGTTCCTTATTCGATGACGATGACGATTTTGACGACCGTGATCATCGGCACGAAAGCCGGGTCGAAAGAAAAGTCGATCTGATGACTGAGGATATTGAAGATTTGGTGTCTGAACTGGAAAATACCATCAATAACATGGAGCAGGTATACGACCAGCTCAAGCGGGATATACCGGAACTGCGTGATCTGTCCTGGTTTTAATATTTTCCGGTTTGTTCCTACATCACGAACGAACGCATCCTGACAATATCGAAATACCGGTCGCTTTCCAGCCGGATGGTCTGAGGATCGACCAGTTGAACACCGGGGAAAAAAGAAGCTCGATAAGCCTGAGTCATTTTTTTGAAGCGTATCTCCACCAGGTAACTGGCGGGAGCAGCCAGCAGACAACCGGCGATGTCACCCTTCAGGGCCTTTTCCACGCCGTCCCGGATACGCCGGACGGCCAGATCCGGATGAATACTGACCGTGGAATTACCAATTCCTTTTTTAACCGCCACAGTATGGATACGTTCATTGATATCACGGACTTCGTTGCAGATACCTTCATCCCCGGACAGGAACACCGTCGGGACTTTGAGTTCGGCGGCAATATAGGCGTGCAACAGAAATTCCGAGGCCGAGCGACCGTTAATTTTAAGATAATCGATCTTGGATGAGCTCATCGTATGCGCCAGCGGATTACCCTCGGAACCGGCCCGGGCGTGATACCCGATAAAGATGACCGCATCGAATGTTTCATCCAATTCCTGGACCATGGAATAGGGATGTCCGCTCCAGCCCCGGATCAGTCGGACTTCCTGCGGTAACATGCTCCCGTTGATATTGCGGCCGGAAGCATGGGCATCCTTGACCCAGATTTCGCGCGCACCGGCATTCAGGGCTCCCTGGCAGGCGGCGGCGACTTCCGCTGTCATCTGATCCCGGAACGCGGCGTTATCCGGATGAACCTTATCGACTTCGTCCCAATTGGTCGTTCCGCAGGCACCCTCGATGTCGGCGCTCAGATAAATCTTCATTTCAACCTCAGAATTAGTCACATAAAATACGAACACGAAAGCGGTTCCAAAAACATGATATGCTTCTGCAACCCCCGAATACCCGATTTTAACCGTTTATCGATTTATTGTTTATTTAAATTGTATTTTCAGTTATGTTATCCTTGAGAATAAGTGCCACTTGTCCGGGCATCAGATTTAGAGCTATAACTAATCCGCTGCAGGCCTTAAATGAAAATTACTAAATTCCGGTTGAAACCACTCCTGACCTTGATCCTGCCAATTCTATTGAACAGCATTCATTCGCAGATTTATATCGGCGATTATATGGGAATACAGTCAGAAATACTCGGTGAACAACGGGTATTACTGGTACATTTGCCCGATGAATATACTCAAACTGAAATTCACTACCCGGTCCTGTACTTGTTGGATGGAGATGATCATTTCCACCATGTCACCGGCTTGATCGACCGGCAGGCAGACCTGGGACTCATGCCGCGAATGATCGTTGTCGGTCTGCGCAACAGTAATCGTAACCGCGATTTCACCCCTACCAGTGTCAATTACCTGTCGACATCTGGCGGAGCAGACCAGTTTCTTGAATTTTTGAGTAATGAATTGATACCATCGGTGGACTCACAATTCCGCACCGCCCCCTACCGGATGCTGGTCGGTCATTCGCTGGGCGGTTTGCTCACCGCCTATGCTTTTCTGAATAAGCCCGATCTTTTCAGCAGTTATATCATACTCAGTCCTGATCTGCTGTATGATGAAGAAAACATTTTCAGTGGCGCTGCCGATCGGCTGAAAGCAATGCCCGCTACCCGTAAGTCGGTATATCTGGCTGTGGGAAGCTCCGAAGAAAAATTGATCAACCCCAGCCAGCGACTGAACCGTCTGATCAGGAAAAATACTTCGCATAATATCAAGAGTACCTTTGAAGTCATCAAATACGCCGACCACGGTACAGTTGTCCATCAGGCGATTTACAGCGCCTTGGAAAAAATATTCGGAAACTGGCGTTTTCCACCAGCAGATGTCTCCGGTGGTTTGAGCGCAATCCAGTTGCATTACAACAAATTATCCGAAGAATTGGGCTACCCGGTCATCCCCTATGAAGCTGACATTAATGCCATGGGTTACGCGCTGCTGAAAGCCGGACGACGAACGGCGGCGCTGGATGTGTTCAAGTACAATGTCCGTTTGTATCCCAACTCCGCCAACGCCTACGACAGCCTGGGCGAAGGATATGCCGCATTATCCGACCTGGAGTCCGCTCTTGACAACTACCGGATTGCGGTGCGGAAAGGTGAGGAATCCGAGGATCCCAATCTGTTCCTCTTCCGTCAACACCGTGATGCCATCGATCTGCAGATTAAACGTTGATTAATCACCCCAAAATACAATTTCGGATTAGGGAATTCTTTTACATTACGCATAATTTTTCCCGGGAATTATGAAACAGGTATTGAAAAATAGTGATTGTCCGATAATCGGCAGGCTTGTTTTCCGCAAGTCGGTCCGGTTGTTAAAACTGGTTAAAACGACCCCGATCGTTATTACGGTACTGGCGTTGTTAATAGCTTGCGGGCCGAACCGTGAATCGATAAAAATCGGAAAAATTCACCGGATCCAGTCGGCCATTCTGAATGAAAGCCGGCTTCTGTACATCTACACACCAGCCAATTATAGTCGCAGTGACAGCGATTACCCGGTACTGTACCTGTTGGATGGGGCCACGCATTTTCACTATGCCACCGGCATCATCGAATTCCTGTCCGCGCGGGTACAGATTCCTCAGATGATCGTAGTAGGCATTGAAACACTCGACAGTGACCATGATTTCGTGCCCCCCACCGCCGACGCAACCGCTGCCGGCCGGGCCGATCAATTTTTAAATTTTATCGCCGACGAGGTTGTGCCCTACGTGGAAGAACAGTACCGCAGCCAGCCCTATCGGATTCTGGCCGGGCATTCTCAAGGCGGATTGTGCGTCCTGTATTCCCTGCTGTCCCAGCCTGGGCTGTTTAACGCCTATTTCGCCAGTAGTCCCTGGCTCGACGACAGCGAATATCCGACCTTTGAGCAGGCCGATAACCTCTTGGCGAGTCCTGGCCGGCAGAACCGTTTTCTCTACCTGGCCTATTCCAGCAGCGAATATTATCTGCTGGATAACATCCAACAGTTCATCACAAAGTTGCAGAACAGCGCACCGTCCACTTTAAACTGGACGGCCCAGGTACTGGATTCCGAGTGCCACGAGACCACCCAACACCCCGGACTATATTTCGGTCTGAAAAAATTATACGCCAAATGGCGCGTTCCCCACAGTCTGATGAGTTCAGATCTCCAGACCATCGATGATCATTTCGCCGCTGTTTCCGAAGAGTTCGGTTATATGATTCCGGCGCCGGAAGCGATTCTGAATATTATCGGCTACCGCCTGCTGTCGGGGGGGGAAATCGATGAAGCAATCGCCATATTTAAACGGAATGCCGAATTATATCCCAATTCGGCCAATGTTTTCGACGGCCTGGGCGAGGTCTACGAGACCGCCGGTGAGCTGGAAAAGGCGCTGGCAAGTTACAATATGGCCTATGAACTGGCGATGCGCGTAGACGATCCCAATCTGAATTCTTTCAAGGAACATATCCTGCGCCTGCGGCAGAAACTGAAGTCCCGCTGATATATTTTAGCGGATGAAATTCAAAACCGGCCGGCCATGAAATAACGGGCTGGCCGGTTTTTTCAATAGTCGATTTATTTTTTCAATACTGCCTTGGAAAATATATAATCCGGGATATCGACGTCAAACTCGATGGATTCGATAATAAATTCGGTTCCGTCACCACTGGAAAGAGCATCCTTGAAAATCATCCGTTTCGGGTACCAGCGATCAGCAATTTTAAATACTTCCTTGACGTCGGTGGTTTTCAGTAATTTTCCACTTTTGGCAAACAGATCTTCCTTCAAACCGATCAGGCGTTCCTGGTCGACCCAGATTTTCCGGGAATGGTAATTTACGTCATCCACCTTCGCCACCAGATGCAAAACCCAGCAGTCCCGATCGCCGATCGCTTCCGAACCCAGCACTTCCGCCGTGTAGGTATCTTCCAGACTACGGTCTTCCATCATGTCTTCATAGGATAGGTCAGAGCCCATCATCGACTGGCGCAGCATATGGCCGGCGATTCGGATTATCCGGTCGGATTGGGGTGAATACATCCACAACTGATCACCCAGCTTCAGCATTTTGGTGCCCTTTTCCCGGGCCGGCGCCAGGTATTCGGTAAATGATTGATCAGTGCCCTGAATCCATGATTTGGCGGTCATTGTGCGACTGGACCGGCGGCCGTGAATTATCATCGTCGATGTGGCTGTGCGATTACCGGCAATCGTATTTTCATCTATTCGCCGCAGAATCTCGGTGCCTGATGGCGTTTGTCCGAGTAGCAGCAGCGGAGCAGTTATCAACAGGAAGAGAACTGAGTTGCTGCGGCTTGATTCCCTTTTCACTGATCTGATTGAGTATATCATGTTTCCAGTTCCTTAAACAATTGCGATGTCTGGCGTTGATAGATACCGATGCCTGACAGGGCTGTTCCCAGTACCGTGGAAAACAGGCCGGGAAAGAAACCGATATAATAGGTCTCAGTCGTAACCGCCGCCCGGAAAACCGTCGGTACCATCATGTTGATATTTTTTAACAATGAACTGATATCCAGACCCTTAACCTGCAACCAATATGCCGCTCCCAGCCCGAGCCCGGTGCCGATTATCGATCCGACCAATCCAATGACGACCGACTCATAGATCATCGAGCGGTACACATGACCTTTGTGCTCACCGATCGCCAAACGAATTCCGACTTCACCGTAGCGCCGCAAGCCGCCAAGTAATCCGGCATTCCACAGCACGATTGACATGACCAGGACAAAAATGAATACGATTATTCCCGACATGCTGGATCCCATTTCGAGGTATCCTCCCAGGCCGCTCAGCTCTTTCATCGTTCCCATCACCGGCGCATACTCATCAGCGTCCATGCTGTAAGTGGCATTGAACCGGTTTACAATCTCAATACAAGCCAAGTCATCGTAAATCCGGTTCGGCAGATAGCCCAGGATTTCACCGGCGGAATTATCCATATCCAGCGCCTTCTGAACATCGCCAACATCAACAATCATGGCACCACGGTCCATCATTATAATGCCAAAACGGACAGTACCGACAACGGTGAAATTATGCATTATCATACTGCCGTACATGCTGGAGCTGAGCAGGGTGGCGCTTTCGCCCAGTGCCACTTCCAGTTTTTTCGCCAAATCATCGCTGATCAGAATTTCTCCGGGTCGTTCCGGCATCCGGCCAGTAACTACTGACTTGGCGATATTTAAAGTGTTAATTTCCGTGCTGCCGGGCGACAGCAGGTCCACACCCATTCCAAATACCGGACATTGGGAGTAAGTCTCACCCCGTTCATCGGGAATATCCAGCAGACCACCGAATTGAATCCGGGTAACCCAGGTCATGTCGGGATATTCTTCATGCAATCCCGTCAGGATTTCATCGATGCCGGTTAGGGCCAGATCATTGGGCACTTGGTCGGCGTTGTCAGCATAGGCCCGACTCATGATCTTGACATGTCCACTGGAAAAACGGGCATTGTAATCGATCATATCGGAAAATACGCCGTTGATGTAAGCCTGCATGAAAACCGTGATCCAAACTCCGATTGTAACGATGAGAATAGGGAACAGGCTGCGGTGATGGTCCCGCAGTAGACCGGTAATTAAAAAACGAATCATTGTATTTTCCCCTTAATGGCATCAGTCGGATTCATCCGTGATATTCGCCGCGCCGGAATATAGCTGACTATGGTCGTAGTGATCAGCACAATCAGGGTGGTTCCAAGTACCAGGCCGATACTGTAGGCCGGATAAATTGTTTCGGCAATCGTCATACCGAAATCATCGGTGCCGGCCGGCATCGTCCAGCCAACCGAGGCCTGGTAGGCCAGCAGTGGAATGCCATAAACAGCGGCCAGAACAGCCGCCAGGATTGAATGCATGGCCCCTTCCACTGTGAACAATGCAACCACCTGCCGCTGGGTCATACCCAAAGCGATATGGGTGCCGATCTCTTTCTGACGACGGAAAATCGACAGTACCTGAGTATCGAATATTGCCAACATCGCCAGTGACATGAGTATTACAAAAAAGACCGAACCACCGATCGATTTCATTTCAATCATTTCCCTGATCTCCGACAGCAGAAAATAATGATCCTTGAAATCCCATCCGACGATGCTGCCGATGAAGCCGGTTTCCCGAGCAGTCACCAAAATCGTCGCTTCATCCGGCAATTGCACCATTTCTCGGTGTTTTTCCAGTGGTATCCACAGCACACCCAGATCCTGTTTTGGTACATTGGTTTTAAAAATATGCACGATCCGGACTTCATTGGCATCAAAAGTACCAAAGACGTCACGCCAGCGTACCGTAACATAATCGCCGACCTTGAGCTTATTGTTATCGGCTGTACGTTCTCCGATAATGGCTGGTATTTCACCGTTTTCATCCGTCAGATAGGTCGTCGGCAATTCGATGATTTTCTGCCCCGGATCGACTCCCCGTAATGAAATGCTCTGGATTCTCCCTCCCGGATACATACTGGCTTGACTGATAAGGATCGGTGTCAACTGTCCCTGTTCCACAGCTTTCTTGGTGGCATCCGACAAACGGGCATGACTGTCTTCGATGGTGAACGGATCGTAAGGATCGTAGTTTTCCTGCCAATACTGGCCGCCCCCGATTTCCCAGTTAATGGTGTCTCGTCGTGCCTGCTGATCCCAGCCGTTTAATATACCCTTGTTCCAAATGATAACTACAAAAGCCAACGACAGCACGATCACATTAAGCCAGGTGCGCAGCTTGGCACCCATCAGATTGCGGTACGCTAATTTTAGTGCAAGCATGTTAACCTCCAGAAATTTTGTTCATGATTAAAAATTTTAAGGTTGAGGTTGAGGCTGAGGCTGAGGTGAAGACTGAGATTCCAGGGTCTTGATGATGGCATTCAATTCCTTAATAATACTCTTGCTTTGATTTATCAGATTAGCTTTCGCTTGTTCCGGTAAATAGGACAACGCCGCGCTGACCAGAATCTGGCTCATTAACTCATAAGCGCTTCCCCGCGATATCTTGTAGAAACGCGTTTTATCTCTTGGTTCAAACCGGCCAAAACCTTCGGCTATGTTGTGAGTAATCGAATTGGCCGATCTGCGCATGTCGGAAACCAGCCCAAATCGTTCAGTAGACGGAAATGCTTTGGTGGTTGAATAAATCTGCAACAACAGGTCGAGGGCCAATTGCCAAACCGGCATTTCGGTGAAATCAGTGTAACTCATTGCTATCTACCTCAACCTCAGCCTTAATTCCCAACCACCTCATCACCGACCACTTTTCCATCTTCCAAACTGATCTTGCGTTTCAGGTACTGGATCACCTTTTCGTCATGGGTGGCAAAAATAAAAGTGGTGTTCAGATCCCGGTTCAGTTTTTCCATCGTCTGCAGGATATTATGCGAATTCTTGGCATCCAGGTTAGCAGTCGGTTCATCCGCCAGTACGATTTTAGGTTGTTTGACCATGGCACGGGCGATCGACACCCGCTGGCATTCACCGCCGGAGAGTTGTGCCGGGCGGGATTTCACTTTGTCCAGCAGTCCCACCCATTCCAGAGATTGCATCACCAGCTTTTTGCGCTCCGGTGCCGACATCTTCAGCAGCAACAGCGGCAATTCCACGTTTTCAAAAACCGTATAAACCGGTAACAAATTATAAGTCTGGAAAATGAATCCCAGATGCTGATTACGCAGGTCAGCCGATTGCTTGGTTGATAGATTTCTGACCGAATAATCCAGGACTATCGCCTCGCCTTCAGTCGGCACATCCAGTGATCCGATTATATTCAGCAGGGTGGTCTTCCCCGATCCACTGGGACCGACAAGACCGGCGAATTCACCTTTTACGAATTTGAGGTTAATATTATTCAGCGCCGTGAATTCCCTTTTGCCCATGGGGAATTTTTTTACCAGGTCGGTGATTGTGATCAGAGCCGAGTTGTTCATGATACTTCCTTTACTTGAAATTCTTAATGGTTGAATACCAGATTTAGTTGTAACCCCATAGTCCCCACTGTACCCATTGTCGGGTTTAGGAAAAAAGATTCCGCACCTTTTAATAAATAGGCACCGACCTGAATCAGCCAGTTGTCCCAGGTACGCTGCCAGCTATAGTAATTATAAAACAGATCCCCATCAGGATAGTAAATGCTGATCAATGAGAGATTATCCATGATACTTACCGGGTAGGTACCCATCACACCAAACATACCGGTTTGATCGTCATTCCCTAAAATAACCTCACTGTAGTCAACAAGAAAATACTCCCCAGTGACCGTAATTCCATTACCTATTCCAAATGTATAATCTGTACCGAGGGTCAATTGAGACAGCCAATCATAATCGTCGAACGATTCTGTGTTTGTCAATCCCATTTCAAACCACAAACCAACACCAATATCCCAGGTACCATCGATTCCAAAATTTTTCTTAAACACTTGTTCGCTCGACTGGTTATAAGCAAAAGCTAATTCACCGGGTCCCAAGGGAATAACAAGTCGGCCCCCGTACTGGGGATGTTGTTCTACATCGTCGATTAATTGGTCAAACTCGAACTTATCGTAGACACCCCACAACCAGATTCCGGCATTGCTTGCGCAATCATAACGTAATCGCAAACCAGATACACCGGCAGTGTACTG
>JBDRBK010000012.1:0-9475 GCA_043822705.1 Fidelibacterota bacterium
GGTGAATACTATCCTTTCCACCAACGGCGAAATTCTTAACCGGGTCGTACTGGTCCTGAACAGCAACTACGCACCGCTGGATATCTGCAATACCAGGCGTGCGATCTGTCTGTGGTTTCTTAATAAAATCGAGGTGATCGAATCCTACCGTGAGTGGCTGCATTCACCAACCGTATCAATCCAGGCTCCCAGCGTGATCAAATTGCGGGAAATTACCAGACATCACAATCTGGATGTGATCCTGTCGCGTAAAAATCTGTTGATCCGCGATCAGCATTCCTGTCAGTATTGCGGGACCCGTAACGGTCCCCTGACGATCGATCATATCATCCCGCGGCAGCGTGGCGGGCGTGACAGTTGGTTGAACCTGGTGATAGCCTGTATCCACTGCAACCTGGTCAAGGGCAACCGGACCCCGGAAGAAGCCGGCATGCATTTGCGGCAGGCGCCGCGCAAGCCCAACCGGATACATCATTTTCAGAAATATGTGGACGATTCCCAGACTTCCTGGCGCCCCTATTTGTTCATGGAACAGAATTAGTCGGCCGTTCCCGGACGGCACAAATCAGGATGACTCGAATGAAACGTGTTCTCAGCGGAATTCAACCTTCCGGGCAACTGCACCTGGGCAATTATTTCGGTATGATGGCACGGATGATCCGCTATCAGGAATCCAGTGACCTGTTCTGTTTCATAGTCAATTATCATGCCCTGACCACAATTAACGATAAAGCGCTGCTGCAGACCAATACTTTTAATGCCGTCGCCGATTTTCTGGCGCTGGGGCTGGATCCGGATAAATCCACCTTCTGGGTGCAGTCCGACGTGCCCCAGGTGTCCGAGCTGACCTGGATTCTGGCCAATGTTGCCAGCGTCGGTCTGCTGGAGCGGGCTACGACCTACAAGGACAAACTGGCGCAGGGAATTTCACCCAACATGGGGCTGTTTTCCTATCCGATTCTGATGGCCGCCGATATCCTGCTGTACGGCGGCGAGCTGGTGCCGGTCGGCAAGGACCAGAAACAGCATCTTGAAATCGCCCGTGACCTGGCGATCCGCTTCAACAATATTTTCGGTGATGTATTGGTCGTACCGGAACCAGACATCGATGAAGCGACGATGCTGGTACCGGGGATCGACGGACAGAAAATGAGCAAGTCCTACGGGAACTCGATCCCGATCTTTGCACCGGAAAAAGTGATCCGCAAACAGGTCATGTCGATCGTAACCGATTCGACGCCGGTCGAGGAGCCGAAAAGCACCGACACGACCCTGTTCCGTTTATCCAGTCTGTTCCTGAATGAAAGCGAGCGTCGGGATCTGGAAGGACGCTTCCTTCGGCCCGGTCTGCGCTATGGCGACGTCAAGAAGGAATTGTTCGGCCGGATCATGGATCGTTTCGCTCCGTTCCGCGAGCGGCGCGCCTACCTGGAACAGCACCGCGATCAGGTGTTCGCACTGATGGAAAAAGGCGCCGCCAAGGCCGCAATCGTCGCTGATGAGTACCTGGCGCGTGTCCGTGAAGCAGTAGGATTGAATTACCGGGTGTGAAATGTACCGGGTGCAATTAGAAAATTTTCAGGGTCCGCTGGATCTGCTGCTGTTTTTCATTCGTCGCGATGAAATTGATATCTATGACATACCGATCGCCCATATCACCCGGGAATTCATGGATACGCTCGACCTGATGCATTCGCTCAATATTTCCGTGGCCGGCGAATTCATCAATATGGCGGCCACGCTGATGCAGATCAAATCGCGGATGCTGTTGCCGCGGCCGCAGGATTATGATTTTGGGGCCAATGAAGACCCGCGGACTGAGCTGGTCCGGCAGTTGCTGGAATACCAGCGCTTCAAGGAAACCGCCGGTAATTTCAAGCGCCTGGAACTGGAGCGCTCGCAGGTATTTACCCGGCAGGCATTGGCGTCGGTTCCCGATATCGATGAAGATCCCGGTGTCTATCTGCGGGAGGTCAGTCTGTTCGATCTGGCGCGCCACTTCAAGGCCGCCATGGACGCTATGCCGGTGATCAATTCCTATGATCTGCAGCGCGAGCCGGTCAATCTGGGGGATCAGAAAGCGCTGGTGCTGCGCTTGTTCAACGCGGAAGGCCGCCTGAGTTTCCGCACGATTGTCGCCCATTTGAAAACCAAATTGGAAGTCGTTGTCACCTTCATGGCGATCCTGGATCTGGTGCGCCTGGAACAGATCAAGGTTTTTCAGAGCAGATTATTTGCCGACCCGGAACTGCACCTGATCGTCAACCGGGCCTGAAAGTTGAATGGATAATCAAATAATTAATATTATCGAAGCATTGTTGTTTGCCTCACCGGAACCGTTGACGCAGAACAAAATCAATCTGATATTCGAAACCGACCCACCGGTCCTACAGGAAGTGGTCGATCGGCTGCGGCAGAGTCGTTTCCGGGAAGAGCGCGGCATCATGATCATCGAAATAGCCGGCGGATACCAAATCGCCACCCGGCCCGAGCATGAAATCTTCGTCAAACGACTGCTGAACCGCAGTGGCCGGCTGCTGCTGTCGCCGGCGGCACTGGAAACGATCGCCATTATCGCCTATAAGCAACCGATCAGTCGTTTTGACATCGAGGCGATTCGCGGTGTCGACTCCAGCGGCGTACTGAAAACGCTGCTGAGCCGCAACCTGATCAAGGTCAAGGGGCGCGACGAAGGCGCCGGCCGGCCGCTGTTGTACGCCACCACCGATCAGTTTCTGGAATATTTTGGTCTGAACCGGCTGGCGGATATGCCCAGGCTGCGGGAAATTGCCGAGTTGACCGACAGTGCCGACGAATTACCGGAGCAGGTCGATGCGTTTAAATAAATTTCTGGCCCATGCCGGAGTGGCTTCACGCCGGACCGCCGACGGACTGATCCAGGCCGCGACCACCAGCGTCAACGGTCGGATCGTGACCGATCCCGCCTTTGACGTGTCGGAAAAGGATGAAATTCTATTTGATGGCCGACGTCTGTCGCTGATCCGGCATACGCGGATGATTCTATTGCATAAACCCACCGGCGTCATCACCACCACCCGTGATGAACTGGGTCGCCGGTCGGTGCTGGACCTGGTGCCGCGCGATGAACGGTTGTTTCCGGTCGGGCGCCTGGATCAGGATACGACCGGTCTGGTATTGTTGACCAATGATGGTGAGCTGGCCAACCGTCTGGCCCATCCCCGTTGGCGGATTCAGCGGATCTACGAAGCGGTGATCGACCGGCCCCTGACCAAGCCGGAAATCCAGCGCCTGGCCAAAGGGATGTATATCGGCGAGGGTGAGGACGGCCGAGCCGATGTGCTCGAGCAGAAAACGGTCAAATCGCGTACTACTGTAATCCTGGAGCTGCGTCGCGGTAAAAAACGGGAAATCCGGCGACTGTTTTTCCAGCTCAAACGTAAATTATTTTCACTGGTCAGAACACAATTTGGTCCGGTGCGGCTGGGCGATTTGCCCGTCGGCCACTGGCGTGAATTAACCCGGCAGGAGCTGGAACAATTAAAGGGGAAGTTAAATGGACATTAATGGGAAAGCGGTAATGATCCTGGGCGGCTGGGGTCTGGTGGGTCGTGCGATCTCCTTTGCCGTACTCGAAAATAAACCCAAGAAACTGGTATTGACGTCGCTACGCGAGAATGAAGCGCACGAGATCGAAGAGGAATTGAAAAACCACCACACCAACACCGGTACTGAAATCATTGCCGAGTGGGGCGATATTTTCGTTCGGCAGGAATACCGCTATATTTCGCGGATCGATGTCCACAGGGACCCGGTAATGCGCAAAAACCTGATCGCCGATACCTACGACGATCTGACCCCGGACCTGCTGCAGCGTACGGCGCTTTACAACCTGTTCAGCACCTATTGTCCCGATATCATCATTGATTGCATCAATACCGCTACGGCCGTGGCTTATCAGAACCCCTACGATAAAATCGCCAAGGTCCGTAATGCCATCCGCGAGCAGCGGGTCGATGATGATTTTGTCTATAATGTGGAAGAGACCATATTATCCCAGGAAGTCCCGCAATTGATCCGCCACATGCAGATTCTGATCGAGTCGATGAAGGCCGCCAAAACCCAGTTCTACCTCAAGATCGGTACTTCCGGGACCGGCGGAATGGGCTTCAACATCCCCTATACCCATTCGGAAGTGAAACCTTCCCGCCTGCTGCTGGGCAAGTCCTCGATTGCCGGGGCCCACACGATGATGCTGTTTCTGCTGGGACGCACACCCAATACGCCGATTATCAAGGAAATTAAACCATCGGCGGCGATTGCCTGGAAGAAAATCGGATATGGTAAAATCAAGCGCCGCGGCCGCTACATCCCGCTGTATGACGCCGATCCCGGCAACCCCGAACCGTTGACCGGCGATCTGACGCCGGCTGGCACCGGTCATTGCACGCCGCTCAAGGATGAAGTACTGGAGTCGGTCTATATCGATGCCGGCGAAAACGGTTATTTCTCCATGGGCGAATTCGCCGTGATCACCTCCGAAGGACAGATGGAATTCGTCACGCCGGAAGAGATCGCGGACCGCGCCATCATGGAAATCAAAGGCGGCAACACCGGTTCCGATATCGTGGCCGCCCTCGATGCGGCGGTGCTGGGTCCGACTTACCGGGCGGCCCTGATTCGCCAGAATGCCCTGCAGCGGATGCTGGAACTGCAGCGGGAGCATGGAACCGAATCAATCGGCTTTGAACTGCTGGGACCGCCGCGCCTGACCAAACTGCTGTATGAAGGTTATCTGATTTATCGGATTTGCGGCAAGCTGGAAAATATCATCCGTTTTGATGAGGAGGAATTGAGCGCCCTGGCCTACGGCGTGATCAAGGCCGACAGCCAGTTGCGGACGACGATTTTATCGATCGGCACGCCGATCGTATTGCCCGATGGCCAACATTATTTGCGCGGACCGGAAATTTCCGAACCGAATTTCGAGGGTGTCGATTCGATCGTCATCACACCGGAACGGATCGAAGAATGGGCCGATAAAGCCTGGCTCGATCTGCGCCCCGGTTGCTTTGTGAAATGGAAGAAGCGAATCAAAATTTTACAGGCCGCCATGAATACAACCGCCGAAAAGGAACATTCATCCTATTTCTACCGCAAGCGCAAGTTCTTGTTACAAGGCGACATACTCGATATCAGCCGGACAGTAAGCTGGGTTTTTGAAACCGAAGACGAAGGTTACCGGATAAAATAAACATCTAAAAAAAAGAGCCGGGTAAAGCAGTATTAATATTGGTTGTATGTGATCAGGCATATTAAATTTACCGGCTCATTGAGAAACGGAAATCATGATAATCGCAATTGACGGTCCGGCGGCTTCCGGAAAAAGTACTACGGCACGGCTGGTCGCCGACCAGCTGGGCTTTACTTATCTGGATACGGGAGCCATGTACCGGGCAGTGACGCTGGCGGTTATTGAACAGCAACTCGATTACGGCAATCCGGCGGAAATCCGCAACTTACTCGATAACCTGGAATTGCGGCTGGAAACCCGGGATTCGCAGACTGTTATTTTTCTTAACGGCGAGGATGTATCGGAACGAATCCGGTCAATCGCCGTTACCGGAATGGTCAGTGCAATCAGTGCAATCGGCGCCGTGCGGGAAGCGATGGTCGCGATCCAGCGTAAAATCGGCGCACACCAGAACTGCGTGATCGAGGGGCGTGATATCGGAACGGTGGTATTTCCACAGGCGGAATTCAAATTTTTCATCGTGGCCGATTACGAAGCCCGAGCCCGGCGCCGGCAGCTTGACCTGGAGCACATGGGTGAGCAGCGTACGCTGGCGGAACTGGTGTCTGATCTGCGGTTGCGTGACCAAAAGGATTCCAGCCGGTCCCATTCACCATTGAAGCGGGCGGCGGATGCAATTGAGATCGATACTTCGAATTTGACAATCAACGAACAAGTAACCCTGATAGTCGACCAGGTTAAGCGTCGACCGGTAAAAGGAACTAATGATGACCGAAAATAACCAGTTGGAACAGACAGTTGAACAGATCGCGGAAGCACAGCCGGAAGTGATCAGTGAAGTAGCCGGGCAACCGGAGACGACGCCTGCTGTCGAACCTAAAGCAACTGTAATCAATTATCTCGATCCCCAGATTTTTGATTCGATCCGAGTCGTATCGAAAAAGGATCTGGAAATATCGGCGGCCGAAGCCGAAGTGCCGGCCGAATTAAAACAGAAATATTTCAGCACGATAGCGGAAATTTCCGAAAACCAAGTCATTACCGGCCGGATTATCGGCATGAATGACAAGGAAGTTTTGGTAGATATCGGGTTTAAATCCGAAGGCATTATCCATCGCTCCGAATTCGGCGATGAAACTCCCACGATCGGGGAGAAGATGGAAGTTTTCCTGGAATTTATCGAAGACCGCAGCGGTAAAACGGTATTGTCCAAGGAAAAGGCCGATTTCATGCGGCGCTGGCGTGAAATTAAAGAATTATATGACAGCGAGGCAGTGGTCAAGGGTCGGATCATACGGCGCATCAAGGGTGGTATGGTAGTCGACCTTAAAGGCGTTCAGGCCTTCCTGCCCGGTTCCCAGATCGATGTGCGTCCGGTCCAGGATTTCGACCGTTACCTGGATCAGGATATCGAACTGAGAATTGTCAAGCTGAACGAAACTCGCAAGAATATTGTCGTATCCCATAAGATTATCCTCGAAGAAAGCCTTAAGGAACAGCGTGAAGCGCTGTTTGAAAAGATCGAAGCGGGGCAGGTCCTGGAAGGACGTGTGAAGAATATCACCGATTTCGGTGTCTTCATCGATCTGGGCGGCATCGACGGTCTGCTGCATATCACCGACCTGTCCTGGGGCCGGGTCAACCATCCTTCCGAAGTCGTTGCGATGGATGATATCCTGACCGTCAAGGTGATTGACTACGACGAGGAGAAACGCCGGGTCTCGCTGGGGCTGAAGCAACTGACGCCGCATCCCTGGGAAAATGTCGAAAACAGATATCCGATCGAATCCCGGATCAAGGGCAAGGTGGTCAGCATGACCAACTACGGCGTTTTCGTCGAGATCGAGCCTGGCGTCGAAGGATTGATCCATGTTTCGGAAATGTCTTGGACCCGCCATGTGCGCATTCCCTCGGAAATCTATTCGATGGGCGACGAAGTTGACGCCACCGTATTGTCGATTGACGCCGCCGAGCGTAAAATCAGTCTGGGCGCCAAGCAACTGCAGCCCGATCCCTGGGACGAAATCGAAGACCGTTTCATGATCGGCACCGTCCAGAAGGGCAGAGTGATCAACCTGACCCAGTTCGGTGCATTTGTCGAACTGGCCGAAGGTATCGATGGCCTGATCCATGTTTCGGACCTGTCCTGGACCAAAGTCATCCGGCATCCCAAGGAAATCGTGGAAAAGAACCAGGAAGTGGAAGTACGGGTACTGGAAGTATCGCGTGACAGCCGGCGGATTTCACTAGGCCTGAAACAGGTTTCGGATGATCCCTGGCCCCAGATCATTCAGCATTTCACCGGCGGCAAGACGGTCGAAGGTGAAGTGATCCGGGTGCTGGATAAAGGTATCATTCTGCAACTAGAAATGGAAGTCGAAGGTATCGTGCCGATCACCAAGCTGTCCAAGCGCGATCGCAAATCGATGGCTCGCAGCTTCAAACCCGGTTCCATCATTTCCGCGGTGGTCATGGAAGTCAAACCGGAGGACAAGAAAGTCATCCTGTTTGCCGATGATCTGGCCGCCGACGAGAAAAAGGGACCGGTGGACGAAATTTCCGATTATATGAATAATCAGGAAGGACCGGCCACGGAAAAAATCGAAATACCGGAAGCGCTGACCAATGCCGCCGCAGCGGAAGAGCAGACCGAGGAACAAACCGACGCTGAAGCGACTGATCAGTAATTAGGTTCCGGGCAGACCAAAGGATAATAATCCTTGCTGTTTAAAACCTTACCAACACGCCAGCAGTTTGGCTTCCTGATCGGAGCTTTTCTGCTGGCGTCTTTATTGTGGCTGTTTGTAATCAGCCAGAATGAATTCATGATGGCTCTGGAAATTCCGATTGAAGTACGCAATATCCAGGCCAAAAAAACCCTGCGGCAGGAAATTCCGCGCGTCGCTTTTGTGCGCTTTCGCGGCCGGGGCCGGGCCTTATTCAAGGCTTACCTGTTGAAAAACGTGTTCGATCTGAAATTGGTCCTCGATCTGGAACGACAACAGACGGAGTACGATTTTATCCTCAACGATTACTACGAACGATACCCGCAGAAAGTATTCATTCCCGGTGGATTCGACATCAAATTCATCGAAGTCGTTCATCCGGACTCGCTGCATATCCTGCTCGATGATGTGATGGTCAAGAAAGTGCCGGTCCGGTCCACGATACTGGCGGAACCGGCGCCGGGGTACCTGATCATGGGCAAGCCGACGATTAGACCGGCGACGATCGAACTTTCCGGGCCCGATGAACTGGTGCGCGATATCAGCTTCGTGCGCCTGGTGCGGGATACGCTGTTGAATCTTGATCTGCCGGTTCGCAAAACCGTGACAATCGAGCCGGTCGACCGGTTGATCGATGTATCGCACACGGAGGTCGTCTTTTCCCTGGACGTTCAGGCCATCGGCGAGCGGATCATCGGTGAAGTGCCGGTGGAGGTGGTGAATATGCTGCCCAATCTAAGGGTATTTGTCAATCCGCGGACCGTTTCACTGACGATAACCGGCGGTGTGGAACGAATTGCCGCGATTGTTCCCGAAGATATCAAAGTGCTGATTGACTTCAGTCGACAGTGGAACCCCCGTACCCAGTTCTATGAGCCGACGGTCACGATCCCGAAGGACCTGATCGGCTGGAGCGATTTGTCACCACGCAATCTGGAGCTGGTGGTGACCAAGGAAAGCGGTTGATCGTACTCGGAATAGAAACATCCTGCGATGAAACCGCTGCGGCCGTCTGTTCCGCTGGTCGAATCCTTGCCAGCGTCGTCAATTCCCAGGAGATTCACAACCGTTATGGCGGTGTCGTTCCCGAGCTGGCATCCCGGGAGCATGAACGCTATTTGAACCGGCTAGTCGATCAGGTTTTAAAACAGGCCGGTCTGAACTTATCCGATCTACAAGGAGTGGCAGTAACCCAGGGGCCGGGTCTGGCCGGCACGCTGCTGGCCGGTGTCTGTTTCGCTAAGGGTCTGGCGCTGGCGCGATCGCTGCCAATTATCGGCATTAATCATCTGGAAGCACACATCTTCGCCAATTTCCTGGCTGCTCCGGACCTGTCATTTCCTTTCGTTTGCCTGCTGGTGTCCGGTGGTCACACCCAGCTTTGGCATGTAAAAGGTCTGCGGTCGTACGAACTATTAGGTGAGAGCCGGGATGACGCCGCCGGCGAAGCATTTGATAAAGGCGCCCGGATTCTGGGATTGGGCTATCCCGGCGGCCCGGCGATCGAAAAACTGGC
>JBDRBK010000013.1:0-38870 GCA_043822705.1 Fidelibacterota bacterium
ACCGAACCCGGCCGGATCATCTACGAACCCCAGGCCGGCGAGACCATCATCCCGGGTCAGCACGAACCGATCCACGTGGTCGTCCCCTTCGGGGAGGTTCGCGTGGGGTACCGCACCGTGCTTCGGTGCCACTGGGAGACCGGCGCCAACGAGGGGGGACGGTTCTTCGAGGCCATCGGTGTCTTCGACGCCCACGGTCCCATGCTGTCCCGGGAGGTGGTGGTCCGTCATCCGGCCTCGCGGCCGCTCCACGGTACCCTCCTCGGTGAGGGTGAGTACGAACGCTCCGAGGAAGCGGAGCAGGTCATCCAGCGCTGGACATTCGGACCGCAGCCTGCGCCGTCGAAGGACGCCGACAATCACGAAATCACAATAATTTACAAGACTTTCGGCCCAGCCACAAAATCACTGTCTGATAAGAACAACGATGAAATTATTGACCTGATCGGTCCGCTTGGCAATACATTTTCCGGGTACGAAGAAAATTCTCATCTTCCGATCCTTGTTGGTGGTGGCGTCGGTCTGGCGCCGATTCTGTGGCTCCACCAGAAATTGAAACAGTCGAAAATCAAACATATCCTAATTATCGGCGCCCAAACCGCCGATGAACATTTTATTGCTGACAACCCGCAGGAAAATATCTATCTGACCACCGACGATGGTACCCTGGGATTACGCGGTACGGTAATGCCGGTCTTGAATAGACTGCTGGGCGAAATCACCAATCCCAGTATTTTCGCCTGCGGACCGCTGGCGATGCTGAAAGCGATCCAGGCGGTGGCCGTGATCGACCGGGTACCCGCACAACTGTCAGTCGAAAGTTATATGGCCTGTGGCTTAGGGTTATGCCAGGGCTGCGCGATTCCGCTGGCAACCGATAACAACAGTCGGAATTACTCGCTGGTCTGCCGGGATGGACCGGTATATGCCGCCGAAGAGGTCAGTTTTGCCTGATTTGCGCACTAGAATTGGTTCGGTGGAATTCGCCAATCCGATATTCGTGGCCTCCGGTACTTACGGCTACGGCACCGAAGCCGCAGGACTCACGGATATCAGCGGTATCGGAGCTGTGATTACCAAATCAGTCACGCTGAACCCACGAGTCGGCAATCCGCCGCCACGGATCGTTGAGACCGCCAGTGGAATGATAAATTCCATCGGGCTGGCCAATATCGGGATCGATCGCTACCTTTCGGAACTGCTGCCGATCTATCGGAATTTCCCGACCGCCGTCATCATGAATATCGCCGGATCTACCACTGCGGAATACCGGCAGGTGCTCGAAAAAGCCGAATCGGTTTCGTCCGACATCGTCGGTTATGAAATTAATATTTCCTGCCCCAACGTGAAGGAAGGGGGGATGGAATTCGGCGTCAGCCAGGAGGCGACGGCCCGTTTGACCGCCGATTTGCGCGGGCTGACCGAGCGCCTGCTGATTATGAAGCTGAGTCCTAATGTCACCGACATTTCGGCCATCGGCAAGGCGGCCGAAGCTGCCGGCGCCGACGCCGTCTCAGCCATCAACACGCTGGTGGGAATGAGCATCAATCCGAAAACCTGGCAGAGCAATATTTTCACTACCTTCGGCGGGCTGTCCGGTCCGGCTATCAAACCGGTGGCGATTGCCGCCGTGCACAAGCTATACCGGCAGCTAACAATCCCAGTGATCGGGATCGGCGGAATCACTACTGCCGGCGATGTCGTCGAATTCGCTCTGGCCGGCGCCACGGCGGTACAGATCGGGACGGCCAATTTCCGCGATCCGGCTGTTGGTATAAAAATCCGCGATGATCTGGAAAAATATCTGGCGGCAATGAATCTCACGAATTTTGAGGATATCCGGGGCAGAGTCCGACTGTGGAGTTGAGACCTAAAATACTGTCGGTTATTCTGATCCTGTTGCTGATCAGCTGCGCCTCATCACCGCGCTATGGTACCGACGGTACGGTAAAAAAACCGGCTACCCGTAAAACTCCGCGCCACCCCTGGGTGATCGAGGGCGTCAGTTCCTTCTATGGACCGGATTTTCACGGCAAGCTGACCGCCAATGGCGAGGTCTATGATATGTACGGACTGACGGCCGCGCACAAAACCTTGCCGCTCAATACGATTGCGCGGGTGACCAACCTGGAAAACGACAAGTCGCTGATATTACGAATTAACGACCGTGGTCCCTATGTGCAGGGCCGCATCCTTGATTGTTCCTACGGCGCGGCGGTCAAACTCGGTTTCACCGAACAGGGAACGACCAGGGTCAGGATCGAGATTATTGAGTTGGGGGACGACCAATACATGAAGCACGATTAAACCAAACAACGAAATTGGGGAGAATTATGGCTAAAAAACGGTATTATCTTTTGGCGAATCCGGAGGGCGGAGCAAAAAATGTAATCGGGATTATCAATGAGATCAAGCCGGTATTTGAGGCTGCCGGGGCCGAGTTGATGATTCACGAAACATCCTGGTCGCGACATGCCAGTGAAATCACCCGCGATATGGATTTTGACAATTATGACGGATTGTGCACGGTCGGGGGCGATGGAACGGTGCATGAAACAATTAACGGATTGCTAAAGCGCCGGGATGGTAAAAAAATTCCGCTGGGATTGATTCCCGGGGGGAGCGGAAATTCTTTTCTTTGGGGACTTGGTTGTCACAACCCGATCGACGCCGCGCAACGCATTTTAAAGGGCGAAACCGGGCTGATCGATGTAGCCGAGATGACGATGGGCGATGAGATATTGTATTCGTTCAATATCATCGGCTGGGGATTGGTCACGGCCATTAATCATACTTCGGAAAAATTCCGCTGGTGGCCGAAACAACGTTACAATCTGGCAACGGTAATCGAATTAATCCGTTTGAAAGCACGGGCGACTAAGCTGATTGTCGATGGTAAAGAAATCGACGGCAAGGTCGCTTTCCTGATTGCCTGCAATACTCCCTATACCGGTGTGGGCATGAAAATGGCACCCAAGGCGTCGCTGAATGATGGAAAAATTGACCTGATTGTAGTAAACGATGCCACGCGGATGCAGATGCTGAAGTTGTTTCCGAAAGTGTTTGACGGCAGTCATATCGAATCCGATCTGGTGGATTATTACCAGGCCGAAACCTTTGAATTAATCCCGGAAATCAACGATTTACTGGATGTGGACGGCGAATTGACCGGCACAACCCCGTTCAAGGTAAAAATGATTCCACAGGCAGTGGAAATTTTTATGTAATAGTTACCAATCCAGTTGGTAACCAAGGCGTTGCATCAATTCCCCGGCAATCGTAACGACAAACTGATTATCGGCCGGCGTCAGTTGATTACGCCAACCGTTTACCTGTCCCTGGCCGGGACTGATGACATTTTTATTTTTTTCCGGCCGGTGAGGTTGTTGCGGGACGGATCGCTCCAGATAAGCTCCGATTTTTCCTACTGTCGCTTCAAAATTTAAATTCAGCTCTTCATATTTGATCAGACAGACTGGTGCTATCGTTGAAGATTCAATCCAACTGGTTACATGATCCTGCCAGCGATGTAATATCGATGGGTGCTGCTGTTTCTGGTAACGGAGCATGGCTCCACTGGGGGCAGCCTGAATGTACTCGCCAATTGTAGCGGAGATCGGCCCCTCTTCCCAGCCCTGATCGCGATAGGTTTTCATTAATTTCCATTGACTGACCAGAGTATCCCGGGGGTCGCGATAGATATAGAACAGGTGAAACTGGTCAGTGAGATAATCCATAATCCCATCGAAAAATGCTACTGCGTGGTGACTTTTCAGAATGTTAAGGACCGGTTTATCCTCAGTCGGCTTGATATAATTCAACAGGGTCTGTGGCGAATGAAAATTCAAACCCAGCTCAAAATCCAGATTCCACCAGGGCGCCGAGATAAAGTTAAAATTATAGGCGATCGTATTCATTAAAAAGTGGGTTCCTGAGCGCTCATGACTGATGACGGCCACCTTTTTCGCCGGTACGGGTCCGACCTGCAAAGTTATGTTACTCATAATTATTGAGGATAATCCAAATTTTAAACAATATCACCGTTTCAATTCCCGTGCCATTGATTAAGTGGCGCTTAATTGCAGGGAAACCACCTATATTCTGAATCTGATCGGGAATAATTTTCCCGATGAAATGAATTATTCGCAGTTCAAGACCGGTAGTATGAGTCCTTTTTGCTTATACCGAGTAATTCATGATATTTCTTATTTTAGTGTTTCATGTCTAAATTCACCGAAACCAGGGAACACGAGGGAGCGGCGCGCTCCAATTCAGCCGGGACCGACGGAAATCACTATTGGTATGCCGTAAATACCTATATGATAATTGCAAATCCAGAATTACAGGATTGGCCCGAATAATGATAATCAGTCCAGTGGCAATTGAATACAATTATGAAAAGAAAATCAATATTGATCGTCGATGATGAACCGACTCATCGACTGCTTGTCGAAAAGATACTAAAAGAATATGACGTTACACACGCTGACAGTGGCAGACAGATGTGGGAATTATTAAATGAAAACAAGCCATCAATAATATTAATGGACGTTATGATGCCGGAAGTCGACGGCTTTCAACTGCTCAATAATTTGTGCGCGAACGAAGAAACTAAAGATATTCCGGTATTATTTCTATCGGCACGCGACGATGGCAATGATGTTGAATTGGGACTGGGCCTGGGCGGCTATGATTATATAAAAAAACCATTTAATCAGCTCGAATTAAAAGCACGTATTAAATCCGCCCTGAACCGGAAGGAGACCGAGGACGAACTTAAAATGCTCTCAATGCTCGACTCATTGACCAGCCTGTATAATCGGCGGTACTTTGACAATTCCTTTGAAAAACAGTTATCATACGTTTGTCGAAATCATCTTAACCTTTCGATCGGAATAATGGACTTGGATGAATTCAAGCTGATCAATGATCGCCATGGTCACCAGGCCGGCGATTTTATTATCAGATCATTTGCGGATAAAATGAAGCAGAGTGTCCGGAAATATGATATTGTCGCACGCTTCGGCGGTGAAGAGTTTATAATCATGTTTTTTGACTGTGGAAAAGCGATGGCCAAAACAATAATGGATCGGATCAAGGATGAAATTGCTCAATCCAGTTATGAATATAATTCCGATAAAATAAAATTCACGTTCAGCGGAGGAATTTCCGAATTGGCCGATGTGGATTCCGATACGATTACAGCCGAGCAGTTGATAAGTATTGCGGATCGACGCCTATATAGTGCCAAGCAAGACGGAAGGAACCGTATTTATGCCTGAATACTGCGATTCAATGTAACCAATAAAAACTATTGACTGATTTTCCCTGGAAAAATTAAAACATACTAACACCACCGTTTGGCGAAATAATCATTAACATTTCCATAATTATTCGAAATTATTGAGCATTAATGTCAGTTGTTTTGCGTGCCCGTGAATCTTAATTTTCGCTCTGTTTTAATCCGGTGGATATGAAAGATACGTTTATCAATAGGTTGCTTGTCAATGTGCTGGGCATACCCGGCATTCTCCTGCTGTTATGGCTTGGGGGTATATATTTCGCCTGTTTCATCGGTCTCGTTGTCCTGATAGCGCTGTGGGAGTTCTATAATATCAATGGCAAGAAGGCCGTTCGTCCCCAGGTCTGGGTTGGCCTGCTGGCGGCTTTGCCGGTGGTCGCGATGTATTTCACCGGAATTCCCACTAGTGCCGCCCTGATCAGCGGGATTATCGTCTTTGTGCTAATTGTTCTGTCGTACGAGATGTTCCGCAACCTCCCGGGCGCCACTGCCAATATTGCCGTGACTATTGCCGGTGTTCTGTACATACCGACTTTGTTGGGGACACTGGTCGCTCTGCGGGTTTGGGACACTACGGTTGGGTCGCACCTGACGTTTGCTGTTTTTGTGTCAGTCTGGATCTGTGATTCCGCCGCCTATGCTTTCGGAAAACAATGGGGCCGTAAAAAAATGGCCGAACGGATCAGTCCCAAGAAGACCGTTGTCGGTTGTGTCGGGGGAGTAGCCGGTGCTTTTCTGACCTATGCAATTATTTACAAAACCGGTTATCTGGGCGGCCCGTTCGGTATTATCGATATCGTCGTATTTTCAATTATTACCGGCATTTTCGGGCAGGCCGGCGATTTTGCCCAATCGCTGATAAAACGCGATATGGGTGTTAAGGATTCCGGCGCTCTGCTGATGGCACACGGCGGAGTATTTGACCGGTTCGACTCGCTGTTGTTTGCCGGTCCGTTGACCTTCGCCTATGTGTATTTCATCCACGGTATCATTTAAGCCGGCGGGTTTCTTTGTCAATAATCAGAACCGGATCAGAATGCAGGATGACAGTTTAAACTCACAATTTACCTGGAGGGCGCATCCGGCAAAACTGGATACCCGCAAGACCGCCGGCGCCCTGTTGATCATCCTGATACTTTCCATCACCGTGTATTTATCATTCGACAGTCTGCTCTGGAGCTTATTCGCACTGGGAATTTTGTTCATCACATTGAATCGCTATTTCTTTGCCAGCAGTTTTACCATCGATTCGACCGGTATTACCGCCAGTTATCCTCTTACCAGTCGGCATTTCGACTGGGTAGACATTAAAAGCTTTGGTTATGGTCAAGCTGGTGGAATCCTTTCAACCCGGCAGAATCCGACTCGCTGGGACAGTCAACGCGGGCTGCAGCTGTATTTCAACGGGCAGCGGGAAACTGTTATCGAATTGATAAATCGCAATCTGGCGGCCGCAGCAAAATGAAGGAATGGCTGAAAAAAGCGTTTTTGGTTGATTCACCGACGGATATGGAATTATCCGAACAGCAGAAACTGGTAATTGATAAAGTCTGCCGCGAAGTAGTGCGACGGCACATGACGACACCGGCGCTGGTATTTCTGGAATCCTTCCGACCGCTCAGCTATATCGGTTCGCAGTTGATGCATTTTTTTCAACCAATTGTCTCAGCCGTCCTGACCAGCGGCAATTATGAACTGTTCGCCCGGTTTCTGGAACAGCGCAACAGTGTCGATTATCTCTGCCGTCGCATAGAATTTTTTGAAACGGAATATTCCACTAAAGAACATCAGAAAACGGTAGTCGCCGAAACCCCGATTCCGCAAACCACCGATTCCGATCAAACCGATGAAACGAAAGAACGATGAAGACAGACCTCGATAAAATTAACGTTATTCTGGCCACTGATTGTGGCAGCACCACCACCAAGGCAATACTAATCCAGAAAATCGATGGTGTTTTTCGCCAGACACACCGCGGCGAGGCGCCCTCCACGGTGGAAGAACCGTTTGCCGATGTGACTGTCGGTGTGGTTAATTCGGTCACCGAAATTTCCGATCTGGCAGGACGGAAACTGATCAACGCCGAAGGCCGGATCATCCAACCGGCCAACGGCAGCGAAGGCTGCGACCTGTATATTTCCACCTCCAGTGCCGGCGGCGGCCTGCAGATGATGGTCGCCGGCGTGATTGCCGAAATGACCGCTGCCAGTGCCAAACGTGCCGCCCTGGGCGCCGGCGCCATTGTGATGGACGTGATCGCTTCCAACGACAAGCGCAAACCACACGATCAGATCCAGCGCATCCGCGAACTGCGCCCGGACATGATGCTGATTTCCGGCGGCACCGACGGCGGCACCCTGACGCACATCGTACAGATCGCCGAATTAGTGGCCCCGGCCAAACCACAGCCCCGTTTCGGCGCCCAGTACCAGTTACCGATAATTTATGCCGGCAACAACAAAGCCCAGGATATCATCAAGGAATTATTCAAGGAAGGGTTCGCCCTGACCATCGTCGACAACCTGCGGCCGGTACTGGAGCGGGAGAATCTGGGTCCGGCCCGCGACGCCATTCACGACCTGTTCCTGGAACACGTGATGGCCCATGCTCCGGGGTACAACCGGCTGATGGAATGGACCGATGCACCGATCATGCCCACACCGGGGGCCGTAGGTAATATTCTGAAGACGATTGCCGACCTGCAGGGGATCAATGTAGTCGGTGTCGACATCGGCGGCGCCACCACTGACGTATTCAGCGTGTTCGACGGCGTTTTCAACCGCACGGTCAGCGCCAACCTGGGGATGAGTTATTCGATTTCCAACGTCTGCGCCGAAGCCACGATGCCCAACATCCTGCGCTGGGTGCACCTGGACATGGATGAGCGCGAGCTGCGCAACCGGGTCAAGAACAAGATGATTCGCCCGACCACGATCCCCCAGACCAGCGAAGCGCTGATTTTCGAACAGGCGGTCGCCCGCGAGGCACTGCGGCTGGCCTATAAACAACACAAGGAATTTGCCACCACCCTGAAGGGCGTTCAACAGCAGCGCACCGTCGGTGATACCTTCAGCCAGCAAATCGGCGGACAAACGATTGTCAACAACATGAAACTGGACCTGCTGGTCGCCTCGGGCGGCGTCCTGTCGCATGCACCGCAGATGCGCCAGACCGCCATGATGCTGATCGACGCCTTCCAGCCCGAAGGCTTTACGACCCTGGCCAAGGACAGCATTTTCATGATGCCCCATCTGGGCGTGGCCGCCCAGGTTCACCCCAAGGCCGCCATGGAAGTATTTGACCGCGACTGCCTGATCTATCTGGGATCGGTGATCGCCCCGGCCGGCCACTCCAAACCGGGCAAGTTATGTTTCAAGTATGACATTAAGGGTAAAACGTTAAATCAAAGCGGTCAGATAAATTATGGCGACGTACTGCTGTTACCGCTGGGCGCCGGCGAGACTGCCGAAGTAACCGTTGAACCGGACAAATTATTCGATACCGGCCACGGGCCCGGTAAAAAAGTCACCAAGACCGTCAAGGGCGGTACCGTCGGTCTGATCCTCGACGGCCGGGGACGGCCGCTGGCCCTGCCCACGGTCACCAAGGAAAGTCAGAAGTTTATGGAGAAATGGGTCGCGGACCTGGGGCTGTACCCGCCGGTGGAGCTCACCGAATCACAATCGAGCGCCCAATCCGAGAATAAGGCCCATGCCTATTCACCGGGACTGACCGTCAGCCAGCGCACCGTTATCCAGCGTCGGCGGGTGCTGCCGATCGAAGGCAAAGTGCTGGTAAAGAAAGGCGATCGGGTGGAGGCCCAGCAGGTAGTGGCCGAAACCTTCATGCCCGGCGATGTGATCCCGGTGAATGTCGCCAACCTGCTGTCACTGCCACCGCGGGACGTACCCGAATGCATGTGCGTCATGGTCGGCGACGAGGTCAATGTCGGCGATCCCATTGCCCAGACCAAAGGCATGTTCGGCCTGTTCAAGAACACCTGTGAGTGCAAAGATGCCGGTAAGGTGGAAACAATCTCCGAGATCACCGGCCAGGTGATTCTGCGCGGCGATCCATTCCCGGTTCAGGTGCTGGCGTTTACGCCCGGCATTGTCGCCGAGGTGATCCCCAATCAGGGCGTCATCATCGAATCCGATTGTACCTTTATTCAGGGGATTTTCGGCGTCGGCGGCGAAACCTTCGGAAAAATTCGGGTGGTGGCGGAATCAATCCACCAGCCCCTGACCGCCGACCAGATCACACCCGATATGCGGGGACAGGTAATCGTCGGCGGCGCACGCATGACCGCCGAAGCAATGAGGAAAGCCGTCGATATCGGCGCTGCCGGCGTCGTGTCCGGCGGTATCGACGATCAGGACCTGAAAGATTTTCTGGGATATGATCTGGGTGTGGCGATTACCGGTTCCGAACATCTGGGGGTATCGCTGATCATCACCGAAGGATTCGGCGATATTGCCATGGCCGAACGAACCTTCAACCTGTTAAAATCCCGCGACGGCGCCGAGGCGTCGATCACCGGCGCCACCCAGATTCGCGCCGGTGTCATCCGGCCCGCCATCGTGATCCCCGCCGATGAAAGCCTGCCGGAGGTGCGGCACGACCAGCAGCGTGCATCAGGCATCTTGGAAATTGGCTATCCCGTACGTATTATACGCGACCCATATTTCGGGCAAATTGGAATACTTCATGAATTACCGCCGGAACCGCACAAGTTAGCATCAGGTACCAAGACCAGAGTGCTCAAGGTGAAATTTGATTCCGGTGAAATCGTCACAATTCCCCGTGCCAATGTGGAATTGATTGAAGAGTAGGAGTGATATGAAACGAACCTTCATTTCCAAAGCGGTCCTGGCACTAATCCTGCTGACCGCCGGTGTCTGGGCCCAATCCGGGGGACCGGCGCCGCCCGCCAATGTCACCGTCAAGGATCATCCCTGGGATGGTGGAGCGGCCATCGATGTCAGCTGGGAGCTGTCCGCTGATGACGCCACCAATGTGCTGTCTTACAAGATTTACCGGACCCTGACGCCGGCGGAAGTGCTGAAACTGAATGCCGATTACCGGTCGGGAGCCAGCAATCTGGCCAAACATACCGTGACATCGGGCATTCTGGGCCGCGCCGACGAACAGGGCATCCCGCATGATAACCCGGCGCTGCTGGCGGAACTGCGCGCCGCTCGCAAGGCGGCCGCCGACGAAGCAATCATATTCGCCAACCAGCAGATCGCCAAGTTTAATGGAATCACCCGCTACAAATTTATCGGGGTGGTGCTGCCGGGACAAAATTCCTTTGTCGCCGAAAATCTGGCCGGTGAGAGCGAATATTATTTCAAGGTGGTGGCGCTTGGCAAAAATAACGTGGAATCGGTGCCGGCGCTATCGTCCTTCGCCGCTTCGCCGGTCCGCCAGGGATTCGACGGGGGCCGGTTCTATCTGGCGATCCTGATTCTGGTGATCTGCGGCTCGGTGGTTTACTACATCCAGGCCGCCCGTCGCGGAGTCGATCTGAAAGTACGCAAGATCGCCGGTCTGCAGGCCGTCGACGAAGCCGTCGGCCGGGCCACGGAAATGGGTCGTTCAATCCTGTTCGTACCCGGTATTCAGGATATCAACGATATCCAGACGATTGCCGGCCTCACGATTCTTTCGCGGGTCGCCAAAACGGCCGCCGAATACGATGCCAGACTGGAAGTCCCCACCAGCCGTTCGCTGGTGATGACCACCGCCCGCGAAACGGTGCAGGCCGCATTTCTGGCTGCCGGCCGTCCGGATTACTTCAATCAGGACTTGATTTATTACGTCACCGATGAACAATTCGGTTATGTAGCCTACCTGTCGGGCATGATGGTCCGCGAAAAACCGGCCGCCTGTTTTTACATGGGGGCATTTTTCGCCGAGTCGCTGATCCTGGCCGAAACCGGGAATTCGATCGGCGCCATTCAGGTCGCCGGTACCGCTCAACCGGCCCAGCTGCCGTTCTTCGTCGCCGCCTGCGACTATACCCTGATCGGGGAAGAATTCTTCGCCGCTTCGGCTTACCTGTCCGGTGAACCGGATCAGTTGGGCAGCCTGAAGGGGCAGGATGTAGGTAAGGCGATCGTGGGAGTGATTGTCATTGTCGGCGTGCTGCTGCTGACGATCGGAACGATCGCCGGCCCCGAAAGCGATTTCGGCATGACGCTGGTCAATGCCGTTGGCTACCTCAAAGATATCATCCTAAACTAGGAGAATCGGATGAAACGAACAGTACCATTACTTATCACTGCTCTGGGCGGGTTCGTGCTGATTATCGCCTATTTTATTCCACGAACCGAAGGCTGGGGCGAGGTGGCCGCGATCTGGTTTGATGTACTGGCATCGATCGCGTTTGTGCTCGGTGGCGGCAACCTGCTGAAAATCCATCTGCAGAAAATATCGGATCAGAAAACCGGCTGGGGCTATTCGGGCATAACGATCGCCGCATTCCTGTTCACCCTATTTGTGGGACTGGGAAAAATCGGCGTCAACCCGAATATCCAATACCCTGATTTTGTCTGGTCCGGCAGTTACCGTGAACTCGGCAGCCCCTTCTGGTGGCTGTACGAATACGTCTTCAAACCGTTGACGGCCACGATGTTCGCCATGTTGGCGTTCTACGTTGCTTCGGCCGCCTTCCGCGCCTTCCGCGCCAAGAATATCGAAGCGATCCTGCTTTTGGGAACCGCTTTCATCATTCTGATGGGCCGGACTTTCGCCGGCGTGGTTTTAACCGCCTGGCTGCCGGATTTTCTCAGCGGCCTGCGGTTGGAGAATCTCACGGTGACCATCATGAAAATATTCAATACCGCCGGCAATCGCGCCATTATGATCGGTATCTCACTGGGAATCGCCTCGACTTCGCTCAAGGTGCTTCTGGGTGTCGACCGCTCATATCTGGGCGGAGGGGAGGATTAAGCCATGTATGAATTCCTCAAGAATCTCGACCGTCGCTGGATCTTCCTGTTAATGTTTCTGTCGGTTTCAGTTCCGCTGTTGTTCGAAGTGCGTTTCCCGGAAAAACCGACCGATCTGGCCTACACAACTTTCAACGCCGTCGAAGATCTGAAACCCGGCGACAAAGTGTTGCTGTCGTTTGATTTCGACCCGGCCAGCGAAGGCGAACTGGGTCCGATGGCGACAACCTTCACCTACCACTGCGCCGCCAAGGGTTTAAAGATGTACTACATGGCGCTGTGGCCGGTGGGACCGCAGATGATCGACGACCGGATCAATCAGGTGATCCGCCGTGATTTCCCGGATATGGTCTATGGCGTTGACTATGTCAACCTGGGCTTCAAATCCGGTAACGAAGGCGTCATCAAGGTGATCGTCACCGATTTCCGCGAATTGTACACTACCGACGCCTACGGCACTTCCTTCGACGATATTCCCATGTGCCAGGGCATCAACAGCGTTCAGGATATGGACCTGGTGATCAATGTCAGCGCCGGTTATGCCGGTACCAAGGAATGGGTGCAGTATGCCGTGACCGCTTTCCCGGATAAGATCAAGCTGGTCGCCGGCTGTACCGGTGTCCAGGCGCCATTGCTGTATCCCTACATTCCCGACCAGTTACCCGGTCTGCTGGGCGCCATCAAGGGTGCCGCCGAGTACGAAAAGCTGGTAGGGGAGCGCTACGGACTGGAAGATAAACCGCAGTATCTGGAAGGAATCCGGCGCATGGGACCGCAGCTGGTGGCCCACATACTGATGATCATTCTGATCATCGCCGGTAATTATATCTTCTTTGTCGAAAAGAAGCGGGAGGCCCGGTCATGAAAAACACTAAATTAATCTGGACCGTCGTCCTGGCGGTCGCCGCCCTGATTCTGCTGATGAACTCCGCCTTTCGGGGCGCCGGCAGCGTTTATGTCCGTTCGACACCGATCGAAATGGTCAATATCGGCAATGGCGATCAGCCGTTGTGGATCAATTCCGCTTCCGATGAGGCGCTGGATTACGATCTGAGCGGGGTGCCGGAAGATCAGCGCATTCGCTGGAACCGCTACGATTCCGCCAATCCCAGTGAATACGCCGCCGCCGTCAAGGCCGATCCCGCACAAACCGTCTACCAGTACAGTTTCTGGCGGTCGGTGGGTGTCTGGGTCGCGGCGCTGTTCACGTTATTCATCCTGTCATTCCTGTACCGCGACAATCCCTTCTACAAGGTTGCCGAATCGGTGGTGGTCGGCGTTTCCGCCGCCTACTGGATGACCGTCGGCTTCTGGGACGTTATCGTACCCAACCTGCTGGGCAAGCTGCTGCCGGGGATGGTCAAGAACTGGGCCATGCCGGGACTCAACGGCCATTCCGAATGGCTGTACCTGGTGCCGTTGACCCTCGGTATCATGCTGCTGATGCGGCTGTCGCCGAAAGGCGCCTGGATCAGCCGCTGGCCGCTGGCCTTCATTATCGGCACGACCGCCGGTATCCGGCTGCTGGGCTTCATCCATGCCGACTTCCTCAGTCAGATCCGCAACAGCATCATACCACTGTTCGTATCGAATCCGGTGACCGGTTTCTCGTTCTGGGATTCGTTTTTGAACCTGGTCCTGGTGCTGGGCGTCCTGGCTTCACTGGTGTACTTTTTCTTCTCGGTGGAGCATAAGGGCCTGGTGGGCAAAACCGCCAAGGTCGGTATCTGGGTGCTGATGGTAACCTTCGGCGCCGCCTTCGGCTATACCGTCATGGGCCGTATCGCCCTGCTGGCCATTCGACTGGAATTCCTGTTCGATGACTGGCTGTGGCTGATCGACCCGACCCTGCGCCGCATGGGACTATAGCCACATTACGGTTTAATTGCAATGCCCGTCGCCTCCCCGGTGACGGGCATTTTTTTTGGCATCAGCATTCTCACGTCTCTCACGGTCAGCACCCGGCTGACGCATCACTTCTCACTCCTCACCATACCGGATAGCGGATAAGCAAGCCCATGCTTCGACCAGTCTTCACTTCGTTACGACAGGCGGGCAAGCTCAGCATGACATTGTACTCGTACCTTACTCACGTTTCTCACCAGGCCGCAGGCGGTCTCACGTCTCTCAAGGTCAGCCACCCGGCTGACACCTCACCATTCACTATTTCCTTGCCAGCGCCGGCTGGTACCCTTGATCCTGACGCCTTAATTCAACCACTTTGTGGTTGCCGCGGTTGGTCGGCATTGAGTGCTATTCAGATTCAATCCCTCCGGGATTTGAACCGGCGGCCGCATTCTGTTTGTCAAATCAGTCCCCTCTGGACTTGTCCGCCTTGGGTGGACTTGTCCGCCACAGGCGGAGAGGGGTGTGTAAACCCACAACCGTCACTACCCACCCCGTCCCCGACGTGTCGGGGACACCCCTCCGGGGGAGGGGACTATAGTAAAATCCCCGAGTGACGGGCATTTTTTTTGGTATCAGCATTCTCACGTTTCTCACCAGGCCGCAGGCCGTCTCACGTCTCTCACTTTCAGCCGCAGGCCGTCTCACATTGCTCACTTTCAACCGCAGGCCGTCTCACGTCTCTCACGGTCAGCCACCCGGCTGATACCTCACCATTCACTATTTCCTTGCCAGCGCCGCCCTAAATACCTTAAACTCCACCACGTTAACCGGACGCGGGAATCGTACCTGCTGCTGTTTACTGTCGATTGTCTCCGGGTAGTGGAAGGATGCTATGAAAAATGAAATTCTACATATGCAGCCTTTAAAATTAAAGAAATTCTAACTGAATAGTGATTAACCGACAGAAATGGGGAATAAATAATGAAGTATAAAATGTTAGTACTTACTACAATGATTATTTTGTTTGGCTGTGAGGAACTTTTGGAAATAAAAGCAGACAGTATGACTATTGAAAAAGTCACGCTCGAGATGATGTCGTTCAGAAATGAATCTAATATCGATTGGGATGAACTGTCAGGTCCCGATGTATATATTCGATTTGAAGAATCAGATAGAACTGGATACCTCGAAACAGGAACAATACAAGATATTTCACTTAACGACCTACCTATCAACTGGGAGCTTAATCCTACATTTACTATTGAGGATTTCGATAATAATTTGGAAATATTCATTTATGATGCTGACATCCTTTCTGACGATTTAATAGCAAGTGGTGCATTCGAATTTGATCCGTATGACGATACAGAAATATTTACACTTACTTTCGATGAGAATTGTGAATTGACTATTGAGGTCAGCTACGAATGGTAGAACTATCTATATTGTATAGGCACCTATCAAGCGCCTGTTGTTCGTGTCGATTGTTTCCAGGGAGCGGGTAGTTATTCAGAATTAGTGTTTGGAATAATATTGAGAATGAACAATATCAATAAACATTATATGCTGAATAGCATGATTTTGTGGAACGGCAAAATTCTTCATAAATAATAGTTAGGCGGTCAATATTATTTATTGGAGAATCTGAATTAACTTGGGATTTTCATGGAATATGAAGAAATAGTATCAAATCTGAATGCACCTACTTTAGTGCTAGCTGGACCTGGGGCAGGAAAAACGTATCTACTAAGCGATCGTGTTAAAAGACTTATTGACCAAGATGTCGATTCGAATCATATATCTGTTGTGACTTTTGGGAGAGACGCCAGCCAACATATGAGGAATAAGTTGCTGGATACTAACAGCGGTTTCTCAATCCCATTCAATAAGATGCCTCATATCTCAACTCTTAATTCCCTTGGAATGGAAATAGTCAATTGCAAACCAAAGTCAGTTGGACTAAGAAAAACTGCTTTAAATGTTCAGAGCGATGAAGCGGTCAAACGACTAATTTTTCGAGATTCTGCAATGATCATCGGTAAAAGTGAAGATGAAGCCAGAAGTGCATTTCAGTGTAAAGCTGAAGGTGATTGCAATATAGGTAGCAAACCAGGTCAATGTGAAATATGCCAGACATATTGGAATATCATGTCAGCATGCAATTACATCGATTTCGATGATCAAGTCATCTTTGCTAATCAGATACTTGAGAATGAAGACGATATATTAGCAGAGTACAAAACCCGTGCGACCTATCTTCTAGTTGATGAGTATCAAGACATCAACGCGGCACAGTTCAGATTAATCAAAACCATCAGTGCAAATTCAATTAATGGACTTTTCGTAGTTGGAGATGATGCACAGAGTATTTATGGCTTTAGAGGAGCAGATCCATCCTATATCCTCAATTTTGCAGATCACTTTAAGGATTCTATTACCCCACCTCTGGCCCACAGCCGGCGATGTCCAAAGCAGATAATTGATCCAGCTTCTATGATGTTGAAAGCGTACTATCCTGAGTGGTTAGGTCCATTTGATCTTGAGTATCATGTCGATGATGTAGCCCCGCCAACCGTATTACAACTACCGAGCGAAACTAAGGAAGCGCATCTTACAGCAAGGGTTGCCCGAAAAGCAATCAGTGTAAATAATACAGTCCTCGTTTTGGCCCCCAAGAAGGATTTCTTTCCTCTGATCTCAAAAGTTCTGAGAAGGTATGGCGTGCCGCATACTTGCCCAACCAGTTTATTGCCAGAACATCTTAACAAGCGTCTTGATGTAATCCGGAACATACTAAAGTGGGTACAGAATCCTAATGATAGCTTCCTTACTCGCGTTGCTGTCGAGGAATTATTAAATCACGGTACCGCTAAAGTTCCAGGCTTTAACAAGGGCAAACGATTATCAGAAGAAACACTTATGAAACGACTATTAGTTGAAACCGAAATTGCCCATCTGTGGTCAGAAGTGAACACAAGAGACGATTTTTTTTCTGCGCTATTAAAACACGAAGATGGCTCTGAAAATCTCAATATTTTAAAATCAACTATGACAGAACTCTTAGAGTTATTCACGAGTGAATCTGGGAACAATTTGGAATTCATTTCGAAATTCTGTGCAGCAAGTGGAGTCTGGAAGAATTCAAATATTCTTATAAGCGATATTGATAATATCATTTCAGCATTAGTGCCAGCCTCACCCACTGGTTTTGGTTCAGTACAATTGATGACAATGAGAAAGGCAAAAGGACTTGAGGCTGATGTCGTGGTCATTGTAGGGTTGGAGGATGACATAATACCTGGAAACAAAGCTGATGTAAAAGAGGAAGCTCGTCTACTTTATGTTTCCATGACCCGGGCAAAAAAACGTCTATACTTATTTCATGCATTCAAACGTCCCCGGAGTATTTCCTTTGGACAAGATATTCTCAATAAAAACCGGAGTAGATTTCTCGATGCTGTAGGAATAGATAGTATATACTACCGTGAACAAGCAGATACAGCATAATTGCCGCTTAACATACACTGATACGGACGTGAAACTCAGGTTTAGATTCTGTCTTTATGAAATATACCAATAATATTCACGCCGCAGAGCTATCTGGTTATTGCTAATAAGTATTCTCACGTAGAGCAACCGTGATGAAACCGTTACCGCAATAACCCTTTACTTCATTTCTCCAGCTAGTTAATAATATCCCCGGCAGTAAACCAATAATCGGCTACCGGCACCGCATCATCCGGCAAACACATTTTTCCCTTGCCATAATTCCCCGCCGCCCGCTAAATATTAGCGGATATTAGTGTAACCGACGTTTTGCAATTGTACCGATCGACTATAAATAATCTGCTTTCCTGTCAACCGGCGGCCGGCGCTGCCGGCCTGAAAAGCTGTTTGGCGCGGGAATACCTCAATACCCGCACAAATTGTAGGCTGCTGCGGTATTATAGCCTCCCTGCGGGTGTTTGACCCTTCCTGCGCAAGTTTGACCCTTCCTGCGCAAGTTTGACCCTCCCTGCGGAGGTTTGACCCTCCCTGCGGAGGTTTGACCCTCCCTGCGGAGGTTTGACCCTCCCTGCGGGAAATTTCGCCTTCCCAAACAAACATTGAGCCGTCCTGCGCAATATTTTGCTGTCTTTGCAGGTGTTTGACCCTCCCTGCGGGTGTTTGGGGGCTCCCTGCGGCGCAGGAGACCGAAAAGTTTGGTTCGGAAGGCTGAAAACCGGGTAAACGGAGCGAAAAATGCTGTTGGGCGGGGGTAATGAAGAGCGGCGGTGATGAGGGGCGGAGGAGATGAGGAGCGGAGGAGCTGGGGAGCCGGGGTGCAATTACCAATTCCCAATCTACAATTTTCAATTCTTTGCGTTCTTTGCGCCCTCGGCGGTTAAACGGCGAAGAGCGGAGGTGCTGGGTGAGACCGATTTCACCCAGGTCGCCATCGATCTGAAACCGCCCTATTCCATCGGCGCACCTCCGGCCAGCGGTACGGAATACTATTTCCAGTACCTGAAAGATGATCTGCTGACGGGGCAGCCGTCGGATATCATCGTGATTAAATTATAGCCAGGCCGGTCACCGCCGAGTTCGCAGAGAACGCTGAGAATGCGGGTATAACATATCAATAAAGTAACACTCCAGCCGCAATGAACCGTTTCAGCCCGGTACCGAATGGTGCCGGGCTTTTTCATGGGGCGGGGTGTGTAAACCCGCAACCGTCGCCACCCACCCCGTCCCGACATAGTAATGTCGGGACACCCCTCCGTGGGAGGGGACTATAAAAATCCCAGAGTGCCGGCATTACTTATTACTTATTACTTTTCACCAAGCCGGAGCGCCAGCGCAGGCAAATGCCCTGACCCCTGATCCCTGATTCCTGATCCCTGACCCCTGATTCCTGATCCCTGATCCCTGATTCCTGATCCCTGAATTCAACCACTTTGTGGTTGGCGCGTTTGGTCGGCTTTGAGTGCTATTCATATTCAATCCCTGCGGGATTGTAGAGGGCAGAAAAGCAGACCCATGCTTCGATGCGCCTTCGTTAACACTGCGTCTCACAGGTAGGCTCATGCTTCCCCGCCTGCGTGCCTCCGGCGGGCAGGGACAGGCTCAGCATGACATTGTACTCGTATCTTACTCACATTTCTCACCAGGCCGCAGGCCGACTCACGTCGCTCACGATCAGCCACCCGGCTGACGCATCACTTATCACTCCTCACCATACCGGATAACGGATAAACAAGCCCATGCTTCCCCGCCTGCGTACCTCCGGCGGGCAGGGACAGGCTCAGCATGACAGAATTTAATAGGCTTTAATCAGGACGCTCACCCTCAGCCGTCAGGCTGACACATTACTCATTACTCATTACTCATTACTTATCACTCTTCACTAATTCCTTGCCCTGAGACCGCTGCCCGCCCTAAAATCAACCGGCGGAAGCGCAGGGGGGAGGCCCGCTCGCAGCGTTCCCGCCGGTCCGGCAATCCAGATTTTAAAAGAGCAACCATGAGCGATAAAGCGCCAATCAGCAGCGTCACCCGCACCCGGGAAGAAGCCCGCGCCAGCTACGATAAGCTGAGCCGCTGGTACGATCTGCTGACCGGGCTGTCCGAGAAAAAGTACAAGGAAGCGGGCCTGGCGGCGCTGAATGCCGCAGTGGGGGAAACCGTGCTGGAGATCGGCTTCGGCACCGGCACCTGCCTGACGGCGCTGGCGCAGGCTGTGGGTCCTGCGGGCCGGATTTTGGGGATCGACCTGTCGCCGGGGATGCTGAATGTCGCCCGGGAACGGATCGGCGCCGCCGGACTGGAAAACGTGGAATTGCACTGCGGCGATGTCGTGGAACTGCCCTTCGCCGACCGCAGCGTCGACGCCGTCTTCATCAGTTTCACCCTGGAATTGTTTGATTCGCCGGAAATCCCGGTGGTGCTGCGGGAGTGTTCGCGCGTCCTCCGGGACGGCGGCCGCATCGGCGTGGTGGCGATGTCCAAAAGGGCGGACGGCGGCCTGATGGTCCGGCTCTATGAATGGACCCATGCCCGGTATGAAAAATATGCCGACTGCCGCCCGATCTACGTCCGCGAGGCGCTGGAAGAAGCCGGCTTCAGGACCGAAAATGTGACTGAAATGACCATGTTCGGATTGCCGGTGGACATCGTTCTGGCAAGGAAAACAGCGGTGTGAAACGGCGACCGGGTATCGGCGAATTAATCGGTAGATTATAAATAACAGGAGTTACGATGGCCAAGGCAGGAAAACAATTATCGGCGCTGAGAACGGTGGGCACCTTTCTGCATGGGCGGGCCTGCTCGGATACGCTGTTCCATGTGCTCAACCGCGCCTTCGGGCAGCCGTTGCTCGATGAAGAAGTGGCGGTCCCGACCTTCGCCGGGGGAATCATGCAACACGGTTTTCAATGCGGCATGCTCTGGGGCGCCGCCCTGGCGGCCGGGGCGCAGGCCTATCGCGTGCATGGCCCGGGTCCCCAGGCGGAGACCTCGGCGGTCCTGGCAGCGCAAAAGCTGGTGCGGTCCTTCCGGGCCCAGACCGGGCCGGTCAATTGCGTCGACATTACCGACCTGGACAAGTCCTCGACCACGATGGAAATGATCAAGTATTTCCTGATCAAAGGCGGCAGCATCGGCTGCTTCCGGATGGCCGCGAAATATGCCCCGGCGGCCTTCGAGGCGATCGATTCCGCCGTTTCCGCCGAAGAGACTGAGATACCCCCGGCGCCGGTAAGCTGCGCGGCGCTGGTGGCCCGCAAGTTGGGCGAGTCCGACCTGCATACGGTCATGGCGGCGGGACTGGCCGGCGGTATCGGTCTGTGCGGCGGCGCCTGTGGCGCCCTGGGGGCCGCGATCTGGATCAACGGCCTGCGCTGCCACCGGGAGCAGGGCGTCGACAATCTGTGGAAAGATGAGGGCTTTAATGCCAGGTTCGCCGATCTGATGGACCGGTTTTTAAAGCAATCCGGTTTCGAATTCGAATGTGCCAAAATTACCGGCCGGGATTTTGAGAATGTCGGGAACCACGCCGCCTACCTGCGCGATGGCGGCTGCGCGAAGATTATTGAAGAATTGGCCGCTCAATAATCCGGCGGGCCATAAATACTGGTCGGGCGTTGCCCGGATAACAATTTTTGGAGGTAATCATGGTAACTCTGGCTTACATCCTCGCAGGTTTAGCACTTCTAATGAGCGCCCTTTACCTTATTAAATTAAAATTTCCGTCTTTCGTATTGCTGCTCAAATTGCCGGCCGTGGTATTGTCGCCTTATTGGGCTGTCATGGGTGCAGTCGGTGCTGTACGATGTGGATCGCTTCCTGGCGCTATTGTTAAACAAAGAGTGATGACCCGATCAGTGTTTGTGAGTAACGCTGCGACCACTGATCATTAAAAGGAGGTAGTATGACCAGTGTTCTGCCAAAACCTGACATCGAAAGTTCGGTCTGGATCGCACGCCCCCCGGAATATGTCTGGAAATATTTATATGACGTTTCCAATGATACCCGGTGGCGCAGCAGCGTGAAAGCCGGACGGTGGATTTCCGATCCGCCGTATGGGATTGGTTCGACCGGCTTACACGTTATTGAAGGAGTCGGCGACTGGCCGTGGCGGATAACCGAGTGGGAAGAGCCGTACATCATAACCTGGTATGTCACCGGCAACAGGTTCGAAGGCAGTCATGCCGGCTATCGCATCGCACCGGATGGTACCGGCAGCCGCGTGACGGCCCATATGCGAATAAAACCGGGTTCCCTGATGCGAATCATCATCCGCCTCATGAAGCGGCGCATAACCAGCCAGCTTACCGCCGACCTAGAAAAGTTGAAAGCCATCATGGAAGCCTAGACAACGGGCAATCAGCCGCCCGGTTGATTTCGCACTACTCACAGCACCGGGCGATTGCCCCTGTACCCTGAAATTCAACCACTCCGTGGTTGGCGTTATTGGGCGGCAACGAGTGCTATTCAGATTCAATCCCTCCGGGATTGGAGCAGGCGGCCGCAGGGCACGGGATGACCGATTGTTCTTGGCACTACCCGGTCAAATGTAGAGGCACGGCACGTCTACGTCCTGTACGGAACTACGCCGCGCAGGCGCGCCGTGCCCTTACAAATCAGGATACAATAAATAATTGGTAGTGCCTGCCGAAGCCTTAGCGCTGGTGGCGCAATGCCCGGTACCGCCAGTTGCCGGGTTTTTTCATGGGGCAGGGGTCCGATTTCAATTCCGCTCTTGACTTGTCCGCCTTGGGCAGACTTGTCCGCCACAGGCGGAGAGGGGTCCGCGCAACGGGGGGTGTGTAAACCCGCAACCGTCGCCACCCACCCCGTCCCGACATGGTAATGTCGGGACACCCCTCCGGGGGAGGGAACTATAGTAAAATCCCTGAGCGCCGGGGTATATCTGATGCGGTTGCAGTCAGGCAGCAATGTTAATATGCAAAAGATCATCTTTGTGAAATAGGGCTGCCACAGAGGTACGGAGAACCCGGGGAATATTTATTTTAGGGGCGCATTGCAATGCGCCCTTTTTCAAGCAACTGGATTCAACTAAACCGCTTATAATTCACTCAATATCCGCTGACTCAGGTCCGTCAATTGGTTCTGACGGCCACGTTGGTTAGTCAGACATACGATTCCCAATTTCCGTTCAGGAATAATACTGATATAACTGCTGAAGCCCGGTTCGCCGCCATCGTGCCATAACATTTTCATTCCCCGGTCGTCCTGACCGATCTGCCAGCCCAGACCAATCGTCTGTCCGGCAATTGCCGCCGTGCTGCCATGAGCTAATCCAAATGCCGGATCGACCCCAGCCAGATTGGCGGCCATATAGGCCACCATATCCTTTGCGGTCGATATCAAGCCACCGGCCGCCCCGGCAATCTGAAAGGTAATATGGGGCATAATATTACCCTTCTTGTCGTAACCTTTGGTATAGGCGGAAGTATCATTGACAAAGGAAACAGTGGCGGTATTAATCATACCCAGTTTTTGCGCGAACCGTTCCCTGATCAGGTCACTGTAATTTTCCCCATAGACATTCTCCAGTATCATTCCCAGGACGATCATTCCCGCATTGGAATATTGAATTTTCGTACCTGGTTCGGATTCAAGGCTTGCCTGCTGAAGATCACGCCTGAATAATGTACCATCATCGCCTTCATAGAAATTGATAATATCCCACAAGGTCGGATCAGCAAAGGAATAGAACTCCTGTGGTATCAGGTCTTCAGGTAAACCCGAGCTATGATTGGCCAGGTAAACGACCTGCACCGGTATGTCACCGTAAACCAGGTTGGTGTAATTCCCATTCAGGTGATCGCGGATATCGTCGCTCAGTTTAATCCGGTCTTCAGCTACCGCCTGGGCCAGCAGGATCCCGGTGAAGGTCTTGGTAATCGAACCGATTTCATAGACCGTATTTTCAGTTGCTGGCGGCTGACCGCCAACTTCCGTGCTGCCGTAGTTGTAAAAATATTCCTGGCCGGCATAGTATATTCCCAGTGAAAGTCCAAACAGGTTGGATTTATCCGTCAGTTGCCGTACCTGGTAGTTAACGATCGAGTCAATTTCCGCCTGACTCAATTGGGCTTGTAAGCCGGTAAGGGAGATGCACAGAATCACCGGCAGGCTCAGCTTGTGTATATTCATGTTTAATATGACAATTTCCACTAAGGAAAGTTGTCATAATCGAGATGGAATGACCGCTGTCAAAGAAATCCTTCCCTGTTCTGTTTTGCGACCCGGAAGGTTGCCCGTTACCCGGGGCCGCGACTCTGACAGCACTCAGCACTAACCATAACCACCGCCTGATTCCTTTGGTAATCATTTTCAGCTTGTCTAATTTTTAACAAGGAAATAGCGACGATTTCAGGGTTAAGAAATAAACACAGATTTCGAATTCTTGAATCCAACCAAATCAACCAACACATAAAAGACGCAAGGGGTTTGCCAATGGATTTTCTGAAAGAACTGGGCATCGAAAAAAACAATTACGGTGCCTGCGCCGGACCCGGTCAGTGGTGTAAGACTACGGACGCCGGTAAAATTGATTCTATTAATCCGGCTACCGGTGAAGTGATCGCATCGGTCTACAAATGTACGCCGGCCGATTACGAGGCGGTCGTAAAGGTGTCGGAAAAAGTATTCCAGGAATGGCGGATGGTGCCGGCGCCGAAACGCGGCGAACTGATCCGGCTGATGGCCAACGCCCTGCGCGAAAAGAAAGACGCCCTCGGTAGTCTGGTGACCCTGGAAATGGGTAAAATCAAGGCCGAAGGCGACGGCGAGGTCCAGGAAATGATCGATATTGCCGATTTCGCCGTTGGCTTGTCCCGCCAGCTTTATGGTCTGACGATGCATTCCGAACGTCCCCTGCACCGGATGTACGAGCAGTGGCATCCGTTGGGGATCGTCGGCGTCATATCGGCCTTCAATTTCCCGGTGGCGGTCTGGGCCTGGAACGCCTTCATCGCCGCCGTCTGCGGCGACACGACGGTCTGGAAGCCATCCTCGACCACGCCCTTAACGGCCATCGCCGTCCAGAATATTTGTAATGAAGTGCTGGAGAAAAACGGTTATCCGGCCATCTTCCAGCTGGTGATCGGTTCCGGATCGACCATCGGCGAACTGCTGATCAACGATCCGCGGATACCGCTGGTTTCCGCTACCGGATCGACCCCGATGGGCAAACGGATCGGCAAGGTCGTCGGCGCCCGGCTGGGAAAAACGATCCTGGAACTGGGTGGCAACAATGCCATTATTGTCGACGAGAATGTCAATATGAAGATGTTGATCCCGGCGATCGTCTTCGGTGCGGTCGGTACCGCCGGCCAGCGCTGTACTTCGACCCGGCGCATTTTCCTGCCCAAAAGCATGTTCCAGGATGTCGCCGACCGTCTGGTAGCGGCCTACAAACAGGTGCGTATCGGCGATCCCCTCGATCCCGGTACGTTGATGGGTCCGGTGATCGACCAGGGCTGTATCGAGGCTTACAAGCACGCCCTGGACCGGATCAAGGACGAGGGCGGTGAAATTCTCTGTGGCGGCAAAGTTCTGGACCGGCCCGGAACCTTTGTCGAGCCGACTATAGCCAAGGCGAAAAATGAGTATAACATAGTCCAGGAAGAAACCTTTGCGCCGATCCTGTACCTGATCGAATACGACGGTATCGATGACGCCCTGGCCCAGCATAACAACGTGCCCCAGGGGCTGTCTTCCGCCATGTTCACCAATACCGTGCAGAATGCCGAGAAATTCCTGGCCCACTCCGGCAGCGACTGTGGAATCGCCAATATCAATATCGGCACTTCCGGGGCGGAGATCGGCGGCGCATTCGGTGGTGAAAAGGAAACCGGCGGCGGCCGTGAATCAGGCTCCGATGCCTGGAAGGCTTACATGCGCCGGCAGACTAACACGATCAACTGGAGTTCCGAACTGCCGCTGGCCCAGGGCATCAAGTTCGGCGATTTCTGATCCTGACTGTTTGAGCTGATTGCTTAAGGAAAAGCCGCTAACCAGCGGCCTTTCTCATTTTACAGGAAAACTGATATAGAAGATATTGCCGTTGGGCTGGTTGGGTCGGATGCCGACGCCGGCGTTGTGGATTTCGGCAATCTTCTTGACGATCGCCAGCCCCAATCCCCGGCCGCGTTTGGCAAACTTGTCCAGTTGAACGGAACGCATGAAGACATTGCCGTACTGCGATTCCGGAATGGTCGTGCCGAAATCCTTGAAAGCGATCTCAATATTCTCACCGACCCGGGTGGAACCGATTACCAACCGCCGGCCATCGGCAGCATAGCGGATAGCATTACTGAGATAATTCCGGAATACCTCGGCGATGATCGGGTTGGCGGCGACAATTATTTCTTCCGGCAGTTCGACGCTGACCTGCATTTCGGCGGCCTCCAGAGTCGGCTGGAATTCCTTGACAATGGCGGTGATGATCCCGGTCAGATCGAGTTGCTCTTTCTCAATTTCGTCGCCGGCGGATATCCGTGAAAGGGTGGTGGCGTTATCGATGCATTTCAACAGGTTGTCCGAACTTTCTTTAATCACCGACAGGATTCTGTCCTTGGGATTTTCTTTCAATGCCAGTTCGGCCATCCCGCTGATGACGCCGGAAGGATTTTTCAGGTCGTGGGTGATGATATCCAGCAGCAGTTCCTTGATGGAGTTGGTCTCCGCCAGGCGTTCCGACAACCGGCGGTAAATGGTCTCCGAATCCCGTAACTCGGTGATCGCCTGCAACCGGTCTCTTTCCTTTTGCCTGATACTGCCGGCAGCCAGGCCGATCAGGACAACGCCGATCAACCACAACAGTACATGACCGATGGTGACACGATTGATGCTGCCGGCGGCATTTCCCAGCAGCGGAGCCAGCGGAATTGATACACTGATACCACCCCGGATATCGCCTACCTGGTAACCCTGTTGCCGGTGGCAGGGCAGACAGGATGATTCAGTCACCAGCGGTTGCATGTAGCGGTAATAATCCACACCAGCGATCGATTGGATGCCGGAATGTTCAACGGCGCCGGACTCAAATGCCTGCAGGGCGGTTTTTTCCCAGTCGTCGGCTTCATTTTCCGGCCGGATCGGCTTCAGGCTGGTGATATGTCCCAGAACACCGGATTGATCGCGTAACAATTCGTGAACCTGCCTGGTCATATACGCCGGATTGATTTTGGTCAGCGTGTCACCTTTCTGAGTGACGACATCGCGTACAGTCAGTCCCTGAAGATAGGGATTCGGGACCGTCGTTCCGCTGACGGGGGCGAAAACACCGCCAAGCCGGGCATTCCAGCGCCGGTAAATGACGTCCTTATCGAAGGCTACCAGCGCATGCAGGCGGGCGTCGTCGACAATGTTCTGTTTCAGTCCGATAATATTCCAGGTCAGGGAAAGCAGAATCGCCACCGTCCACAGGATGCTGATCGGCCAGATATAGAATTTTATTCTGGTCGAAATGTCAAAGGTTTTTTCGTGAGGTTGACGATCATTCATTGCTAATCGGTCCCGAATTATCCTTTAGGAAAAGTTCATTGCTGACAACCAACTTAATTTACCCTATCCAATCCTAAAATTCACAGTTATATCTCACTAACGAACAAGGGCTCTGAAAAATCAGAGCCCTTGCAGATTACCACGCTGGTAAATTTACAGACGCTGACGCCGTTCGACCATTTTGATATTCAGGGTGGCCAGCTCGTCCAGCACCGGTTCGTAGACTTCCGGCAGGTTGGGAATCTGAACCCCGGTGAGCTTGATTTTGCCTTCGGCCATCATGCGAACGCCGATACCCAGGGGCAGACTGACCGTGCGGGCCATGGAACTGTCGCCATTGGGAATGCCGTAATCGATCAGGGTGGAGGTGATCAGGTCGCGGGTGCCATCGGCATTTTCGATCGTGAACTGGTGCTGCATGACGATCATGTCTTTTTCACCCGGAGCGTAGTACAGTTTATCCTGCATCTGCTGACTCAGGACATCCAGCACATTATCAAACTCCGGGATGGTGGCATCGCTGAACAGGCCCAGCCATTCCAGCCGCTGCATGATCGGGTCGTCAACCTTCAAACCGACCTTTTCGGTGGCTTTCTGTTTGACATCATCGGTAGCGGCGGCACCCACCAGTTGGGCCAGCATTTGTTTGAAAGTTATGCCCGGCTTGACCGGTTTTTCGTCCACCAGACCCAGATCGACGATTTTCTTCAGGGTGTCACACCAACCCAGATTCCGATAGGTACCGCGTTTGACGGTGAGGGCGTTATCCAGTCCGTAGACATCCTTATAAGGAACCGAATCGCGATTGGGATAAACCTCGAACTGGCCCAGCGGTTCGACATTTTCCACCAGGTAATTCAAAAACAGCTCGGCTCCGGGAACTTCCACGATTTTACCGTTTTCCAGCCAACGGGCCGAATTGCGCGAAGCCAGCACCACGCCTTTGGGACTCCAGGAAAATTTATAGCCGAATGGATTATCATTATCATCGGGAGCGGGCAGGCCGCCGGTATTGGAGAAGAAATGCAGGACTTTGCCGCCTTCCGCACGGACCATATTGATGATTTTCATGGCGGACATGTGGTCAATACCGGGATCGACACCGATCTCATTCAGGAAGAGTAGGCCCTTCTCGCGGGTGATTCCATCCAGCTTTTTCATGTTTTCGCTGACATAGGAGGTGGTAGCCATATGTTTATTAAGCTGAACACATAAATCGGCTACTTTTAAATGGTGGACCCAGGGCAGCAGACTGACGATAATATCATTCTGCTTGATCAGTTCCGCCAGCGCGGCTTGATCGTTGACATCGATCGGCAGCGCCTTGCCGTTGGTAAAACCCTGTACCAGCTTTTGCGCTTTACTGACCGTGCGCGATGCCACCGTGACCGTCAGATTGTGTTTCAAAAGATATTGTACTCCCGGCCGGCTGACTAATCCAGCGCCCAGAACCAGTATTTTATCCATATTACCTCCGCTTTTCCGTATCTTGATGAGGTTTGTAATTGCTTATTTGAGAAAATCCCGGATGTATTCGTAGTCCGGAGTTAACTCTCCCCGATGGAGAATCAGGGCTTTTTTAATAGGGTAGGGTAAATTCAACTCTTCGTAAGGTTTGCCGAAATCGGCATCCGCAATCGGTTTGACATATTCTTTCAGGACATTCGAGAACTCCGCCGATGCCTCGCGCGAAAATTCACAGGGCAGATTATCGATTGCCATCACGGTCACGCCGTCCCGGAGTACACCGTCAACGGTGTGGTCTTCCCGTGGCAGATAGGTGAAAGAAGCGTTATCGGGGTAGGTTACTTTGTTGGTGATCTCGATCGAACCATCGATATCGCAACTGATATCGCCGATTACCTTGAGCTTGAAATTGTCGTCGGTGTGATTAATCAGGTAATTCCTGGTCACCAACCGCGGATATTTCTCGGTCCAGTAGATGCAGTTTACCAGCATCGTCAGTTTGGGCAGGTACTGTTCGAAGATACCGACATATTTTTCCGGATGCTGGTAGTAATCCTGCAATTCGAAATCACCGCTGGTGGGGCGGACCATGTGCTCTTCCTTGAAAACGACTTTGAAAATATGCTTGCGATCGTTCAGGCGACCATAGGACTCCAGCAATTCCGCCGGTGTCAGTTCGATAACCGGCAGCAGATCGAGCATTTCCTGGGCGCCCCGGGCGACATTACCATAACCGGCGACACCGATCACCACCGGATTGAGTACCTCGGGAAAGCCATCTTTGCTGATCTTTTCGCTGACTTCGCGGAAGTGCCGTTTGGCATCTTCTACCGAATCATACTGGTAGGCCTGCCTGATGGCGTCAAAGGGTGAATCGATCCTCGCTGCGGACAGTTTCTGCCTGTAGCTGTAGAGCGTTTCGACCATTCCCGCCAGACCGGCATATTTACCGAAAAATATCAGGCGCCGACCGGATTCGTCGATAATTTTTTCATAATCGATCAGGTTAACGCGCAGGTCCATCATCCGCCGCAACATGGCCATGTTGTAGGATTGGCCCTTGATCACATGGGCAAAGAAGATGTAGGTCTTTTCGGCCTGGAAGTAATTGACCGGTATTTCCTTGACGGCAAAATTAATATCGGCAGCGGTAGTATCTTCGGCTACCAAGGCACCGACAGAACTGAATTCAGCATCGGCGAAGATTCGTCCCGGCGCCGGCTGGATCACGGTCTTGATACCGAATTTCCGTTCCAAATCTTCGATATGCTCCGGAATGAGCGGAACCCGCCGTTCCCATTTGTTCTTATCCTCGCGTCTGATGCCGATTAGTTTTGCCATATTCACCTCAATTTTGAACCTGATTAACCTGCGATTTTAGCCGGAAATTTACACACCGCGTTCGGATGGTTGAAAGATAAACCGGACCATTGCCAACGAATCTCAACTACGCTACGGCAGCCGTTTTGCAAGGTCCGATTTCCAAATAGTCGGCTAAATTGCCGCTGGGCTTCCGAAATAACCCGTAGTCGATTATGTCTGTCGCCGATGATCCCAAACGATATAAATTTGTACCTGATTATTCCACTTAAAATATTATGCAGGAGATGATGATGGGCAAACTGGCGATTTCCGGGTACGGTGACGATCTGACGATTAACGGTATTCGGATCGGCGATTTATCACCGGCAGACCACGAAAAAATCGAATTGGAGCGGGGGGGACGCAACTATAAACCGCTGGAGAATGTTGTAATATCAAAAGTTAAGGATTCATCGACGCTGATCGCCCGGAAACCGGATCCGGCTCAGGTCAAAGCCTACATCGAGGAAGAAGTTATCGACGGTCTCTGCTGTTATTCCGCGGTCAATCAGGGACAGTTAAACCCGATTATCGTGGATGCGGTAGTCCATCATTTGACAAAAGAGAAATTACCGACGGTGCCGCGCTCGATCCGCCACAAATACATGAGCGCCTTCCTGCTGGCAGCCACCGAGATCACCGGCATGGACCGGGTAGTGCCGAAAGTAGCCGGGGTGGAGGCGCCGGAATTGATGTTCAAGCTTTCCCGGCGCTGGGGTTACCGCGTGAAGGGTGTACCGGCCGACCAGGCGATTGTGGTCGCCGCCAGCGGCAATTTCCACGGCCGCAGCATGACGGCGGTCTCGCTGTCCGATGATCCGGTTGCCAAAGCTGACTTCGGACCGTACGTCCCCGGCATCGAACTGGTGCCCTATAACAATATTTCCGCCCTGCAGGATCTGTTCGAGCGGAAGGGCGACCGGATCGTGGCCTACCTGGTGGAACCGATTCAGGGCGAAGCAGGCGTCATTGTGCCGGATGACGATTACTGGCCGCAGGTCGCCGCACTCTGCAAGAAATACAATATTTTGCTGGCCATGGATGAAGTCCAGACCGGTTTCGCCCGCACCGGGGCCAATTTTGCCCACCAGTTATTCGGGGTCAAGCCCGACCTGATGGGCTGCGGCAAGGCGGCCGGCGGTGGCATTCTGCCGGTGTCCTTCGTGGCCGGACGCGATGATGTAATCGGCGTACTGACGCCCGGTTCGGAAGGATCCACTTTCGGAGGTTATCCCCTGGCATCCGTTGTTGCGGTCTTTGCGATCAAAGCCATGGTCGACCTGAATCTGGCCAAGCAGGCGCGGGAACGGGGTGCGCAATTGCTGAACCGCTTCCGCGGAATCCAGGACCTGTTCCCCGATAAGATCAAGGAAGTCCGGGGCCGCGGCTTACTGACCGCCTTCGAGATGCACGATGCACCACGGTTGGACGGACATCGGGTGTCGCTGGAATTGCTTAATCACGGCGTTTATGCCAAGGAAACTCATCACAGTACGGTGCGGATCGCCCCGGCTCTAACCATCAGCGCCGCCCAGATCGACCGGATCGCCGACGCGATCGAAGCCGTTGTACAGGGACTGTAACTATCCGGTAATATGAAGGGATCGATGACCGCCCCAGTGACCAGTACCGCCCGGCTGTACATAATTGCCACACCCATCGGCAATTTGAAGGATATCACCTACCGGGCCGTGGAGACATTGGGAACGGTTTTTCTGATCGCGGCGGAAGATACCCGCCATACGAAAATTCTGCTGAATCATTACGCCATCAAAACACCGGTCCTGAGTTATTACGAACACAACCGGTTCACACGGATACCGCAGATTCTGGAGCACCTGCGCGAGGGACGCTCCGTGGCGGTCGTCACCGATGCCGGCACGCCGGGCATCAGCGATCCGGCCTATCGTCTGATCCGCTCGGCGATCGAGGCGGATATCCCGGTGGAAGCGATCCCCGGCGCCTCGGCCTTCCTGACCGCACTGGTCAGCTCCGGGCTGCCGACCGATTCGTTCAAGTTCGTCGGCTTCCTGCCACCCAAAAAGGGACGAATGGGCAAACTGCGCGACCTGGCCGACAACACTGAAACGCTGGTTTTTTACGAATCGCCACACCGGATTCTGAAAACATTACAGGACATCCATGATACAATCGGGAATCGTCCCGCGGTCATCGGCCGGGAACTCACCAAAATTCATGAAGAAATCAGACGCGGTACGGTCCGGGACCTGATTCAGATTTACACTAAGAAAAAACCGCTGGGCGAATTTGTACTGATAATCGGAAAAGATGACGCGAATGTCTATTTCAAATAAGCGGTTTATTACGTTCGAAGGTATCGACGGCTGCGGCAAGACGACCCAAGCCCGGCTTTTGAACGACCATCTGGTCAAGGCCGGACACGAAGTGACATTTGTCCGCGAACCGGGTGGAACGGCGATTTCCGAAGCGATCCGGCATATTCTGCTGGATAATAATCGCAAGGAACTGGGCGAACGCACCGAAGCATTGCTGATGACCGCCAGCCGGGCGCAACTGACGCGCGAGTTGATATTACCCGAACTTGGTGCCGGCCACTGGGTCATTGCCGATCGTTATGCCGATTCGACCCTGGCTTATCAGGGCGCCGGACGCACAATCGATTTGGAATGGTTGATTGAGTTGAACCGCTTTGCGACCTTCGAACTTGAACCAACAGTAACATTTGTTTTTGACGTGGACCCCGAAATCGGTCTGCAACGCCGGAAAAATATAAATGACCGGATTGAAGATGAAGGACTGGAATTTCAGCGGAAAGTCCGCCGGGGCTATCTAAATATTGCGGAACGATTCAGTTCCAGAATCATTGTACTTGATGGGCATGCACCGATAGCACAGCTTCAGGATCAGGTACAGAGTGAATTACTCAGGAGAGCACTGCTTTGAATCTCAAATACAAACATAATTACTACAAATGGTTAGCCATCGTTTTGGTGCTGGGGATCGGTTTCGGATCGCTGGCATTGACCAAATCCGAATTGTTCAAGCAACTGGAACAATCACAGAAAATATTCCACTGGGTTAACCGCGAGATTATTACCAAATACGTCGATGATATCGATATCGACGCGTTTACCAAGAAGAGTATCCAGCACACACTTTCCGAACTTGATCCCTACACCGTGTACATGGTCGACGAGGAACGCGATGGTCTCGATATGCTGACCTACGGCAAATACGGTGGTGTCGGAATCCAGATCAGCGTCCGGGAAGGACGTCTGACGGTGGTTGCGCCGATTGATGACACGCCTGCCCAGCGCGCCGGGATTATCAGCGGCGACCGGATTCTTTCCATCGATGGCAAGCCTACCGACGCTATGAATCTGGATGAAGCGGCCAAGATGATCCGCGGCGATAAGGGCACCAGTCTGGTCATTACCATCGAACGTTTCAGCTCTGAGGAACCGATTGAATTTTCCCTGGTCAGGGAAGATATCATTGTCAATGATGTGGCCTATTCGGGCATGTTAGATGAACGAACCGGCTACATCCGCTTGACGCAGTTCTCGAAAAATTCGGTCACGGAAATGCGTGACGCGCTCAAGGAACTGAAAGATCAGAACGCCCAGTCAATAATTCTCGATCTTCGTGACAACCCAGGCGGCCTGCTGCAATCGGCGATCGGCGTCCTGGACCTGCTGGTCCCGAAAGGCGAAACCCTGCTGACGACCAAGGGTAAGAGCAAGGAATCGAATCGGACCTTCAAAGCCGTCAGTAATCCGGTTATTGGTGATGATGTCAAGTTGGCGGTGCTGATCAATGGCGGCAGCGCTTCCGCCAGCGAGATTGTCGCCGGCGCCCTGCAGGATTTGGACCGCGCCGTCGTTTTGGGCGATCGTTCATTTGGAAAAGGCCTGGTGCAGACGGTTTACAATTTCGATGGCAATCACTCGCTTAAAATGACCACGGCCAAATATTATATCCCCAGCGGCCGCCTGATCCAGAAACCAAATTACAATAATGCCGAAGTCATTGCCTGGACGGCAGTCCAGGATTCCAATTTTACTACACTAGGCGGACGCACTGTGAAGGGCGGAGGCGGTATCTTCCCGGATGTGGAAGTAAGCAACGAACGGGCGGAAACACTGGTTCGCGAGTGCTGGCGGAAAGGATTGTTTTTCTCCTTTGCCCAGGAAAATCGCGACCGTTTCGCCAGTCAGGACGCAATTCTGATCGACGCTGAATTGTTGAGCGATTTTAAATCATTTCTTGACCGGCATGAGCTGGACCTGCCGATTTCGGGCGAATCTGCGCTGGATGAAGCACGCGACAAACTGACCGTGATCGACAGTACGAATGCGGAATTGAATCTGGCTTTTCAACAGATTAACAAATTTATTGATGCCCAGGAGGCGATCCTGTTTGATCGCGAGGTCGACCAGATCAGGCTGGGCCTGCGCATGGAATTCGCCAATCTGTTTTCCGGGACCGAAGGCCGCGTAAAAGTTAGTCTGACCGATGACCGTGTCGTGCAAAAAGCGCTGGGAGTACTGAATAATAAGGATTCCTACAGCGCCGTCTTCGTCGTGAAATGATCTGCTGAATTAGCGGTTTTCAGAAAAACACTTCGCAATTATTAGTGGAAAGTTTTTTATATTCCGTGCTGCAAAAACGCTAGTTTTTGCATGATAAATATCGACATAGCGGTTGGATTCAGGTGTGAAAGGTATTTATCGTAGCAAAAGGTTATAAAATTCGGTTTTTGGGCGATTAGCTCAGGTGGTTAGAGTGCTTGCTTGACATGCAAGAGGTCACTGGTTCAAGTCCAGTATCGCCCACCAAGTATTTTAGCATAAGATGATAAATATGTGTGACAAAACAGAACTGCGAAATGCCCGGTCATGGCCCGGAATCGACGAGTCACACGTACATACTTTTTCATTTACCGTATAATTTGTACGCTTTTCCCAAATAGATGAAGCAGATAAATATTACCTTTCCCGACCAGTCTACCCGTCAGTTTCCCGTCGGTGTGACAGCCGCTGAAATCGTAGAGAGCATTGGCCCAAGATTAGCCCAGTCGACCTTGGTAGCCGCTATTGACGGACAGTTGACCGACCTGAACCAGCCGATCGAAAAAGACGCAACGATCAAATTCTTCACCGGTGATTCTGCCGAAGGGCAGGAAGTACTGTTGCACAGTACCGCTCACCTGATGGCCCAGGCCGTTAAAATCCTGTTCCCGGCCGTCAAAATAACAATTGGTCCGGCAATCGAGAACAAGTTTTATTACGATTTCGACATCGAAGGCACTTTTTCCGAAACCGATCTGCAGCGTATCGAAGAAAAGATGCGCGAGCTGGCCAGAGCCGATTATCCGGTCAGTCGCAAGGAACTCGAAAGGAATGCGGCAATAAAACTGTTTGCCGAGCAAAACGAGACCTATAAGGTCGAAATTATCCAGGAACTACCGAAAGACGAGACAATATCTATCTATGCCCAGGATAGTTTTATCGATCTATGCCGCGGACCCCATGTCCCGTCGACGGGGAAAATCAAACATTTCAAGCTGCTCGAATCTTCCGGTGCCTACTGGCGCGGGGATGAACGCAATAAAATGCTGCAGCGAATATACGGTACCGCCTTCGGCAGCAAGGAACAGTTAAAAGATTACCTGCATTTTCTCGAAGAAGCCAAGAAGCGCGACCACCGTAAACTGGGCAAGGAATTAAAAATTTACACTTTTGATGATGAAGTCGGTCCCGGGTTGCCATTGTGGTTGCCGAACGGCGCGGTAATCATTGAAGAATTAGAGAAGCTGGCCAAAGAAAAAGAACGCTACCATGGTTATGTTCGGGTCCGTACGCCCCTGTTGACCAAGGGCATTCTTTATGAAAAATCCGGGCATCTGAAGCATTATATCGATGATATGTACCCGGCGATGGATGTTGACGGAACCGATTATTACATCAAGCCGATGAATTGTCCTCATCATCACAAGATTTATGCCGCTGAACCGCGCAGTTATCGTGATTTGCCGTTACGGCTGGCGGAGTACGGGACCTGTCACCGGTTTGAAAAATCGGGGCAGTTGTTCGGTCTGATGCGGGTCCGCAGCATGCAGATGAATGATGCCCATATTTACTGTACCGAAGATCAATTTACCGATGAATTTCTGGCGGTCTGCCGGCTCTATCTGGAATATTTTGAGATTTTTGGAATAACCAAGTACCAGATGCGTCTCAGTCTGCACGATCCCGCCGGACTGGGCCAGAAATACGTCGATGAACCTGAATTATGGATCAAGACCGAAGAAATCGTGCGTAACGCCTTGAATGCCGGTAAATTTAATTTCGTCGAAGTAGCGGGCGAGGCGGCATTCTACGGACCGAAAATCGATGTTCAGGTATGGAGCGCTATCGGCAAGGAATTCACCCTGGCCACCAACCAGGTCGATTTTTCCCAACCCAGGCAGTTCGGCCTGACTTACACGAATCCCGGCGGAAAAGAAGAAATTCCGCTTTGTATTCACCGGGCGCCCCTCAGTACCCACGAACGGTTCATCGGTTTCCTGATCGAGCATTATGGCGGTGATTTTCCACTGTGGCTGGCTCCCATTCAGGTAGCGGTGCTGCCGGTTTCGGAAAGACATCTGGACTACGCCCGCCAGGTGACAACCCGTTTGAAAACCGCCGATATACGGGTAACTTTGAATGATCGTCCCGATAAAATCGGGGCCAAGATACGTCTGGCGGAAACCGCGCGGATTAATGTCATGCTTATTATCGGTGAGCGCGAAGAAATATCGGAAACCATCGCCGTGCGGCGACGCTTCCAGGGGGATCTGGGTCAGGTAGCTGTAGATGACCTGATCAGCGAATTAAGTGCCGAAATCAACCAAAGGAGATTAACATCAGCAACATAGCAACTGCTCGTATCAATAACGCCATCAAGGCGAGTGAAGTTCGTTTAATCGATGAAAATGGTGAACAGTTAGGCGTTGTCTCGATTAAGGATGCCTTGAGTCGGGCTGAGATTGCCGAACTTGATTTAGTGGAAGTTGCTCCCAGTGCCAAGCCGCCGGTATGTCGGATTATGAACCACGGCAAAGCCAAATACGAAGCACAGAAAAAAGCGCACGAAAGTAAAAAGAAACAGCACGTTATTAAGTTCAAGGAAATTCGCTTCCGGCCCCGGATCGACGTTCACGATCTGGATACTAAGGTCGGTAAGGCAAAAAAATTCATTACAGATGGGTTTAAACTAAAGGTGACCATAATGTATCGTGGCCGGGAAATGGTAAGACAAGATCTGGGACTGGAAGTCCTCGCTCGCGTCAAGGAAATGCTGTCAGATGTTGCCGTTGTTGAAAAAGAGAACGGTCTCGAGGGACGCCGGTTATCGATCGTTATGACTGCGAAATAGGAGTGAGCTGAATGCCCAAAATGAAAACCAGACGCAGTTCCGCCAAACGCTTCAAATTGACGGGAACTGGTAAACTGAAACGCAACAAAGCAAACCATAGACATATGCTCATCCGGCGCGCAAAAACAGTAAAACGGAAAATGCGCACCACAGGACTTGTAGATCGATCAGAAATGAAAAAAGTCCGCCGGATGCTTGGCGTATAAGGAGTTAGATTATGCCAAGAGCAAACAGTTCTGTGCCTCGGCACAGACGACATCGCAAGATAGTCAAGCAGGCCAAAGGCTACTATGGTGCCCGGAGCCGCATATTCAAGGCAGCCAAAGACGCGGTCACTAAAGCCGGTCTTTATGCCTATCGTGATCGCCGCCAGAAAAAACGTCATTTTCGTGCTCTCTGGATCGCGCGCATCAACGCAGCGGCTCGTCTCCATGATATGTCCTATTCGGTCTTTATCGCGGGACTAAAAAACAAAGGCATTGAACTGGATCGGAAAGTACTGGCTGATTTGGCAGTCAATCAACCCGATGCATTCGCCGAATTGGTAAATTCAGTCAAAGCCTGATTATGTCTCTGGATAAGCACATCGAGGCAGTCCGAAATTCGTTTCGGGCTGACCTCGATTCTTTTTCCGACGATATTCGCACAATCGATGAATTGCGAATTAAATATTTCGGTCGTAAAGGCCTGGTGGCTGATCTATTTGGCCGGTTGAAAGATATTGCCGGCGATCAGAAACCCAAAATCGGCAAGATGCTGAATGAGTTGCGGCAGGAATTGACCGCCGAATTCGAATCAAGAACTACCGGCGTCAAATCGCTGCTGGATAAAAAACAGGCCGAACAGATCGATTATACTCTGCCGGGATATTATTTCCCCGCCGGTTCCATTCATCCGATCCAGCAGACTCTGGATGAGATGAAGGAAATCTTTCAAACAATCGGTTTCAATGTTGCTTACGGTCCCGAAATCGACGATGACTGGCATAATTTTGAGGCCCTGAATTTCCCGCCGCATCATCCGGCCCGGGATATGCAGGACACGTTTTTTGTAGACGAAAAAACCGTTTTACGAACACATACTTCCAACGTTCAAATCCATTTGATGGAAAATAATCAGCCGCCGTTACGATATCTGATTCCTGGTAAAGTCTACCGTAATGAGGCGATAAGTTTTAAGCATTATTGTCTGTTCCACCAGGTGGAAGGACTCTACGTTGACAAAAATGTATCGTTTGCCGACCTGAAAGGCACCGTCGATTATTTCCTGCGCAAGATGTTCGGACCGAACGTTAAAGCGCGTTTCCGTCCCAGTTATTTCCCGTTCACCGAACCCAGCGCGGAAGTCGACATCTGGAACGAACAGCGCCAGCAGTGGATGGAAATCGTCGGCTGTGGGATGGTCGACCCCAACGTATTCAGAAATATCGGTTACGATCCCCAAATCTGGCATGGTTTTGCCTTTGGATTCGGTGTGGAACGAATCGCCATGCTGAAATATAAGATCGATGATATTCG
>JBDRBK010000014.1:0-3008 GCA_043822705.1 Fidelibacterota bacterium
TCTCAGGCAAACCACAACCACCAGTTTTCAAATCAGATCAAACTCCGGCTTGATTTGATCATAGGTTTCCAGCAGGCCCTGAACCATAACCTTGGTATGACCCAGCACCGGCATGAAGTTGGTATCGCCGGACCAGCGCGGCACGATATGGAAATGCAGGTGCTCAGCGATGCCGGCGCCGGCCGCGGCACCGAGATTGGCGCCGAAGTTGAATCCCTGGGTGTTCATCTGGCGGGCCAGGATTTTCATCGTCTGATCGGCCAGGGTCATGATTTCCAGTTTGGCTTCCGCTGACAGATCGTGGATGCTGTCGCCATGACGGTAGGGCGCTATCATCAGATGCCCGTTGTTGTAGGGGTAGAGATTCATCAATACGAATGAATCCTTGCCCCGATATAATAGCAGATTGGCACGATCCTTATTCTGTCGCGATTTATCGCAGAAAATGCAGTCGGTCGCTTTGGGCGCCCGGATATATTCCATGCGCCAGGGCGCCCAAAGTCGGTTCTTATCTTCCATAACGGGAATTTTAATTCTCGTCTTCGTCTTCGTTTTTAAAAGCCTCGATAACCTTGCGTTCCAGATCCTTCGGCATTTCCTCATAGTGACTGAATTCTTCGCTGTGGAGGCCCCGGCCCCCGGTCAGTGAACGGATCGTGGTCGAATAATGGTACAACTCGGCCTGGGGTACCTGGGCTTTTATGATCTGGAAACCGCCATCGGAATCCATCCCCAGAATCTTGCCGCGCCGGCCGGATATATCGCCCATGACATCGCCCATGAACTCTTCCGGCACTTTCACTTCCACAATCATGATCGGCTCCAGCAGGCAGGGCTTGGCGTTCCGGAAGCATTCGCGGAAAGCCTGCTTGCCGGCGATCTGGAAAGCAATATCCTTGGAGTCCACCGGGTGCATCTTGCCATCATAGAAATTGATTTTCAAGTCGACAACCGTACAGCCGGCGATAACACCTGACTGCAAGGCGACATTCACCCCTTTTTCCACTGAGGTCACAAACACGCGATCCACATTCTGTCCGACCAGCGAGTCGGTGAATTCGATACCTTCGCCACGCGCTTTCGGTTCAACCCGCATCCAGACTTCGGCGAACTGGCCGGCGCCGCCGGACTGTTTTTTGTGCCGGTATTTGGACTCGCCCTTGCCTTTGATCGTTTCCCGGTAAGGAATTTTCGGCTCCATGGTGACGATTTCCACATTGAACCGGCTCTGCAGGCGATTGACAATGACCGTCAAATGCAACTCGCCCTGACCGGAAATGATGGTTTGCTTGACCTCGGGATCGACCCGGTAGACAAAAGTGGGGTCCTCTTCGTGCAGGGTGGCCAGGCCGACGGCGATTTTTTCCTCATCGCCCTTGGCTTTCGCGCGGATGGCTGAATGAATGTTCGGTTTGGGATATTGCACCGGTTTGATAATCACTTTCCGCTTGTGATCACAGATCGTGTCACCGGTATGAGTATTCTTGAGTTTTACCACCGCGCCGATATCACCGGCATGGAGAATACTGGCAGTCGTCCGGTTCTTGGCATTCATGACAAAAAACTGTCCAAACCGTTCCGGATTGTTTTGATTGACATTCAACAGGTCCGCTCCGGTTTTCAGGGTGCCGGAATAGGTCCGGAAAAATGACATTTCACCGACATGAGCTTCGCTGACGGTCTTAAAAATCCGCATGACGATCTCTCCGTCGGTCAGCTTGATTTCGATCTCTTTATCGGTCTTGGCATCCAACGCCTGGGCTACCGGCCGGTCTTCCGGAGAAGCGCCGTATTTGGCGATGTAATCCAGCAAACGGGCAACCCCGATATTGTTGCCGCCGGCGACACAGAACATCGGTACGAAGGCGTTATTCTGCAACGCGGCATGGATACCGGCCCGCATCTCTTCTTCGCTGAGACCGCCCTCTTCAAAGAATTTCTCCAACAGGGAATCATCAGATTCGGCTACATATTCAATCAGCGCCTCGTGCATTTCATCGGCTTTGCCGGCCCAGTTCCCCTGGGGATCGGATTCTTCGAATTTGCCGCTGCCGTCGTTCAGGAAAGTCAGGATTTTTTTCCGCTGCACATCAAGAACCTGGTTGAAGGCGGGACCGGGATTTACCGGTATCTGCATCGGGAAGACATTGTGCCCGAAACGTTCCCGGGCTTTGCTAAGAATACTATCGTAATCGGTGTGTTCCTTGTCCAGCGCACTGACTACCAGCATTTTCGGCAGATTGAATTTGCTGGCATAATTCCAGACCTGCTCGGTACCGACCTCAACCCCCTGGTTGGCATGAATCACTATCAACGCCGCGTCCACAGCGCTCAACGCGGACAGGGCCTCGCCGATAAAATCGGTGTAACCGGGAGTATCAATTATATTAAATTTCTTGCCCAGCCATTCGGCGTTCAGCAGCGTGGCATGAATCGAAATCTGACGCTCCTGCTCATCGTCATGATAGTCGGAGACGGTGCTGCCGTTGGCGATCGAACCCAGACGGTTGATGACGCCGGCGCAAGCCAGTATGGATTCGCAGAGCATGGTTTTACCGCTGGCGCCATGTCCCACAACGGCAATATTACGTATATCGGCAGATTGATATTCGGTCATAAAGTCATCCTTTTCTGATTATAAATGGTTTCCCAGCGAATACTCCGGGTCCGATTCCGCGGATCATGAATTAAAAACCGGCCCGGATAGTACGGTCAGCATTAGTCGGAATCAAGCATTTTCGGCTGTCTGAGTCTCAAACAGCGGCAGATTCACTTCTTCGATATAAGCCCGCAGGTTCGGCATCAGATAGACCGCGGAAAGATCCATTTCCCCGAAAGCGCCGGCCAGAACACGCAACTGCTGTTCAATCGGCCGGTGTTTGTTGATCACGATGCAGGCCTCTTCCCGGACGCGGCAGCTACCGCCGGCGAAATCGCCCTTGTCCTCTACCAGCCGGATACCTAATCGCTCGGATAATTCCTCAAATTGTTGCAACAGTTGCTGCGGG
>JBDRBK010000015.1:0-5455 GCA_043822705.1 Fidelibacterota bacterium
TTTCAATTGATCTACCGAACCTTTCTTTTATGACCGGATTTTCTGAATCTTAATAATTAAATTATGTCGCTCCATACGAAAGAAAACATTGCTAAAACGAGTCAATTTTAAACCATGAACTGGCACATCCTGGAACCTGACCTCGATCTGGTAAACCGGTTAAAAAGTGAATTCAGGTCCAGTGAAATCATAGCCCGGGTCATGGCCAACCGCGGGATCGAATCCCGGGCCGGTTCCGAATCTTTCTTTGCGCCGGGACTGGAAATGTTTCACGATCCGCTGGCGATGTGCGACACGGAGAAAGCCGCCCGACTGGTGCTGGAGCATATCGCCAGCGGTAATCCGATCATGGTTTTTGGCGATTATGATGTGGACGGCACCACCGCCGCCGCGATGCTGTATCTGGTGTTGAAATCGCTGGATGCCAATGTTACTACCTATATTCCCAACCGCGAGCTGGAAGGTTACGGACTCTCAAAATTCGGCATCGACTATGCCAAGGCAATTTCAGCCCGTCTGCTGATTACCTGCGACTGCGGCATCAACGCCTTCGACCAGGTCGATTACGCCCGCCAACTCGGTCTGGATGTGATCATTACCGACCACCACACCCCGGACGAAGGACTGCCCCGGGCCAATGCGATCCTGAATCCGAAACGGACCGATTGTTTCTATCCGTTTCCCGGTCTGTGCGGCGGTGGCGTGGCCTATAAGCTGGCCTTGGCGATTACCCAACTGAGCGGGCGCTCCATCGAGACGATGTACCAGTATCTGGACCTGATTACGCTGGGCACGGCCGCCGATATGGTGCCGATCCTGGACGAGAACCGGGTGATCGTCTATCACGGTCTCCAGCAACTGCGTAATTCGACCCGTCCCGGCCTGCAGGCACTGTTGAAAAAAGTCAATCTAACCAACGGGGCGCTGACTGTGGGCCAGATCGTATTCTGGCTGGCGCCACGGATCAATGCCGCCGGCCGACTGGGCGACGCCAACCGTTCGGTGGAACTGCTGACTACCAATGATCCCGCGCGCGCCGCCCTGTTGGCGACCGAGCTGGACGAAGAGAACCAGCGCCGGCAGACGATCCAGCAGGAAGTTGTGGACGAGGCACTGCGGATGGTCAATTCCCAGGTGGACCTGACCCGCGAAAAGGCCATTGTTCTGTCCGGGAACGACTGGCATCCCGGGGTAGTCGGTATCGTCGCCTCGCGCGTCAAGGAAGAATTCAACCGGCCGGCGATTATCATCAGCATGGACCGCAACGGCGTCGGCAAGGGCTCGGCGCGCAGTATCAAGGATTTTGATTTATACGAGGCGCTCACCGCCAACCGGCATTTGCTGGACGGCTACGGCGGACATCCCATGGCGGCCGGGTTGACAGTCAGGGAAGAAAACCTGGCCGAATTCAGGAAAACGTTCGTGGCCTACGCCAACAGTCATCTGAGCGAAGAACAGTTGATCGCCAGCATCACACTGGACGGGATCATGGAACTTGGCGATATCAATTCCCGCCTGATGACTTTTCTCGATAAATTGGGACCGTACGGACCGGGCAATATGCGGCCCAAATTCGCCGCCAGGAACCTGGCGGTCACGGGGCACCCGCGGATCATCGGCGGTGCCGGCGATCATATCCGTTTCCGGGTCCGGCAGGAGCGTGTGGCTTTCGATGCCATCGGTTTCAACCTGGCTCGGCATTATGAAAAATTGATCACCGGTCTGCCGGTAGATTTGGCCTTCGTCGTCGAAACCAATGAATGGCAGGGACAAAAATTCATTCAGTTGAATGTCAGGGATATCAAACGATCAGGAGTGGACGGATGATAAAAACCAAGATTGCCGGTATCGGGCATTATGTACCGGAAAAAGTGGTCACCAATTTCGATCTGATGGAGTTGATGGATACCAGTAACGAATGGATCATCGAACGATCCGGTATCGAAAAGCGGCATTACGTCAGCCCGGGGCAGGGGACCTCCGATCTGGGGGTCGAGGCGGCCCGCAATGCGATGCAGATGGCCGGCGTCGCTGCCGCCGATATCGATCTGGTTATTTGTGCCACGATCAGTTCCGACTACTATTTTCCCGGGTCTGCTTTTCAGATTCAGGATAAACTGGGCCTCGGCAATATCGGCGTTTTCGATATCAAGGTAGCCTGTTCCGGTTTCATCTACGGTTTGTCGGTGGCTGATCAATTCATTAAAACCGGTCAGTACCGGAACATCCTGCTGGTCGGTGCCGAGGTGCAGTCGAACGCTCTGAATTTTTCCACAGAAGGCCGCGACATGGCCGTGCTATTCGGCGACGGCGCCGGGGCGGCGATTCTGCAACCCAGCGACGATGACAGCAGCATCCTGTCGACCCATCTCCACGCCGATGGCCGCTATTCCAAGATCCTGTGGGCGGAATTACCATCGTGCGTACTGAATCCGCATTTAAGTCAGGAAATGCTGGCCGAGGGCCGTCATTATCCGCAGATGAATGGTCGGGAAGTCTTCCGCAATGCCATCTCGCGTTTCCCGGAGGTCATCGGCGAGGCACTGACGGCCAATGGACTGAGCATCGCCGACGTCGCGCTGATCATACCGCACCAGGCCAACCTGCGGATCACCCAGGCCGTCGCCAAACGTCTGGGGGTCGAGATGGATCAGGTCTACAGCAATATCCACAAATACGGCAACACCACCGCCGCCTCGATTCCGATCGCCCTCAGCGAGGCCGCGGCCGAGGGACGGATTAAGCGCGGTGACCTGTTGATCCTGGCTTCTTTCGGGGCCGGATTTTCCTGGGGATCGGCGGCAATCAGATGGTAAAATTCACTCAGGCAGCCCGCGGGAGATAATGGGTACCAGACAACAACAGCTTTCAAATTAGCAAGGGGAAATAATGGACGAATTATTTTTTACCGATGAACACCGGATGCTGATCGACATGGTCAGTGATTTTGCCGCCACTGAGGTCGCGCCGGTCGCCCGCGAACTGGACGCGGAGAGTCGGTTTCCGCACGAACTGGTCAGCCAGATGGCGGAACTGGGATTGATGGGAATTCCGGTGCCGGAAGAATACGGCGGGGCCGGCATGGATACGGTGGCGTATGCGGCGGCAATCATGGAACTGGCCAAGGTTGATGCTTCGGTGGCGATTACGATGGCCGCCCACACTTCCCTGGGGACGATGCCGATCGTTATTTCCGGCACCGAGGAACAGAAACAGAAATATGTACCCAAACTGGCCGCCGGTGAAATGCTGGGAGCCTTCGGCCTGACCGAACCGGGCGCCGGCAGCGACTCCGGCGCCACCAAGACCACCGCCGTGAAAGACGGCGCTGAATATATTATCAACGGCGGAAAAATCTTCATCACCAACGCCGGTTACGCCGGCATTCTGAATCTGACGACCCAGATCATCGAAGATGGTGAGAACAAGGGCATCGGCGCCTTCATCGTACCCACCGACACGCCCGGATTAAAAATCGGCCCAGCCGAGAAAAAAATGGGTTGGAAGGCCAGTGATACCCGCCAATTGTATTTCGAAGATATGCGGGTTCCCGCCGAAAACATGCTGGGCAATCCCAGTGGTGGCTTCAAGACTTTCATGAAAACTCTGACCGGTGGGCGGATCTCGATCGGGGCGCTGGGCGTCGGCACGGCGGAAGGAGCCTACCTGAAAGCGTTGAAATATTCGACTGAACGCCAGGCTTTCGGTCAACCGATCAGTAAATTTCAGGCCGTCAGTTTCAAACTGGCGACGATGGCCACCGAAATCGAAGCCGCCAAGCTGCTGGTTTTTCATGCCGCCTGGTTGAAGGACCAGGGCCACGGCGTCATCAAGGAAGCGGCCATGGCTAAACTTTTCGCCAGTGAAATGGCGATGCGCGCCACCACCGAGGCGATCCAGATCCTGGGCGGCTACGGCTATGTCAAGGAGTACGATGTGGAACGTTTCTTCCGTGATGCCAAGGTGCTGGAAATCGGCGAAGGCTCGAGTGAGGTGCAACGGTTGATAATCGCCCGGGAAATATTGAAAACGGTCCTGAATTAATGCGTAAGAAACCATCCCGACTGAAAGCACGACTGACCCGTTTCTCGGACTGGTCGCACCAGTACCGCTACCAGATACTGATTATGGTCGGACTGGTTTTGATTCTGTCATTTCTGTTCCCCGGCGGCAGTTCGTTGAAATATAAATATCAACTGGACGATATCGCCCCGGCGGAAATAATCGCGCCCTTCGATTTCCCGATCCTGGTACCGGAGGAGAGACTGCTGGCCGATCAGACCGAAGCAGTCAAATCGGAACCTTTCCTGTTCAACCGCAATCAGAACGTGGTGGACAACCAGATCGTCGCTATCGGCGAATTTTTCGATTTTTCCACCCGTATCCGAACCGCGCAGGATCAGTTGCAACGCTCCAAGGACCTGATGTTCCGTTACCGCTATACGGAGCGCTACGAGCAGACCCGGTCGATGGTCACCGCCGATAGCGCCACGCTGGCGGTATTGACCGGCGAATACCAGCAGAAGTATCCGTTTACGGTCGGCAACAATCTCTGGCAGCAATATCTGAAACCGCTGGTTGAGACCGACCCGAAACTGACTTACAGCCTGCTCAAGGATAATGTCATCCAGATTTGCCGCAACCGCTGGGCCGAGGGGATTTACGATATACCGATTCGTGACATCATCAGCCACGAAGTGGCGGTCAGCAGCGGCGATGTACCGGTCCTGTCGCGGCCGATCAATTACAACGACCTGGAGAATGCCTGGCAGAAATCCAAAATCGAAATCAACCGCCTGTATCCGGATGAAACCGATCAGCGGCGCCTGCTGGCGGACCGGCTGGTGGTGGAATTCATGAAACCCAATCTGATTTTCGACAAGGAAACCACCGAACGGCGCCAGGAAGACCGCAAGAAAAGGGTGCCGATTTTTCGCGGCATGGTCAAAGAGGGCGAGCGCATCGTCGATGAGAAGGACCGGATCACCAACGATGTGCTGCAGAAACTGAACTCGCTGACGGCTGCCATCGCCCAGCGCGAGCGACTGGAACGGGATTTCGATTTTGTGCTGGCCTTCCTGGGCCGGATGCTGGTCGTGGCGGTGGTGGTGTCATTCTTCTTTTCGTTCCTGTTGACTTACCGCAATGTGGTGTTCAGACAGTGGAAACTGGTGCTGTTGCTGGCCCTGATATTCCTGGTGGAACACGGCCTGTCCTATATTTTCGTGATTCATCTGAATGTTTCCGAGTACCTGATACCGGTGGCGGTGGCCGGTATGGTGATGACGATCCTGTTCGATGCCCGGATCGGCTTCATGGGGGCGACATCAATCGCCATGCTGAGCGGTATCATCATGGGCAACAATCTCGATTTCGTGATCGTTTCCCTGTTTCAGTCCTCGGCGGCGGTTTTCGCGGTGCGGCGCCTGCGTACCCGCGGACAGATTTTCACGGC
>JBDRBK010000016.1:0-18840 GCA_043822705.1 Fidelibacterota bacterium
GGTGACAAATCAACGCAATGCAGGTTGCTGAAACCATTGTGCGCCAGCAGTTTGAGCTGGTCGCCGGTGCCGCCGCAGAGGTCGACGATCGCGGCCTGGCGATCACCGATCAATTCCCGCAGTACGGTCCGGCGGATCGGACGCATGACCCAATTGAGCAGCGGATCGTAAAGCCGGGCGACCAGCGAATAGTTACCGGTCATTCAGGATTTTATCCGGTAGGTGATTTGAACTACACCGTCGGGATAAACTTCGCTGGCGATAATCTCCATTTCCATCTCGGCGGCCTGTTCCGCGAAAAGCGGAATTCCCGTTCCCAATGCCACCGGTATGTAGGATACGGTCAATTCGTCTATCAGTCCCGCCCGTAAAAATGCCGCGGCCGTTTTGCCGCCGCCCACCAGCCAGATATGGTTGTAGCCGGATTGATTCAATTCAGCTACCAACTGATCGACGGTGGTGACGAATTTTATAGCGATATGTTCGCCTATTAACAAACGGCTGGTCAGTACTAAGGCCGGTTTCCCGGAATAGGGCCAGTCGCCGAAGCCACGAATCTGCTCGTAGGTTGTGCGACCCATTACCAGGGCGTCGACTGAATCGTAGAACGCGGCATACCCGTAATCCTGGTTGCTTTGGTGGAACGGGTCCAGCCAGTCGATGCTGCCATCGCTGCGGGCGATGTAACCATCGATGCTGGCAGCGGCGTAGTAGGTGATTTTCATTGAGCTTTACCGGCTATGACAGGATCAGATAGCGCTTGCCGACCTCGGCCCTTTTCCGATCCATATTGTATTCCTGCCATATTTCCTTTGGGAAGAGTTTCAGCTTGAACCTGTTGGTCTGGTCATTTTTCTCCGGTGGCAGGAACAGGTGATTCCATGAAGCCACTCGGACCCAGGGAATTCCATCCTGGCTTACAGCATCCAGTTCAATTTTCAGTTCATAATTGGGAATGTTGATTTCCTTATGCTCCGGAATCTCAAACCGCAGTTCCAGTAATCCTGTCAGGCCGGAATCATCGAAGCTGTATCTGGCATAGATTCCTTCCACGTCATGTTTACCGAACTGGACTTGCTGAATTCCGCCGCTGTTGGGGATGTAGAGAAAATTGGTATATACCAGAGGCAGAAAGAACTGTTTTACGATTTCTACCGGCGTAGTCTTGAATCTGCGGCCGAAATCGGGAAATTCGTTCTCCCAATCGAGGAAGTAGCCGACATGCACTACCCCTTTTTCCCGTTCCACGTTCATCAGGTAATAAACATTCTCCAGCCAGGCCGGATTTTCAATATAAATGCCCTGGTTTTCGACCCAACGGTGTATCTCTGCCTGGTCGGCCTGGTATTCAAAAATGGACTCGGGAAGAATAGTTGGCTCCTGACAGAACAGACCGCCGCCCACAGACAGTAGCAGGATTATTTTTCTTATTGGCATTGATACCCTGTTTTAGTAACAGTTCCGATTGGTCGTAATGGTTATGCTCTTCACTTTTTTTCGAAGACGATTTTGCCACCAACCACCGTCATCAGCACTTGAACATCCCGGATTGTTTCCGGCGGGATGGCGGTCAAATCGCAGTCGATGACCACGAAGTCGGCCAGCTTGCCCGGTTCCAGGCTGCCCTTGATGTTTTCTTCAAAACTGGCATAGGCTGCGGCACTGGTGTAGGCCCGCAGCGCTTCATCCACGGTCAGTTTTTCTGCCGGTATCCAGCCGTCGGGGTTTTTATCATCCAGGGTGCGGCGGGTGACGGCGGCATAGATGCCCTCCAACGGGGTCGGCGGCGCCACGTACCAGTCGCTGCCGAAAGCCAGCGTCACGCCATGGTCGGCCAGGGACCGGAAAGCATAGGTGGTTTTGCAGCGTTCGTAGCCGATATAACTTTCGGCCCAGCGGCCGTCGTCGATGCAGTGGTAGGGCTGCATCGAGGCAATCACCGCCAGGTCGCGGTAGCGCACGAAATCCTTGGGATCGATATGCTGGGAATGCTCGATCCGGAAGCGGCGGTCCCGGGGACCGTTCTCCGCTGTGGCGCGGGCGTAGTTATCCAGCAGCAGACTGATGGCCCGGTCGCCGATGGCGTGTATCATAACCTGCAGGCCGGCGGCATCAGCCTTTTGGATCAGTTGATAGATTGCTTCCGGGTCGTTGACCAGCAGGCCGCTATTGGTGGTATCGTCGATGAATGGTTCGAAAAAAGCGGCGGTGTGGGAGCCCAGGGAGCCGTCCATGAATTCTTTCAGGCCGCCCCAGCGCAGCCATTCATCGCCATTGGCATTGCCGGTGACTTTTTCCGCCAGTTTTTCCCAGGTGCCCAGGGGCACGGCGGCGCTGATCCGGACCGTGAGCTGCTTCTTTTGATGGGCCGCCTCGAAGATCCGCAGATCGTCCCAAGTGCCCATGTGTCCGATGGATGTGACCCCCTGCCGGTTGACATATTCCATGGCTGCCGCCAGGGCGCGGAATTTCAGCGAATCCGGCGGCTCGGACTGGAATTTATCCACCAGCGGCATGGCATTGTCCTTCAGGATGCCGGTGGGAACTCCCGCCGTATCACGGACGATGGTGCCGCCATCGATATCGGCGATGCCGGCGTAGATGCCGGCGATTTGCAGTGCCAGTGAATTAGCCAGGGCCATGTGGCCGTCCAGGCGGTTGATCCAGACCGGATTTTCCGGCGTCACGGCGTCGATCCAGTCCCGCGTGGGCAGCTCGCCGCCCCACAAGGTATGGTCCCAGTCACCGCCGGTAATCCAGGTGCCCGCTTCCAGGGTTTGGGTATATTCGCCGATCCGGCGGACGAATTCTTCTCTGGTGGCCGCATCACGTAATTGCACCGATGCCAGATTGAAACCACCGCCGAGGAAATGCAGATGGGCGTCGTTGAAACCGGGCGTGATGAATTTTCCATCGGCGTCGATAATCCTGGTGGTCGGTCCGGCCAGTTGGGTTATCTCCGCCGCCGTTCCCACCGCCAGAATCTTATCGCCGGCTATCGCCAGTGCTTCTGCGCGTGGCGCGGCCTGGTTGCCGGTCCAGATTTTGGCATTGGTAATCAGCAGTGTTGCTTGCGTGTCCATATTCTTACAACTCCAGCAGTTGAGTGACATTAAACTCCACAAAATCCAGATCCCCGCCAGGCGCGAGCGCCCGGAGAAATTTTTATTTGTCATCATAAAACCTTTCAGTGGTTTTCGCGCGGTCCTAACTTCCCCGGCAAAGAAACAGCCTTTTGCCATGAAAAATATAGCACCGATTGTCTATCGCCTGATCCCGATTTTTTTTCTGCTCACGACCGCCGTATCGGCGGCGGAGTGGGAAACCACTGCGGCCGGCCGGCTGGCCGTGGTTTCCATGGAAAACGCCCCCTATCCCGATACCAGCCGCGCCGCTGGCTACACCCGCCAGGATGAATTCTATCCCCCGGAAATTCACTACTGCGATCCGTCGGTAGCCCTCTTCGTCCCGGCCGGATTTCAAGCCGGCCAAGCGGTCGACCTGCTGTTCTATTTCCACGGCCACGGCAACAACCTGCACCAGGCTCTGGACCAGTTTCGGTTGCGGGAGATGGTGGCTGCCAGCGGCCGGAATGTAATCATGGTTTTTCCCCAGGGACCGAAGGACGCCCGTGATTCGGGCTGCGGTAAATTAGAATCCGCCGGTGGTTTCGAACGACTGGTGGCGGAGGTGCTGGACACGCTGACGGCGACGGGTATCATCGCTGAGGATAAAATCGGCACGATCATTCTATCCGGACACAGCGGCGCCTACAAGGTGATCGGCCGGATTCTGCATTATGGCGGCCTGACCGCAAAAATCAGTGCCGTGTATCTGCTGGATGCCAGCTACGGCCAGCTGGATGTTTTCACTGACTGGGTGGCCGGCGACAAAACCGTTCGGCTACGCAGTATTTTCACCGACCATCTGGCGCCGGAAAATGTGACCATCATGAAAAATCTCAGCCGGCGGGGTATCAAATTCACACTGCTGGCCGAGGAATCAGTCACGGCGGCCGACCTCAAACAGCGCGTCCTGTTCCTCCATGCCGCCAATCTGACCCACAACGAAACAGTGAACTGGCTGGAACGTTTCCTGGCCGGCAGCGCGTTGCGGTCAATACCGGAATTGCGCCGTAAACAATAAAGGATAATTTATGCGACCATATCTGCTGGCCGAGAGCCACTGGAAAGATATCAAGGAGCGCTCGATCGACCTGGCGATTCTGCCCTGGGGCGCGATAGAAGCCCATAATTATCACCTGCCCTATGCCACCGATGTGATCGAATCGGACCGTCTGGCCGCGGCCGCCGCGGAAATCGCCTGGCAAAGGGGAGCCCGCCTGATCGTCCTGCCAACCGTTCCCTACGGCGTCAATACCGGGCAAAGCGATATCCGGCTGGTGCTGAATATCAATCCCAGCACCCAGGCCGCGATCCTGAATGATATAATCGCAGTGCTGGACCGCCAGGGAATACGGAAGCTGTTGATCCTCAATAGTCACGGTGGCAACGATTTCAAACCGCTGCTGCGGGAACTGGGACTGAAATACCCGGCGATGTTCTTGAGCTGCTGCAACTGGTATAGTGCCCTGAATAAATCGGATTTCTTTTCGAACGACGGCGACCACGCCGATGAAATGGAAACCAGCCTGCTGCTGCACCTGGTCCCGGAACTGGCGCTGCCGCTGGATCAGGCCGGTCCGGGAGTGGAACGACGGTCGAAAATCACAGCCATCCGCGAGGGCTGGGCCTGGAGCGAGCGTAAATGGTCCCGGGTCACCGATGACACGGGTATTGGCGATCCGCGGCAGGCGACGGCGGAGAAAGGGGCGGCATTTTATCGGGCGATCACGGAAAAACTGGCACAGTTGTTCGTTGAAATCGTCGACGCCGATCAGGATAGTTTATACGAATAGAACCAGTCGGCGTAATTCCATAAATTCTATGTAGGACAACTCTCAAGAGTTGTCCCGACGGAAATATCTTTTATCCAACGCTGATAATTTTTTCGCCCTGTGCTACCACCGTACCGATCCGCCAGGCCTGACCGCCGCCGTCGGTAATTCGCTCTAATAATACATCCTTTTTATCATCGGCAACGGCAATCAACAATCCGCCGGATGTCTGGGCGTCGTTGAGCAGCAATTGCCGAACCTCGGAAATATTCCCTACGTATTCGACGAACGGGTCGGTGTAATTACGGTTGTCGCGGGTACCGCCGGGCACAATGCCGGCAGCGGCCAGATCAAAGGCACCAGGCAGGATCGGAACGGCGGAGCCGTCGATTTCCGCCCCGACGCCCGAGCCGCGCAGCATTTCCAGCAAATGCCCCAGCAGTCCGAAGCCGGTTATATCGGTACAGGCGCGGACGCCCACGGCCTGCATGGCCTCGGCGGCGGATTTATTCAAAGCGGACATCGTTTTGGTGAGTATTTCGGCCTGGTCCGGTTCCAGCAGGCCGCGTTTCAGGGCGGTGGACAGAATCCCGGTGCCGATCGGCTTGGTCAGGATCAGGGCATCACCCGGCCGCGCGCCGACGTTGGCGATGATCCGGTCGGGATGGATGATGCCGGTGACGGCCAGACCGAATTTTGGTTCGGTGTCATCCACGGTGTGGCCGCCGATGATGGCGATGCCGGCCTCGGCCGCCTTGTCCTGGGCGCCGCGCAAAATCGCCTCCAGTACCGACAGCGGCAGCCGGTTGCTGGGAAAACCGACGATATTCAGAGCGAACAGCGCCCGGCCGCCCATGGCGTAAATATCGCTGAGTGAATTGGCGGCGGCGATGGTGCCGAACTGGTAGGGATCGTCGACGATCGGCGTGAAAAAATCCACGGTCTGAACGATGGCGGTGTTGTCATCGATGCGATAGACGGCCGCATCGTCGGCGGTGTCGGTCCCCACCAGGATATTGGCGTCATTCGGAACGGCCAGTTTTCGCAGTACTTCCTCCAAAAGTTGCGGCCGTAGTTTGCAGGCGCAACCGAGGCCATGGGTGAATTGGGTCAGTCTGATTTCTTCCGGTTTGCCATGATCGATGGCTATTTGATCGACTGGCAGGAGTCGTTTGACGACGTGCGAAATTTCGCCAATGGCCCGGTCGATCTCGTCGCTGGTGGTGAAGCGACCTACCGAAAAGCGGATCGTACCCATGGCGTATTCCAGCGGTATCGCCAGTGCTTCCAGGACGGTGGAAACATCCACCCGGTCGGCGTGGCAGGCGGCGCCGGCCGAGGCTGCCACTGCTTCCAGTTCCGACAGGATCGTATTGGCTTCCAGTCGCGGAAAACTGACGCTGGCGGTATTGGGCAGCCGCCGTTCCGGATGACCGTTAATACGAATTTTTGGGAATTCTTTATTTAACCCCGCTTCCAGCCGGTCACGCATTCTGGTCAGGTGCGCCGTCGATTTTTTCAGGTTTTCTCCGGCCAGCTCGCAGGCCTTGCCCAGCCCGACAATCTCGATCACGTTTTCAGTCCCGGCGCGGCGATTCATTTCATGATCGGCGCCGTGGATTTGTTTGCTCAGTTTTACGCCTGCTTTTACATAGAGAGCGCCGACGCCTTTCGGGGCGTAAACCTTATGACCGGCCAGCGAAAGCAGATCGACACCCAGTTCGGTTACCGTGACCGGAATTTTGCCGACGGATTGGGCGCAATCGCTGTGCAGCAGGACTCCGTGGCGATGGGCGATTGCGGCTATCTCGGCAATCGGTTCGATGGTACCGATCTCGTTGTTGGCGTGCATGATTGATATCAGAATGGTCTGTGGGGTAATTGCCTCTTCCACCTGCCGTGGATCGATCAAGCCGAATTCGTCGACGGGCAGGCAGGTGATTTTGAATCCCTTGGTAGCCAGGTGAGCACAGACTGCGCTCACGGCCGGGTGCTCGATAGCGGAGGTAATAATATGATTGCCCCGGTCGCGGTAGGCTTCTGCCACGCCCTTGATGGCGTAATTATTGGCTTCCGAACCGCCGCTGGTGAAAATTACCTCGGAAGGCTCACAGTTCAACAGAGCAGCTACCTGGCGCCGGGCGGAAGCGACGGCTTTGCGGGCGGTGATTCCAAACAAATGGCTGCTGGAAGGATTGCCGAAATGTTCGCTGATATAGGGCTGTAGTGCTTCGGCCACCCGCGGGTCGATGGGAGTAGTGGCGTTGTAATCAAGATAAATTGGTTTCATCGGTGCTTCGTTTCTGTTAGCTAATTATAATATTGGTGACGTTAATGTACGACGCCGGCATGGTTTACTGCCAACGTCAGTGTAAATTTATCGCTAAATTTCAGGTTGTTAATCATTTAGAAAATAATTCGGTTTGGCGCGGCCAATAAAATTCAACCAACTGCCCGATCAGCGTTTCGACGAACGTGATACACTATTCGCCCGCATGAACCGTTCGGCGGGAACGGAACCGTATAACGATTATTACCAGCGGCGACCGGAATTGCAGGATATCGACGACCGCCTGCGCTCGATGCCGGCGCTGCTCGATCCCGAGGGACTATATTACGATCAGGAAATAATGACCCGGACCGGACAGTATTTCGCTGATATCGATAAAATTGAAGTTGACCATGAATTTGTCTGTGACTGGTCCGTCAAACTGACTGCGGCACGGGATAAATCAACTTTAATCAAAAAATTGACCCGGCAGTTAGGTGCCGTTGCCGTTGGTTTTTGCGAACTGGACCAGGAATTTATTTATACGCAAAAGGGAAGATTTGATCATGATTATGGTCGGAATATAGAATTGGACCATCCGCGGATGATTGTATTTCTGGTGGAAATGGATTACCAGCGGATGCAGCGGGCGCCCAAAGCTGACACTTTCCTGGAGTCGGCCCGCCAGTACTACCGGGCGGCGGTAATTTCCCGGACGGTGGCGGCAATTCTGGAGCAATCCGGTTATCCAGCCAAGGCCCATTATGATGCTCATTATGATTTGATTCTGCCGCCGCTGGCGATCAAGGCCGGACTGGGCGAACTGGGCCGCAACAATATTCTGATTGCCGACAAATACGGCAGCCGGGTACGCATCGGAGCGGTCACGACCGCTTTGCCGTTGTGCCCGGACCACCCGGTTACACTGGGCGCAAGGCACTTCTGTGAAATTTGTAGAAAATGTGTCCGCCGTTGTCCCCCCAAAGCGCTGGCATTGGGTGAAAAGGAAACCGTTCGGGGTGTTGACAAATGGCCGACCAAAGTTGAGAAGTGCTACACTTACTGGCGCCGGGTGGGCACCGATTGCGGACTGTGCATGGCGGTTTGCCCGTTTTCGCACCGGAATAGCTGGTTGCATAATTTGGTACGGCTTTTTATCAGGCATTTTCCGATCCTGCACCGTCCGGCGCGTTGGCTGGATGATCTGATTTACGGGCGCTGATTTTTATTTTGTCATAGAGTAATGCAATTCCGATTTTTCTAATTGCTTACCGTCCTTTGTACATTGACATCGTTGGATAATCTCACTAACTTTGTTGCCCTTTCCCGTATCTGGCATGCCTATCCAGAATCGGAAGGGAAGGCTGAATTTCACGAATGCTAGAATGCTGAAGACGACCACTCAATATATACTGATTTTTTCTTGCTTCATTGCACTGGGGCAAGCTCAGTTCGCGGATGATGAGTATGATAAATACACCACCGTCGGGCAATTGGGCATGGTTATTACCAATTATGGTATACTGGGGAACGGTTATAATAAAATCAATGGGGAGATTATACCTTCCTGCCTATATCGTCAGCACACGGAAATTCTCCGGGAACAGGTCGAACATTTTTCCTACGCCGGACTCTGGGTCGGCGGCAAGGTCAATCAGGACCGGCGAGTCAGTACCGCCATCGTGGACGGTGCCTTCGAGTCCGGGGAGGCCGGGTTTGAGTTTTTCGCCGCCTCTCCGATCACGAACCGGTCATCGCTGCAGGATGCACGCTATTTTTCCACCGAGGCGGTGTCGCATCAGGACATGCTGATGGATTTTCAGGATTTCGGCAAAGATATAACCGGACATGTTCCTATGGGAATAGGCGTTCATCTGGAAAGTTATGCCTGGAACTTTGCCTTTGCCGATGCCTTCGTGATTCTGGATTATACCATCACCAATATGTCCGCCGATTCGATCCACGATGTTTACGCCGGTCTGTGGATCGATGCCTCGATAGGTAATATGAATTATACCAGCGAATATGAACCGGGCGGCGGCTTCGACTGGTACGATAATCTGGATGGTTTCGATGAATCCGAAGATGATGCCGGTTTTCCTCGCGACATAGCCTTCCAGTACGATGCCGACGGTGATGATGGCTGGGCTGAATCATATATCGGGATAACATTGTTAGGCAGTTCCACGCCTACCCGCTACGTTGACTCCTTTTACCATCAGTGGACTTGGAATAATGCTGCAAATACTGATTATCCGCAGTACAACATGCCGTTGAACGATATCCAGCGTTATGCCGTCATGACAAAAAGTGTAGCTAAGGGTAGTGATTCAAATATATACACCGTATTGGGTTATCCTAGTATGCCCAGGAGTTGGCTGTTCCAGTTGTCGGCGGGACCCTTGGGCAGTCGGCCGGCCGATGTTGACTCACTGGGCTGGGTATTACCACCGGGAGAATCCTGCAAAGCCGTATTTGCCGTAGTGGCCGCCCGCTGGAATGGTTCTGGCCTGGATGGCCTGGACGACGCCAACCGCCGCAAGAATCTATACGTCAGCGCTGACTGGGCTCAGAAGGCCTACGACGGCGAAGATATAAACCGTAATAATCAACTGGACGATGACGAAGATTTGAATCAGAATGGCATTCTGGACCGTTACATTTTGCCCGAACCACCACCCAGCCCGGCTATGACCGTCGTCGTCGGGGATCAGATCGCCACCGTGTACTGGTCCGATAACGCCGAAAGTTTTATCGACCCGGTCAGCCAGGAAATCGATTTCGAAGGTTACCGGGTTTATGGCGCCCGCAAGACACTGGTCGAATATCCCCAGGAATTCACCCTGTTGGGCGAATACGATGTTTATAATCCCGATGACCAGAACATCGGCTACAATACCGGATTGGATGCCGTCCGGATCACCAATGCCGCCGGCGAACCCGATTCGGTTGCTATCGACGGTGTTTATTATCATTACAAATTTGAAAACCGGGGCGTGAAAAACGGCTGGATGAATTATTATTCGGTAACGGCCTACGACCGCGGCGACCCGGAGGCCAATGTGGCTAGCCTGGAAAGTTCAAAATATGCCAACCGGGTCTATGTTATGCCCGGTTCCGTCCCCGATACCAGCGGCTGGCGGGGACAGCCCAGCGTCTACCCCAACCCCTATCGCGGGCAGGCGAACTGGGACGGCTACGGCAGCCGGGACCGGATGATCTGGTTCCAGAATCTACCGGCCAAGGCCGAGATTCGAATATTTACACTGGCTGGAGATCTGGTGGATATAATTCAGCATGGCAGCGACTATATCGGCCAGGATGTACGGAACATCGATCATAATAAAAATCCGCTGTTAAGCGGTGGTGAACACGCCTGGGATCTGATCAGCAGTTACGACCAGGCGGTGGCATCGGGACTCTATTTATTTACCGTCGAAGACCTCGCTTCAAACGAAGTCAAAGAGGGTAAATTCTTAGTCATTAAATAACAAGAGGAGCAAGGTATGAAAATTAAACTGTTAACAGTTCTGCTGTTGCTGGTCTCGGTATCGTTGGCGGATGTCGTCACGATCGCCGAGGCTCGGGCCGCAGTTGGCGATACCGTCACCGTTGAAGGTATTGTCACGACGCCGAGCTGGTCCCCCGGGTACACCAGCTACCAGATACAGGACGCGACCGGCGGTCTGAACCTGTTTTATTACAGTAAATATGTCGCGCTTTCGATCGGCGACCTGGTCAACGTGACCGGTAAAATATTATTGTACAACGGTCTGACGGAAGTGGAAGCATTGCACGATTCCCTGGTCAAGGTGATCAGTACCGGCAATGATGCGCCGATCTCCCAGCCACTGACGCTGTCAGCGTTGTTGAACGATCCCGAAACATTTGAGTCGGAACTGGTTGTCATCGAGAATGTATCGATTACCAGCGGCACCTGGCCGGCCTCCGGCAGCAGCGCCACCCTGAAAGTATCCGATGACGGCGGCCGGACCGTGGTCGACCTGCGGATCGACAACGATACCGACATCGATGGCGCCGCGCAACCCACCGGCGCTTTCGTCCTGACCGGTGTTTTGAGTCAATACGATGGTTCGGCTCCCTATGATGAAGGTTACCAGATAATGCCCCGTTCGTACGCCGATTTCGGTGCTCCCTTCGAAGATGTGGTCACCTTCGCCGAGGCGCGGGCTGATTCCGGTAATACCGTAACCGTGCGTGGTTTTATCACGACACCGAGCTTTTCTTCCTCCAGTAATGATTTCGGCTTTCAGGATGCCACCGGCGGTTTGGATTTGTACGCCAGCGGCTCCTCAGTCGGGTTATTCGGCGTGGAATATGGCGATTTCGTCCAGGCCACCGGCAAGATCGGCGATTACAACGGTAAACGCGAAATCATGCCGACAGATACACTTGATGTTACAATCCTCTATCGTGGCACAGCCGTTCCGGCGCCGATCGAGCTGACCCTGCGGGAATTGCTGACCGATCCGGAGACCTATGAAGGTATGCTGGTCCAGGTAGTGAATGTTACCTACACCGGCACCTGGCCGTTGCTGGGTACTGATGCCAATTTGACGATCACCGATCCCAGCGATACTAGCATGACGATGCGGATCGATAAGGACCATGAAGTGGACGGCACCGCCGCCCCCGTGGGCGCCTTCAATCTGATCGGCTGGCTGCAGCAATATGATTCTTCTTCACCATATACTTCCGGGTATCAGCTTTCACCGCGGTTTCCGTCTGATATCGTGACTTTCGAGAACCAGGCCCCGGTAATCGTCGATGTGTCGATCGAGCCGACGCCGGTTTATGATGGTGATGCCGTGACCGTGACCGCCGAGATTACCGATGATGGTACCTTCACCGTTTCCCTGACCTACAATGTCGGTGCCGGCGACGTGGTGCTGGCCATGACCCACACCACAGGCGATCTTTACACCGCCGAAATTCCCGGTCAGGACGAAGGCACGCTGGTCACCTATTCCGTGGCCGCCGATGACGGTGCCCTGGTTACTGACTCCGGTGATTTGACCTACCTGGTGCTGGCTTCCGCCGGAACGGTAACGCCGATTTACGATATCCAGTATTCGGCTACCGGCACATCGCCGCTTAATGGGACGGTCGTTACCATCAGCGGTATTGTCACCGCCGAATTCTGGGGCAGCTACAAGAACCGCTACCTGTATGTGCAGGATGCGGCCAGCGCCTGGAGTGGTATCTACTGCTTTGAATATGGCGGCTGGAACAATTTCAATTTCAATTCCGCCTCGGGGCTGGTCAATACCGTTGCCGAAGGTGATAGCATCGCCATGACCGGTACGGTGACAGAATATACTACCGGAAACAGCACCGTTACAGAGTTGACCGATGTTACTGCCGTCACCATTTACAGCAGCGGTCATACGATGGAATCGACTTTGGTAACTCCCGGTCAGGTTAATACCGGCGGGACCGAGCAGGAAGCCTACGAAGGTGTACTGGTCAAGATCGCCGATGTGACCGTCGCCCGCGAAAAGAACAGCTATGGCGAATGGCTGGTCACCGATGGAACCGACACCTTGATGGTCGATGACATTTGGTCCTATTACTACTGGCCCAAGGTCGGCGATGAAATTGATGAAATTGTCGGTGTAATGGATTTTGCCTACTCGGAGGCCAAATTGCAGCCGCGCCTGGCCCGCGATGTGGTCGAAAAGGGTGTCTGCCGGATTCAACGTATCCAGCAGGTGCTGTACAGTGATCTGCTCAAGACCGGCCGCCTCGGCGCCGATGGTCTGATCGATCATGTGTCCGATATTTCCTACATGAATTGGATTCCTAATGTAGACTCGACCTTCGTCACCATCGAAGGTATCGTTACGATGCCCACCGAACTGGGTTATGCCGGCGCCGGCATCAAGGTAATCTATGAAGATGTTCATGGCGGACCCTGGAGCGGTATCCTGTCCTACAGTCCAGACTCAACCGGTATTCCGATTTTGTGGGAAGGCGATACGGTAAGTGCCTACGGTTACATTTCCGAATACCAGACCGACCACGGTAACATGACTGAATTCTTCGGCTCCGATGTCCTTGATGTTATCGGTTGGGGCGAAGGTGTGCATGGCGTTGGTATTCCACCGGCTGCACCGGTGGCCACCGGTGACCTGCGCTGGCCCGAGACTGCCGAACAATGGGGCAATGTGATGGTCAAGCTCAGCGATCTGACCGTGACCAAAGTCAACCCCGCCGGATCCAATCTGAACAGCGGCATGTTCGCCGTGTCTGACGGCAGCGGCGAAATCTGGATTGACCATGATTCCTGGGTGATCTTCGACTGGTGGGAAATCACCGGTCCGCCGGCTGTCGGCGCCGCGATCGATTCGATCATCGGCTGGGTTTACCATCATTTCGACACCTACAGCGACACCGGTGTTACCGTTTATAAGGTGGTACCGATATACGTCGAGGACATTTACTTCCCGGTCGTGGGTGTCGCGGAAAATGCACCATTGCCGAAACAGTATGCCCTGAATCAGAACTATCCCAACCCGTTCAACCCGACAACGGCGATTCAGTTCGAGCTGGCTGATGCGCAGCGGGTCAAGATGATCGTTTACGATGTACTCGGTCGTCAGGTCCGCACGCTGGTCAGCAGCGATATGCCGGCCGGAACGTTTACGGTCGTATGGGATGGCAATAACAACCACGGACAAATGGTCAGTACCGGCGTCTATTTTGTACGCCTGGTTGCCGGTGACTTTGTCTCCGTGAAAAAGATGACGTTACTTCGTTAGTATTTGCAGATCAGGCGCGGGCGTTCGCCCTATTGACGAGCGCCCGCGCCCTTTAATTAAGGAATTGGTTTCCCGAATGACGATTGACTTCAAAAAGATTGTCTTGCCGGCACTGGCACTGCTGGTGCTATCCTGCTCGCTGTGGGAGTACGACGATCCGTCCGCTGCGATCGGCAACCTGTCCCCGGAAACCTACCTGACCCTGGTGGCCGCCGATACCATCTACCGGGTGCTGGATCAAATCATTGAGGTCACCGATACGGTCAGCGGTATTGTGAGTTATGACTCCACCTGGACCTACAGCATCGGCGTTCCGCCGGCCGACACGGCGGCTTTTATAGGCGATACGCTGGGCAATGCCTTCACAACTATCACCACCAGCCAGCAGTTGTTGAACTGGTGGGGTGAAGATCAGGACGGCAATGTGGTCGCCTATGACGTCCGCTGGAATACCGACAGCAGTTGGACCCGCACTGCCGCGGAAGACAGTCTGTTTAATGTACCAATCCGGACTGTAATGGATGTGTTCCAGTTCTTTGTCCGGGCTGTGGATGATTCCGGCGCCGTCGACCTCACACCGGCCATGTTAACTTTTCCCATTAAAAATTCTTTTCCTTCGATCGAGTTCCGTTATGGCAGCAATCCGCAAAAAGCCGATCACGGTACCGTGTCGTACACTTTTTCCACCCGGACTTTTGTCTGGGACCTGTTCGATCTGGATGGTATCGAAACAATTACCAATGTTTATTACGCCCTCGACGATACCTGCGATACCTGCTGGATCGCGCTGGATGCCCAAGCGCAGTCCAGCCTCACGCTCACCGGCCTCGAACCGGGGACGCATAAATTCTTCCTCAAGGCTCGCGATATCGCCGGTGCCGAGAGTCCGGTTATTCGATTCCCTGACAGCGATGATGAATACCAATGCCAGAGATGGGAAGTGAAACCGGTCGTCGGCGACGTGCTGCTGGTGGATGACTTCCCCTTTAACATCAGTAATGTGACCCGGAACTGGTACAAAAATATATTGGATACACTAGTAGGTACAGATGGTTATTCGGTCTGGGAAATCGGCGGAGCGTTGCCCTACAGTTCCACTGATATTCTGGCAACGCTGGATTTTTTCGATCATGTGATCTGGTTTTCCGGTGTTCAAGGGGTAGAAATGTATCTGGATGCCAGCTCCAGCATCTATAGTTACGCCATGGGTGGAGGTAACTTTTTCATTAGCGCCCCCGAACTGAAGGATTCCACGTTTATCTGGTTTCCACTAAAGTCGCAGGCTTTAATTAATCCTTCGGGGCGCTGGTTTCCGGGCGCCCGGATCGACTCGCAGGTCGATAACCTGCCCGACCTGGTTACGTCTTATACGATTGGTGTCCGGGTCCGGAGTTTTGTCCCGGATGCGACCCAGTTCGCCAGCATAAAAGATTTATATCATCTGTCGCTACCGCGCAGCAGCGATGAATGGACCGGCACGCCCAATGTCTGCAGCATCGGTCAATTCCAGGCTAGCTTCAACCAGTTGTCCGGTAAGGTGGTGTTGCTGTCGCTGCCACTGCATAATGGCAGCCAGCCGTTGCTGGAAGGCGAGGGGTCGGCCAGTCAGCTATTGGAATATCTGTTATTCAACGAGTTCGGGCGATGATCCGCAAATTTTTATTGATCCTGTTGATTCCCTTGAGCCTGCTTGCTCAGAACAAGACTGTCGGCAGCCTGGCCGGGCGGATAATCGACAGCAAGACCGGTGAGGCGCTGATTGGCGTCAATGTTGTCGTCAAGGGCACCTATTTCGGGGCCGCCTCCGATTTGGACGGCTATTATACTGTTCCCAATATCGAGCCCGGCAGTTATGATGTGGAAGCTTCCATTATCGGCTATAAAATCACTCTGCGAACCGGTATCACCGTCAATCCCGGTCAGCGTACCACCCTGGATTTTAATCTGGAGGTGACCGTCCTGGCGCTGGGTGAAGAAATCGTAGTGCTGGGAAAAAAGCCGCTGTTTGATGTCGACGCGACCTCTTCCACGTCCCTGATCCGTAGTGACGATATCGCCGGCAAGGTCGTCAGCAGCGTAGAGGATATCCTGTCCGAGCAGATCGGCGTGACCACCCAGGACAATGAGATTCACATCCGGGGCGGCCGTGTTGATGAAAGTCTGTTTGTGGTAGATGGTTTCTCGATCAAGGATCCACTTTCCGGTTATTCCGGCAACCTGTTCGTCAACGCCGAGGCGATCGAGGAACTGGAGATCGTCACCGGCGGCTACAACGCCGAATACGGTCAGGCCATGTCGGGTGTCGTCAACATCAAGTTGAAGGGTGGGCGGGATCATTACGAGGGCGCATTCAAGTACGCCAGCGATAATTTCGGGCTCAATCACGATCAAATCCGTCATTACGCCACCGACCGGATCGAATTCAATCTGGGCGGGCCGTCGCTGATACTGGAATCACTGCCCCGGCGATTCGGGCTGGACCTGCCCGGCCGTTTCTCGTTTTTCATCAATGGTTACGGCAAAATTTTTGACAGCAACCTGCCGGTCGCCCAAAAACTGTATCCCCATCGGAACTGGCAACCGCTCCCGGGAATGACCGAAGCCCAAGCCGATAATCTGATGCAAGCACTGGCGCCGCGGGAAAACAACGACTGGCACGTTCTGTACAAAATGACCTGGGATTTAGACGCCAAGAAAAAATTAAGTGCCTCGTATGATGTTTCCATGAATATCAACCAGGGCTATTTTATGTCGCGGGCTTTTTCGTCGACCTACTATCCCTACCGCTATCAGGAGATACTGGACAACTACAACACGATTACCCGCGAATCCCGGCTGTTGAATCTAAGCTGGGTCCACACGCTGAACACCCAGTCCTTTTATGAGTGGACCCTGGGACGCTTCATCACCATGGAACACAGCGCCGTCCAGGACAAGCACTGGTCCGAATACCCGGAACGACTCGATCTGGATCCGATCAATTATGTTTTGCTGGACGAAGAAGGAAATACCAGGATCACCTACGGCAACGAATTCTACGATACCGGTTTTTCTTCGGAATGGTATGATATTTTCAGCGACAACTGGCGCTTCGACTTCGACTGGACCTACCAGACCAAAAAACGCCATAAAATCAAGACGGGTATCGAGAGTAGTCTGACCGAAATGCAGGTGCTTGATATCGATGAACCCTGGACCGGCACATCCGGATTCGGCGCCAATTACGACAAGTACCTGGCCCGCACCATGTACGGTGCCTTGTATCTGCAGGACCGCATAGTTTTCGAGGGCATGACCGTGAATCTGGGACTGCGCTATGATTACTGGTTCCCCGGCAAGTACGTCGAGGATGCGGTTTTTGACACCAATGCAGTCATCATAACCGACGTTGCCCGTGAGAAATTCATTGACGAAACTTTTAAATTCATGGGATATCGCGGCAAAGGCCGGATCAGCCCCCGCTTTGGTATCTCGCATCCGGTGACCAATAACGATGTTCTGTATTTCTATTACGGCCATTTTTCCCAGCTGCCCACATTCCAATATGTGTATGCCAAACTCGACAACAATTCACAGTCTACCTACCAAGTCTTCGGTAATCCCAATCTGAGTCCCAAGACCACCGTGCAGTATGAAATCGGCATCAAGCACCGCTTCAGCGAGGACCAGGTACTTGAATTGAAAGCTTACTGGAAGGACATGTTCGATTACGAGACATCGCAGACAATCACGCCTTCTAATCCCAAGTACGCCCATCTCAGCTTCCTGATGTATTTCAACGCCGATTACGCCCGAGCCCGAGGGATCGAATTCATTCTCAAGAGCCGCGTGTTCCGTAACTGGTATGCCGACCTCAACTTCAACTATTCGATCGTTACCGGCAAGAGTTCATCACCCCAGGATAACCTGCTGGTGGCGGCTGGTGAAATCAGCGAAAAATCCCTGGGAGAAAATTTCATGAGCTGGGACCGGCCGGTTCAGTTCTTCTCCAATCTTTCTTACAACCATCCCAAAAACTGGGGCATTTCCTTCCGGTTCGATTATTCCACCGGACGCCGCTATACCGCTTCGATACCGGGTACCAAGGATTATCCCAGCGGTCTGGTTGAGATCGACGGTATTCTGTACTATATCGGCACCACTGACGATGACCGGCCCTACTATTCAATCAGCAATGTGGCTGAAAAAACCGTCGATGTCAAAATATTCAAACTACTGGATTTCGGTAAATTCCGGCTGCGAACCTTTATCGAGATCGAAAACCTTTTCGATCAGCGGGTACCGCGCCGGATCAATTCCTACACCGGTGAAGGTTATGATCCCGGCGAGATATATTCCTATAGTATGCTCGATCAACCCAGCCCCAATCTGGATCCGTCGCGGGTACGTCAGCCGCGGGCGGCCACGATTGGCCTGCAGATAATATTCTGATGAAACGCCTGACAATCATTATATCCCTGGCGAGTATTCTGTCGGTTGCGGCGGGACAGAATTTTTTCCCGATTCTCGGCGGTCAGCGGGTCGGCACTTCGATTTTCACTTTCCTGAAAATTGGTACCAGCGCCCGGGCGGCCGGTATGAGTGAGGCGGTGGTGGCCCTGAATCAGGATGCGGCCTCACTGTACTACAATCCCGGGGCGGTGGCTCAGTTCACGCGACCGGAATTTTCCGCCTCGCGGATTCAGTGGCCGGCTGATGTCAATTATGACTATTTCAGCTATGCCCGGCACATTATCCGCCGCCATTATCTTGGTTTAAGCGCCGGTATTCTGCACATGCAGCCGATGGAAGAAACCACCGAGTATCTGCCCAACGGCACCGGCAATTATTTCGTCTTCCAGGATCGGTTTATCGGTCTGACCTACGGCGCCCGGATGACCGACCGCTTCAGC
>JBDRBK010000017.1:0-22485 GCA_043822705.1 Fidelibacterota bacterium
CAAAATGAAAGTTGGACAACACCCCAGATTGTTCCCTTCAGCGGGCAAGGTACTGAACCTTACTATGATGATGTGCCGGTTGTATCACCGGATAATACAAAACTATTCTTCTTGTCCAAAAGACCAATCGGGTATGCATCAACAAACCGGGAACATATCTGGTATGTGGAAAGAACATTAACAGGATGGTCAGAACCAACACCCTTACCGCAGAATATAAATTCAACTCCGGATATTCACTGGCAAATATCTGTAACAAACGATGGGACATTATATTTTGGCGCGTTTGGCGGATTGTACTACTCGAGTCTCATCGATGGAGAGTATGCAAATCCAGAACCGTTCCAAATAATTAATGATTTTGGAAATGTAACATGTCCCTTTATGGCTCCTGATGAATCGTATATTATTTTTTGCAAAATAGTTGAAGGAAGAGGTTCTTTATATATCAGCTTTAATGACATGAATGGACAGTGGCTGCAGCCTCAACCATTAAACAACATTCCGGAAGTAACGTCATTCGTTTCCCGGGATGGTAAATACCTTTTTGCTTTCTATAATTGGATTTCAGCAGAGATTATTGAAGACCTGAGACCTGAATAGAATAAAGAGTTTATTAAAGCGCAGCAAATTAAAATAATTTGAGCCAAGGAGAAGACGCAATGTTTGCTATTATTGATAATTATAAAACGTTTTTCATTGTCTTACTATTGGTATTCATTAGCATGTCCTGTTCGAAAAATCCTGCGGAAATTCAGAATACACCACAGGATAATTTCACTGCAAACAATCTCAGTATAACAGAAATAATTGTTGGTAGCTCAAACACTACCGGTAAATATCGGATGATAACATTTGACATAAAATGGGAGAATATTTGGACAAGCAGCGCTGCCGATAATTGGGACGCGGTTTGGGTTTTCATTAAATATAAAGCAGGCAGCGGAGAATGGAAACCTGCGACGCTGGCGACCCTTTCCACAGAACATATAGCGCCTGCCGAATCTTTCGTAACCCCGTCCTCGGACGGCAAAGGAGTATATATTTACCACGATGGAGATGGAACCGGCGCTCTTAACACCTCAGAGATATCCTTAAAATGGAACTACGGACTGGATAACGTCGATGATGATGCTGTTGTAAATATAAAAGTTTTTGGAATAGAGATGGTCTATATTCCCGAAGGCAGTTTTTATGCCGGAGATAACGGATATAGTTTAGCGTCATTCACAAAAGGCTCAGACGATAACCGGCCTTGGTTCATTACCAGCGAAAACGCTATCGAAGTAACGAATACGGCATCCAATGGTTATTATTATAAGTCCTCAAAGGATTATTGGAATGAAACGTGGAATGCCAGTGAAGACGTATCAGGCACAGCATTTACTATTCCAGCCGATTTCCCAAAGGGGTATCGAGCAATATATTGTATGAAATATGAACTGACTCAACAGCAATATGCAGATTTTTTAAATACGTTAAATAGCACGCAATCTTTAAATAGATACGATAGAGCTAATTTTAACAGGTTTGGATACACAATATCAGAAAATAATGGAGTGTATTCAACAGCTCACCCGGATAGGGCCTGTGGTTTTTTAAGTCCCGCAGATGGATTCGCTTATGCCGACTGGGCTGGAATAAGACCAATGAGCGAATTAGAGTTTGAAAAGATCTGCCGGGGAAGCGGCAACCCGGCGATCAGCGGAGAATTCGCATGGGGAACAACGAATGCTAAAAACGCCCTATCGGTTAATGGAACGGAGAGCGATAGGGAATATATAACGACAAATGGAGCAAATAGTTATTATCTGGAGTCCAATTTTCAACCTCAGTTTCCTTTGCTTGTCGGTATATTTGCCGGGCCGGGAAAATCGAGAGAACAAAACGGCGCTGCATATTACGGTGTTATGGAAATGAGTACAAATTTAAGCGAAACATGCGTTTCTATTGGAAATGAATATGGAAGAGTATTTACATATCGAAACGGGGATGGTCAATTGGCTGCGGATGGTTTTACAGATGAAAGTGACTGGCCGCTTAGCAATGGGATAGGCACTGGTTACCGGGGGGGCTGTTTTGGAAGAGAGAAGTATTTTATGCAAGTCTCGAATCGCGAGGATGCTACTGTAGCTATAGATACAGATCACAGACATATCCCATTGGGTTTTCGAGGCGTCCGGACTGTATTGTTTTAGTAGTCGAAACTTTGCTATCTGAAAATGGAGGAAATAATATATCCAAAATATTAGTCATTGGGGTAATTCCACTGGTAATTATTCATACTTTTGGTCGTCAACGCAAAGATTCAGTCATGAAGACTGGGACTGGAAGTTTTTTTATAGAAATTCAGAAAATGTATGTGGCGGTGGCCAGAAGTATTTGGGGCAATCGATTCGCTGAATTAAAGATAATTAATAGCGCTAACTATTGTATGGAGATAATGGTTTGTGTTGTTCGACAAATTTTTAGTTTGGCGAGTTTTCAGAATATTATCGAGAAGTGAAAGCGAATCACTTCGAAAATCGCCATATCTCATACCTTGCCCGTTAATTAAATCCAAGAGTCTTTACAATGCATCAGGCCGTCTGCATTACAAGCTGAATAATCATTCCACTAAATGCTTAACCGGTTTCAGCTTTCCATCAAGCCGTTTGACAGAAGATTAAGATGCTTTTTCAATTCACGGAAATAATCGGCAGGATCAGTCCGGTTGTTCGGCAATCCGGTCAAATCATATAGGTGGATGTATAAATGGCTTGCCGGTTATCGCGAAGGAGTATTCAAAACCGGAAAATGATTTTTTCAGTTACCAGAATCATTGCCGCATATACTTAAATTTCTAAATATAATATGAAAATGATATTACCATGCGGTCGTTTGATGACACTGACTGATTGACCGACTGTCACACAATATGCAGCAATAAACCGCGCTCAGAAAAGGCCCTCCCCTAAAAAAGAAAAGTCCTCCGGTTGGTGGGCTTTTTCTTTTGTGCAAATACATCTTCTACAAATAGCAGGCAATTATTGTTTTGCAGGCGAAGTTGGAACCCGCACTGGGAAGGAGTGGTCATCATTACATTAAGAGTTTTATCGATTTGCTATGACCGGTAATGTTATCAGCGATTAGAATCTTATCGGTCATTGATAATATTCCGGTTGCATTAGTTAAATACAATGCTTAGACTTAGATTAACGGAGGGATACATTAAATGTGCAGAGGATTTTTTCCGACCGAGTTTCTCACATATAGGCTGTTACTCCACCGGGAGTCACTAAGTGCTCCAAGACGGATAAGCTTAAGCCAGAAGGGATAGTGTAATTAGATAATTGTATGTATAAGATAATTAATATTCTGGCAATAGTTTTAATGATAGTGATCAATTCATGCCAAGATTCGACTGGTCCTAAAATAGAAGATGATGATTTGTACCTTGTTAAAATTTATGACCTGCAAATACCAGAAGAAATATTAGATCAGGAACCTTTTGAGATTGCATTCTCAGCTTATATTGGTGATAATAATTGTTATTCCTTTTTTGAAATAGATACTATATGTGATCCTGGCAAAATCGATATTTATATTTGGGGAAAATACGATTCGACATCCACCTGCACAACCGCGTCACAAATAATCGAAGATCAAATATTAACATTTAAACCACCTTTTACAAATCCTTTGATAATCAATTTTTACCAGCCGGATGACACAATTATCACAGATACAATTAATGTTCTATATATGTCTCAAGATCCAGATTGGATAAACTACACAAAGAACTCAAGCGTAATACCAAGCAATAATATTTATGCTTTGGCAATTGATTTGGATGATAATCTCTGGGTTGGAACAGAGGATTATGCGACCGGTATATTTAGATTTGATGGGATTGAGATTTTGGATTTTTCTGATCGAAGATTCGAACTAAACCAATACTATGTTGAATCAATTACTGTCGACAGGCATGGTAATATTTGGGTAGGATCATTCCTTCCTCCGGAAATTTCAAAATATGACGGCTCAGATTGGCAGGTATTTAATTTTAACCCTGAGATAGATCATGATGATGTGCACGCACTTGTTGTTGATCTAGACAATAATTTATGGATTGGAACCCATCATTCTCATCTTTACCGTTTTGATGGCAATACCTTCACAGAAATTGACACAGTTAATTCAATTTATTCTGGATACATCGAGGCCTTAGATATTGACTCACAAAACAATCTTTGGTTTGGTTATTATCTTTGTACGGTTGGTAAGTATAACGACGATGAATTATTAATATTCAACGATTCCGATTTAGGCCTCTCGCAATATTACAATTTTATCAATGATTTGAAAATTGACAGCCACGACAGAGTTTTTATAACCACAAGCGGTAAGGGCCTATTGGTATTTAATAATGATACTTGGGCTAATTATGACATGTCTAACTCAAATATCCCTACAAATAATTTGTATGATTTATGTATTGATTCTCAAGATAACATTTGGGTAGCTTCTGGGGTAGGATTATTAAAATTTGATGGGATTGAGTGGGTATTATATAATTATGAAAATTCAGGTTTAATAGATAATAGCATAACCTCTTTAGCTATTGACAGTAATGATCAAATATGGATCGGCAACTATACATACGGCATAACATTATTTAAAAACGGTAATTAATTTCTCATTAAACGTGTATTCCTTCTAACAACCACTATACCGGTGCTTTTTGGGCTTGGAAACTGGAGATTGTTAACTGGAAATTTTAAAATGAATTGCACCGGTCAGGTTAGCCAATAAGCGGCTGACGGCATCATACATCTGCAATTTTAGCATCGGATTGAGAGACATTATATCTGGCTACTGGTGAGTAACATTAAGTATAATCAGCAGTGATACCTGATTGGTAAGTTTGAATCAAGAATCGGAAATCATGAAACACAAAGTTAAAACACAGGTATTTTGGTTGACAGCAGGGCTGAGCGTCGGGCTGTCGTTTATGGGCGCATTGCGGCTGTCGACCGTCAAGCCTAATGCACTCACGCCCCTGGCAGGATATGCCACACCGGGGTATGTAATAATAACGGTCTTTTTCACGATATTGCTGGTACGGGCAGGATTACCCCACAATAAATTTGGCTTTGGAGCACAACCTGTCCTCCGCCAGATCATTCTGGCAATAGCGGCAATTATTGTGCTGCGCGTTTTCGCTGTGGCACTGAATCCGTTGCTCGAAGATATTCTTGGTGGTGGGCGTAACCTGGAACGCTTTTCGAATGTGGAGGGTTCGGCAGCGGCACTGGTGATGCTATTGATGACAAATTGGACCCTGGCAGCATTCGGTGAAGAATTTGCTTACCGGATAGTCCTGATGCGGGGAATCTCTTTCTTATTTGATGATTCCCGCAACGGCCAAATTATCGCGCTGGTGTTACAGGCGCTGATGTTCGGTTTAATCCATGCCTATCAGGGACCTGCGGGAATCGTCGGCGCGACATTCAGCGGGCTGGTCTACGGTGCGGTTATAATTGCCGGGCGCTGGTCGATTTGGCCGGCAGCCCTGGCTCATGGCACTAACAACACTTTTGGTATTATCGCACTCTATCTTGGGCAATAATGAACGTCCATCTATGCAATCAATGAACTGTGCCACATTAACTTGATTTGGCTCAATATGCAAATATCTGGGCGGACTCACAGGACAAAACCGCCGCCGCCTACAACTGTGCTACGAGTTCTCAAAATTATTATTCGCCGGCGTGGCTAATTGACTGGACATCAACCACTTTAATTCAAGTTTGCAGATACAATTATGAATATTAGAGACGCAACACCACTGGATCTGGCCACGATCGCAATTCTGGTCAGTGAGTCGAATAAGGATGTTGCGGTAAAATTCGGCCTGAACGCCGACAACTGCCCGAAGCATCCGTCCTTCTGTACTGATGACTGGATCAGAGCCGATCTGGCGCACGGTGTGCGTTACTTCATCCTTGAAGAGAATACAAAACCCGTTGCCTGTATCGCCTATGAAATACCAAGCCCAGGGCTGGCGTATTTGAATCGCCTGTCAGTTCTCCCGCCATATCGCAACCGCGGAATCGGGGCGCGCCTGGTTCGGCATATCGTTCAACTCGCCCGGACGGACGACATTCATACCATCAGCATTGGGATCATCGGCGAGCATGTTGATCTCCAACGCTGGTACATAAAGCTTGGTTTTCGCAACGGTGAAACCAAACGTTTTCCGCACCTGCCGTTCTCGGTGATCTATATGTACTACACCATCGCCGACAACCAGTGATAACATTTACCAAATGCCAACTGACTCCGGCCACCGTTCCAGGCTATAAGTCTGTCACTTGATAATCGCGCAAGCGATTGGTTTTACGGGTAATTTGTGCGAATTTCGACTATGAAAATCGACGTCCGTAAAGTCAATACCACTATCGAAAAGGACCAGGCCCTGGCGCTCCGCCGGGAGGTATTCATTATCGAGCAGCAGGTACCGGAAGCGATTGAGATCGATGAATTCGAAGACAGCGCCCGGCATGTGCTGGCGCTGGTGGACGACCGACCGGCCGGGACAGCCCGTTGGCGCAGCACCGCGGAGGGGATTAAGCTGGAACGGTTCGCCGTTAAAAAAGAATTTCGCTTCCAGGGCGTCGGTTCGGCACTGGTCAATTATCTGCTGGAACAGATGCCGGATGAAAATTTATTCCTGCTGCATGCTCAGGTATCGGTAATGCCATTCTATGCGAAATTTGGTTTCCGGCCGGTTGGGGAAATATTCCATGAGGCTTCTATCCCCCACCGGAAAATGATTTTTAATCGGATGGTAAAATAAAAAAGCCCGCACCAGGCGGGCTTTTTTTCCGATCATAACTCTTTTTAATGTAAATACATCTGCCACATGAAATGGATCGTCAGCGGATCGACCGGATCCGATCCCTGGGCGGTTTTATAAGTCAGGCCCAGTTTGAACAGGGTGTCCATCCAGTGCTCCGGATCGGGAGCATAATTCAGGCCGAGCGAAATATTGGCCACGGCATCGTCATCGGCGTCGGTATTAACGTCCCAGGTTTCATAACGGCCGCCGACTTCAATTTTATCGCAGATTTTGTACGCTCCCAACAGGGCAATGCCCGACTGGGTGATATCGGTGGCAGCGTCAGCGACGCGGGCGAAATCGATCTTGCCGCGGATACCGCCCTTCTGATAAACCTTGGGCGTGTAATAGGCGAATCCGGTCCAGGAAGATTTGTTGATCCGGTCTTCGTTGGCCGGACCGAAATGCAGACCGGTACTGATCGCATCGCCCAGTTTCATTTCACCCATGAAATCCAGTTGCGGCAGCGTACCGGTATCGGTTCCGGAGCCACTGGAGGATGAATTATAGGGTTTGAAGTTCAGACTGCCGCTGCCGTTGTGGGCGGTTACCTCATATTTAAATTGGCTGATTTTACCCGCCACTGACATCCCGTAGGTCCGGTAATCGGAACGTCCTAGGGCACTGGCCCAGTTGCGGGCGACAATCGAGCGCTCGATAAAATCGATACTGGTGTGTCCGGTCCGGCCGCCGGCCTGCGAACCGGCACCGATGAAGCGCCCCATGCTCAGTTTCAGATTGTCGGAGAAATCGTAGTCCAGCCGGGCATCGAGCAACGTCGGCGTTCCGGCGGCTTCGAATTGCACGAAAGCGGTGGCCGGACCGTGACTCATCTTGCCCCGCAGCCGGGCACGGCGGATACCAAATCCCAGTTGAGTCGATTTGTAGGCGTCGACCGTACCGGCAGGGATCGTATAGATGGCGCCGGTGCTGGTATTGAAGGCATAGGATTGGGCCGTTGTCACCGCAGGATGGTCGTAGGTCGTGTATGATCCCCAGGATTGGAGACTGAACTGGAACGCAGCCTGGGCCGGCAACGCCCCCACCACTACCAGGCTCAGAATAATCAGAATGATTACATTGTATTGTTTTTTCATTTTTAGGCCACTCTTTTAACTTGATTACGTTCGAATTTCCAGACATAAATCAACATGAATGCTGCAAAAATAGCGCCAAATATCCAGAAGTAGAAAGCGGCGTCCCAACTGTACTTTTCAATCAGAAATCCGGTGCCCACACCGGTGAGGCTGGCGCCCACATAGCCCATGGCATCGATGAAACCAGTGACCGATGAAGCAGCTTTGCGGGAACCCAGGTCGGCGGGCAAAGCACCTACGATCAGCACGTGGGGACCGAAGGTAAGGAAACCGATAAACAGCAGCAGTATCAGGCTGATCACCCAGTTTTCACCTGGTACGATCCGATAGAGGTAGCAGAACACCGCCAGCAGCAACAGCATGATAACGGCCACCGGGGCGCGCCGGTTTTGAAACAACTTGTCCGAAGCCCAACCAGCGACAATGGCACCCAGTCCACCAGCCACCGGGAAGGCCACCGCCTTGTACGCGGCCAGGGAAATAGTAGCACCCTGTTCCTCGAACATATAGGTGGGCGCCCAGCTCATAAATCCGTAGCGCACGATATTCAGGCCAAACAGACCGAAGGCGGCAAACCAGATATAGGGATTGCCCAGGGTGATTTTCAGCGTCTCTTTGAAACCGATATGTTCGTCGGCAATGGCTTCGGTTCGGGCGATGCCCTGTTCCTGTTCTTCCAGACTGGGCAGACCGATTTCCTCCGGCGCATTGCGGGCCCGCAGGTACCAGTGAATGGCCAGTCCGGCCATGATCAGCGAAGGCAGCCAGAAGGTGAAGCGCCAGTTGAAATATTTGATGATCGTCCCCGCCAGCACCCACGAGAGCGCCCCGCCCAGGATGTAACTGGTGCCCAGCCGTCCGGATATTTTTCCTCTGACCTTGTGAGGGAACCAGTTGGCCATGGCCTTGACGGTCGGTCCCCAGCCCATTGATTGAAAATAACCATTCAATCCCCAGATCACAACCATCAGGCCGATAATGCCGCCGGTGAAACCGAAAAAGATATTCAACACGGCCGATGTGAGCAGGCCGACGGTGATGATCCGACGGGAATTCAGTTTATCGCCCAACTGGCCGTTCACAAACTGCCCGATTGCATACATGGCAAACAAGGCACTCAGGACAACACCCAGGTTGGTTTTGGTCAGATTGAATTCTTCCATGATGGAAGGTAACGCCACGGAAATATTCACCCGTCCCAGATAGAAGGCGGCATAGGTGACCCACATGAGCCAAAACATTTTCTTTTGCCACTGCGCTATCCGCGGTTTAATTGAATCATTCATGGTAATGTCTCGATCTTTTTTTGATAATTGTATTTTCAAATTTAACGTCGGGGGCTTACTTGTGGTTTTTTACCCGGTCCTTTATCCCCGTGGACGACTGCGGCGGGTAATAGGGTATAACGATCACCCGCCCATTCAGGCTGTTCATCACTTCATGGGCCTCCTGGATGGCTTCGTCGCTGTGGCTGGAACTTTCCATGAGGATGTCCGGCCGGATCTTTTTAACATTGGGCAGCGGCGAATAGGTTTCCTGGGGTACTACCAGGTCCACATATTTGATGGCCGCGGCCAGGTCCATTCTTTCTTCAAAGGACAGCACCGGCCGGGCTTTCTTCTCCATGACCGCCTCATCGGTAAGAATGCCCACGATGAGTTTTCCATCCTCGCCGGCGATCGCCTTGGCATTTTTCATCATCAGTAAATGTCCCTTATGGACGATATCCAGTACGTAGTAGGAATAAACGACTTTCATTATTAACTCCGCGTAATTTCGTTGAAAAGGTTCCAGGCGCGACGATAATCCTCGAAAGTATCTACGTCGATCCAGGTCCGCCAAATGTCCAGGCCGACGATTTTTTCGCCCCGCCGGATCAACTCCTGTATGAAATCTATGAACGATGCCGTCCGGATTTGGAGTGCATCGTGAAATGGTGCCTCGGGATCCGTGCCGTAATAATCACACGCCTCTCGTAACGATTCGGCGGCGTGGGACGACAGTTTTGCCAGTCCGATGAATTCGGTAACCGCTTCGGAATCGGAAGCTTCCGTGGTCACGGCATCCACTCGAAGAGCGTTATCAGTTTCGGTGATGCTGACCAGTTCCGGGGGATTGGGGTGGGCTTCGCGACTGTCCTGATAATGTTGTTTCCAGCCCCGGTCGATGACCAGCGTGGTATGGTCGGGTGATTCCGCCAGTTTTTTCAGAATTTCACCATCGAACAGGATGTCCCCGTAAATTACCACTGTCTCCTTCTGAATAAATTCCAGGGCGGAAAAAAGCGAGACCAGACTGCCGCTGGTTTGATAGTCATCGTTGTCGTAGTACTGCAATCCGGGGTAATCAATCCGGTCTTTCTGGAAACCACGGACTACGGCGATATCGGTAATCCCTGCCGATCGGAGCATTTCCACCTGCCACTGTAGAATTGTTTTGCCCTTGATATCGAGCAGCGCTTTCGGGATCGACTCGGTCAGCGGAAAAAGATGTTTGTCTTTTCCGGCCGCCAGGATCACGGCCCGCAAACGGGAATCCGGTCGCCGGGAGGTCCGCTGGATTTCTTCGTCCAGCCGGGCACGAACCCATTCGGAAAAATTGATTTTCTTGGATTGGAGCCAGGATTCGTGGCGGTCGGATATCTTGATTGTTTTGGCAATTTTGGGCATAACAAACTAATGGTGCGTATGTACGTGCATACAAAATTATGTCGAAAGCCAGTTTCAGTCAACAGGATTTTATAGTTCGCAGTAAATGATAATGGACCGCTACAAATGCTTGCCGACTACCCAATCGTCCGACTGAAGAATGGAGCCCCATGGGCAAAGCCCGTGGTACCTCCAAAAAATACCCTCCTACGCCAAGGCTTCGGAGGGTTATCCGCAGCTGGCGACATCCGCCGTAGCAACAATACATCATTTTGGGATGATGCTTCAGCATTCATCCACGGGCAGAGCCCGTGGTTTTATGCGTAGGCGGATAAAGTTTACCCGGACTGCCTCCGGTCATTGAAGCTATACGATTCTATTTGCTTGGCGCACCCGGTGGAATAAAGCCGGACATATTCAAGCTTGCCGCGATGGCTATTCCCAGAATTGACTGAACTGTCCTTCGGTTTTAGGTTTGTACTGCACACCCTCGTAAATTGCCAGATCGTCGAGACTGGAATCAAATTTTTCCACCGGTGTGCGCCAGTCACCGAATCTTTCTTCCAGATAGGTTTCGACATCGGAAGGAATTTTATACCGGTAATTCTCCCAATCAATGGTATCCAGCTGGTCGTGGAAGCAGGCCCGCACTCTTTTCACGGTGTGGCTGTCCATCCAGTAATAGTACTCATCAAAGCGATACTTGACGAAAATATCCAGATGCAATTCCTTGTGCTTTAATAGTCGGAGAAATTTTTTAGCCACCAATTTCACTTTAATGGCGCGCAGACTGCCGGGTAGACGTCCGGTGTAATTATGGCGGATGCTGGTCCAGTATTTTCGCGGAAGCTTATGGATATTATCCAACAGCCGCTGCGAATCCCGGGCATCGATACAGATATCGGCATCGTGATCCCAGGGCAACAGATCGCCGTTCCGGATTATGCCCAGCAGGGTGCCGCAGTCAAGCCAGTAACGGATATTATATTCATCAAGAAAAGCCACGGTATCCGCCAGAATCATTTTAACGGCGGGCAGGTTTTTGCCGGTGAGAGCGACCCCCTTCCGGAAGCGTTTTGGTTTGGTCCAGCGGGTCTTGCGGGGGAGCTTGAACAACTCTTCTTTAGAAATAATTGCGCCGTCATCGGAGGTGGTGTGCCAGTACTGTACCGGTGTTTTCCAGTCGCCGTACCTTTCAGTTAAATAGGCCGCGGTATTACCGGGAATGGGGAAGGATACGGAGCCGATCTGCAGGGATCCCAGGTTTGAAAAATAATCGGCGGAAATTTGCTTGCAGGCGATACCGCTGGCCCAACGGATATGGTCCCCATGGGGAAATTTAAGGGTGATATTCAACCCGAATTTATGGCGGCGGGTAAATCGTGGCACCAGGTAAATCTTGGTAACGTTGCCGTCGATCCATTCATAACCGGTGCGATCGTATTTGAACGTCATTATATACCAGGGTGAGAAAGCCGCTTTCAACTTGAGAATTGCTTCATAATCCCGGCTGAAGATTCCAACTGTTTGATTCTTCAGGTTTGGGAGAATCCGCTGATCCCGGTACAAACTCAGCAGTGTTCCCGAATCCAACCAGAAGGGGATTCCGTTCTTTTCCAGAATATTTTTCGTTTTCAGGAGCAATCGGAGCGCTCCCTTAGCGTTGTAATTACGTGGCGTCTTTATTTTTGTAGTCAAGTAATCCCCTCTTCTACACAGGCTGTGATTTAGTAAGTTGCTGGTGTTGATTTCGATTTTTACTGTCTAATAAAAATACGCTGTCCACGGGAAAAACAGTCAATGGAACTGCGAAAGCTGCAACATCGATCATTAGTAATGTAAATTTAAAGCTAAATTAATTAAGTTCTGTTAATAATTCCCCTGAAGCGCATGGCACGATCGACCTACAAACGCATTATCGGTCTGGTATTCCAATACTGGCCCAGCCTCCTGGTAGCTACACTGGCGGCCTTTGTCTTTGTAGCCCTCAAGGGCGCATCGGTCTGGTTGACTGCCTCGCTCATCAACAACCTGCTGACTGATTTCGATGAACTGCTCCATGAGAGCGAACGCATCCTTGCCAGTCAGGCGCCCAGCATCAATGATCAGTTGAAGCTGTGGACCAACCAGTTGATCCTGCGCCCCACTCCGGTCGAGACCCTCAAGGTTCTTTGTATAACGATTCTGGTTACCTTCATTGCCAAGAATATCTTCCTGTACATCAAGAATATTTTACTTTCGATTATCCAGTACAAATTGATCACCCGGTTGCGGGAGGATTTGTATCAGCATTACCACACCCTTTCCCTGTCCTTCTTCAATTCGCGGAAATCAGGTGTATTATCTTCCATTCTGATCAACGACATCGCCAACATGCGCCGCACCTTCGCTACCAGCTTTCACAAATTGTTTGTGGAACCGATCAATATCCTGTTTATGGTCGGTCTGCTTTTTGTGATTAGTTGGAAGCTCACTTTAATCGCCGTACTGGTAGTCCCGTTGGCCGGTGTCAGTATAATTTCGGTAGGACGCAGCATTCGCCGTAAATCGCATCGCACGTCCGTTAAAATAGCCGGGATTATGAACATCATCAATGAGACTTTCACGTCCATGCGGATCGTCAAAGCCTTCGTCATGGAAAAATACGAGGTCGGCCGCTTCAAACGTGAAACCGGCAAGTATTACCAACTGCTCATGCGGCGGGCCCGTCTCCGTCATTTATCTTCCCCGATCACAGAAACGCTGGGCGTCCTTATCGGTGTCACTATCCTATGGTTCGGGGGCCTGGAGGTGTTCAGTCATCAGGGTATCACGGCGGAAGATTTTATCCGCTTCGTCATGATCATGTTTTCCATCCTGACCCCGATTAAATCGCTGAGTCAAGTCAACATTGATATTCAGATCGGCATCGCATCCGCCGATCGAATCTTTAAGATTTTAGACACGGAACCTTCCATCAGGGAAGTCCCGGACGCAACCGAGAAAACGGCATTCGACACCAGCATCAGTTACAATAGTGTTTCCTTTCACTATCAGGAGGGCGACGAGCGCGTTCTCAGCGATGTCAGCTTTACACTGCACAAGGGGCAGGTGGTGGCCCTGGTGGGGCCCAGTGGCGCCGGTAAATCCACCATCGCGGACCTGATCCCGCGTTTTTATGACGTGGAGTCGGGATCGATCACGATCGACAACATTGATATTCGTCAGATGACCCTGAATTCCCTGCGCAGTCTCATGGGAATTGTAACTCAGGATACCATTCTCTTCAATGATACCATCCGGGCCAATATTGCCTACGGTCTGCCGGATGTACCACAGGAAGCTATCCAGGCCGCTGCCGAAACGGCCAATGCGTTGGAATTTATCGAACGGTTGCCCAACGGATTCGATACGATGGTTGGTGAAAAAGGAGTAAAATTTTCCGGCGGGCAACGACAGCGTCTGGCAATCGCACGTGCGGTTCTGAAAAATCCACCAATTCTAATCCTGGACGAAGCCACCTCGTCGCTGGATACGGAGTCAGAGCTGAAAGTACAAACGGCAATCGAATCGCTGATGCGGGACCGCACTACGCTGGTCATTGCGCACCGGCTGTCAACGGTCCAGAACGCCGACAAAATTATAGTGCTGGAACACGGTCGAATAGTCGGCTCCGGTACCCACAATGAGTTAATAGAAATTGACGGACTGTACAAATATCTGTATTCGATTCAATTTCAAGATCCCCGACTGAAGTGAGTTTCTATTACATCAGCAATCAGATTTATCAGTTTCTGTATTCCGAGCCCGTTTATCGGGAATTGGGCGGAACCTTCCTGACCTGGAAATACCGTACTTATCTGCGGCTGAAGAAACAATTTTTTCTGAATCGCTTAAAAAATCCCCAAGATCCGTACCCGCCGATCCGGCATGTGAACCGCTACAACATCACCGGCGACGACGGCGTACTTATTGCCAACAGCCTGCACCGGATCGGGTATGATCGAACCAGGCATAAGCTGATACTTATGTACCATGGTACCTCTGATAAAATCCCCCGGGTATCCGCCCAGGTGGCCGGCCAGTTCGACTATTACTTCCTGACCGGACCGAAGAACGAACAAAAACTGGCCGGGGCAGCCGGGATTAATTGGGATTCGGAGCGGCTGATTCGAACTGGCAACTGGATGTTTGACAGTATTGTAAACAATAACTATGACGTCGACGAAATTCGACGAAAATATGATATTACGGATACCTCCCGGCCGACAGTTTTATATGCGCCGACCTGGAGTTACGGCGGCGGTACGCTATTTAACAATTTTGAAAATTTCATAACAACCATTCCCGAGCAATATAACCTGATTATCCGGCCGCATTATGCCGAAAGAAAGTATATCCCGAAATTAGCTCGGATGGTGCCGGCGAAGTTTAAACAAAGGGTCAGTTTTGTCAATTCGGCCAATATTTTTAAATACCATTTCATGGAGAACCTGTTTATTGCCGACCTGCTGCTGAGCGATACATCTTCGATGGTATATGAATATTTAATCATGCGGCGCCCATTAATTATCTGCGCTACCGAATCGCCGGAAGTTTCACAAAATGATTATGGGACGAATATTGCCGATCAGGTCGACAAGTATCGGCCGGGCGATGATGTTATGAAAATGATCAAGAAAAATCTGGATGATAAATCAATCCGCAATGATATGGATAAGCTGCTCCATCATTTCTTTTACTTTAACGATGGAAAATCGACACAGCGTTGTATTGATTTTTTAAAGACTGTGTCATAGGCGGAGCACTATTGGTTTTTTTTATGCAACCGAAATAAACTTGTGCCACTATGATTAAACCAGTTAAAATTGTTTTTGATACATTTCACCTTTACCATTTACCGCAGTTCGATCCAATAATCGAATTGTTACGGCAAGATAATCGCTTCGAAATATATCTTACCTGTTCTTCCTCCATCGATAAAGTCGAATATCAATTAGCACAAAAAATAATTCGGAATCGGGGCCTGAAGTTCATCGCCGCCGATTCAGAACAGCAACGGAAAGAAAAAATCCGTGGATTAAATCCAGCGGTATTCATTTGCGGGTGGTCCCGGTATCCGATCAGTGAATACGTTCCTGATTCCACCCTGGTGGGAATGGTGTACCACGGAATCGGCGTTAAACCATCCTACTGGCGCGATAATAGCAAACGACTTGATATCAGGTTTGTCGAAGGCAGTTTTCGTGAAAAACAACTAAAGGATTATGGGATACAAACTGAACTGGCCATAGCCGGTTATGCCAAACTCGATCCCCTTTTCAATGGCAGTTTACCACCCCGGGATCAATTATTAAGGGAATGGGGGCTGGCACCGGAAAAACCGACCCTGTTATATGCCCCGACTTTTTATCCCAGTTCCCTTGAAAAATTTGGTGAAAGACTGGCGCTGGATACCCGGGAATTCAATCTGATAATCAAGCCGCATATGTGGGTATATTTTCTGGATCGTTTTGGCGGGGTTAATCTCAAACCCCAACGACAATTGTTGAAGAAATTTGAAAAATACCGTCACATCTACATCCCGCCCCCGGAGGTCTACAATATCGTGCCATTCTATCATGCCAGCGATCTGTTGATCACCGAGGCTTCTTCGACCATCTATGAAATGATGGCACTAGATAAACCGGTAATACTGTGTAAATTTTTCAAACTCAAATTGGGACACCGAATCTTCAAAAATCGCCTATATAAACGGCGCCTCGACAAGAATATGAGCATGGAATTGAATGACTTTTGCCTGGATTTGGCAAAACCCGGTATGTTGAAATCTGTAGTAAGACAGGCACTCAGTGGAATTGATCCGAATCCAGCCTTAAGAGAGAAATATAAAGCAGAAATGCTGTATCAATTAGATGGCAAAGCGGCGGAACGAATCCGTGCAGTTATTCTTAAAAAATTATCAATCATCAATTGATTTATTCCAAATAATTAATGGCAATAACTATTGAAGATCACGCAATCGGTTGCTGGCAATAGTATGAAATTGATATCACTGACCAAAGATCGCCCGTTTGTTTTAGCACCGGCGTTGATCGTAAAGGACCGCAACAAAGTCTCCGAGTGTATCCGGGTAGAGAAACTCCAGTTGTTGAAATGGATTCCGGAATAACCGCAGGCGCTTATCGGTGAATTGAATGAGTGGCAAAATTAAACTGCAAGGCCGGTATCGCCGAATCGCTGAAAAACTGTTAAAAAGGATCACCGGCGTCCTGTATAGCTGCGGCATTCCCTATTGGCTGGATTATGGCACCCTGCTGGGAATTGTGCGCGAACAGCGGCTACTGCCCTGGGACAGTGACATGGATATCTCGATTGCCAGAAAGGATCTTGACCGGCTGCTGGCGAACCTGTGGCGATTCCGAATTCGCGGGTACAAAGTTCGTATCCGCTACCATCGCCAGGATGACCACCCGCTGAAAAAAGGATCAGTGCGCCTGATTAAAATTTTCAACCGTAAATACCTGGTAGCCCGAGGTGATGTGATGCTGGATATCTTTGTTAATACCAGAGTCGAAGAAGCTTACACCCTGGTAATGGGAATTAAAAACTATACCAGATTTTCCGTCCCGGCCCATTATTTCGACAATCTGGGCACGATCCGGTTTCGCGATCGTCCCTATTCCGTACCGGCTGAATATGAAGAATATCTCGCCTACCGCTACGGTGATTGGAGAACTCCCCGGGAAGATTGGAATTTCTACAAAGATGATTTAGCAATCAGCAACAGTGATCAAACCTGATACGCGGAATTCAGTAAGGGTCCACCAACGAAATATCTATTTTTCATAACGAAACCTTATTCGGTGCCAATCCTGGAACCAATTCAGGACTATATCGACGCTACCGGTATAGGTGTTGTTCGCTGGTTTGCCGCCAGTTCGGCCAGAAAAGTTGAACTTCCCGGCGAACAGTTAAAAAACACGCCCGAAGTAATCGATTATAATCCCGATGCCGTAATCGTCCCTGGTAATGTCGTACCCCATTTCTGGCCCGGTCTGAAAGTGCAGATATTTCACGGTCTCGGTGAGGATAAGAAAGGTCATTACCGGATTACCGGTTTTTTCGATCTGTACTGCACCCCGGGTCCTTTCATCACCTCCCGGTTCGAAGCGCTGGCCCGCCGTCACCACAACTTTCTGGTGCGGGAAACGGGCTGGCCCAAACTGGATCGCCTGGTGAATCCGCCGCCCCGCGCCGAACTGAAAAAACAAATGGGATTCGCGCCCGATCTACCACTGATCCTGTATGCCCCTACATTCAGCCCAAAATATTCATCCGCTGGCGAATTGGCCGGCGCCATCGGCCGACTACAGGGTCGTCCCTGGCAGTGGCTGATTAAATTCCATGACCTGATGGACAAATCGGTAATAGAAAACTATCGTAAGCTGGAATCAGGGTTGCTGCGAATCAGCACCGACGACGATATCATCCCCCTGTTGCAGGCCACCGACGTACTTGTTTCGGATACATCGTCAGTGACTTATGAATACCTTATGCTCGACCGTCCGATTATAACTTACCGGGCGGCGGTCCGTACGGATCAGGGCATCAATATTTTTGAACCGCTGCAACTGGAGGCGGCCGTCGAGAGTGCCTTAACCAATCCCGCCGCTTATCAGGAACAGCGAAAACACTACCTGAACGATCTGCATCCTTACCGGGACGGTCAGTCATCTCGGCAGGTGCTTGAAGCAATCGAATGGGCGCTGGATGCTGACCGGCTGGAAAACCTCCGCCGTAAACCGCTTAACCTGCTGCGCAAGCGACAGATACGAAAGATCGTGTCATGGTAAAGGTCCTCTTCGAGTGCCAGCACTTGTATTACCTGCCGCAGTTCCTGCCGATCATCAGCGAATTGCAGCGGCGTGGCGGTTATGACATCGCCCTCTCATTGTCCCGAAAAACGACACCATCCGAGCAGGTTTCGTTCCGGCAGGTGACCGGCGGATTGAATATCACGGTTATCGATGCCCCCGCTGAGGCAGCCCGCCAGGAAAAACTAGCCATCGGCACTTACGATGTTATTTTTATCGGTAATGTCGGGGGCATCAGAAATATCGCCGGACCCAAATCACTGGTGGTGATGGTTTACCACGGGATCGGCCTCAAGCAATCCTACTACCGTGACATGGACGAGCGGGTCGATCTGCGGGCGGTGGAATCGGAAGCGCGGCTGCACGATCTGCAGGAAGCGGGCGCCGAAAATCTGGTCCTGACCGGCTTCACCAAGCTCGATCCCCTGGCAAATGCCATAAACACGCCCGACTTGACGACTGCTGATTTTGACCTCGACCACAGCCGCAAGACCCTGTTGTATGCTCCCACCTTCTATCCGTCCTCGTTCGGAAAATTACTGCCGGTGTTGCCCCGACTCACGGATCACTTCAACATCCTGATCAAGTTGCATGCATTCGGCTGGCACCATCGCCGCTACCGCTGGCAGAGTCGGCAGGCCGCCAAGATCAGCGGAAGCAACGACCGGATCAGACTGGTCCCGCCGGATTTTTTCAACATCCTGCCCCTTTACCGGATGGCGGACGGATTGATCTCGGGCCTGTCATCGACAATATTCGAGTACCTGGCGCTGGATCGGCCGATTGTCAAGACCGAATTCCATTCGCTGCGCCTGAAACACCGCCTGTTCCCGGCCCTGATCCGCCGGCGTTTGGACCGGAAGCGGGCGGCCGCCATCGATTTTACCTATCATCTGTACGATCCGGCCGAATTGCCGATGCTGACGACGGCTATTTTCCGGGGCAACGATGACCTGTCCCCACAGCGACGGCAGGCGGCTGAACGCTATCTGTACAAGCTGGACGGCCGCGCTTCGCAACGCCTGATCGACGCCGTGGAACAGCAGTTGATAAAGCGTAAATAAAAAAATCGAGGTTTGATTTGTTCCTGATTGTGGTTGTTGCGTGTTATCATTTTCCGCTAATTTGGTGACCAATTATGAAAGCAATCATTTTAGCCGCGGGCGTATCCCGTCGATTATACCCGGTAACCTACAACACTCCCAAATGCCTGCTGGAACTGGGCGGACGGGCGATCATCGATTACCAGCTCGAAGCGCTGCGTGAAAACGGCGTCACCGATATCACGATCGTCACCGGCTACCACCGGGAAAAACTGGCGGCCTTTCTTGCCGCCAATTATTCCGATCTCCGGTTTGATTACGTGATCAACCAGCATTTTTTCGAAACCAACACCTCCTATTCGGTTTATTTGTGCGCGGACGTGATGAAATCCAGTGACACGATTTTGATGAACGCCGACGTACTGTATCCGCCGGAGGTACTGCGGCGGATCATCGCCAGCGCCAAACCAAACGTGCTAGCGGTTGAAATCGTCGAATGCGACCGTGAAGAAGTGAAGGTAATCGAAGGAGCCGACCGGCGCATCGTGGCGATCGGTAAAGAACTGATCCCGGAAAACTGTCTCGGTGAATTCATCGGCGTCGCCAAATTTTCCGCTGCTTTCAACCGCAAATTCGCCGCCTCGCTGGAAAAACTGATCGATGCCGGCGGTAAAGCCGATTATTTCGAGGCCGCGATTCATCCTCTGCTGGCGGATAATCACGTGCACTATGTCGACATTTCCGATTTACCCTGCATCGAGATCGATTTTATCGAAGATTATCACCGCGCCAAACAGTTGGCTCAATCGAATCTTTTTGCCCCCGCTGATAATTAACAACAAATTGAGACTTTTCCTTGCCTGAGATTTACCCCTTCCGTGGCTGGTATTATAACCAATCCCTGATAAACGACCTGAGCAGCGTCGTCACACCGCCCTACGATAATATCGCCGCCGAGGACGAACAGAACTACCGCGACGCCTCGGAATTCAATTTCATCCACCTGATTCTCAATGACGCCCCCGGTGAAGCGCGCTATCCTGCCGCCGCCCGGGTGCTGGCGGACTGGACCACCCGGAACATCCTGGTTCGGGACGAAACACCGGCTTTATACCTGCTAGCCCAGACCTGCCGCCGGGACGGCCGGGAGGTCACACGTACCGGCGTGATCGCCGAATTGCAATTAGAGGAATTGGGAACCGGTGTTCTGCCCCACGAACGGACTTTCCCCAAACACATTCTGGACCGCTATCGCCTGATGGAAACCACCAGCGCCAACTTGGGACAGATTTTCATGAGTTACCGGGATCCGCAGCGGGCGCTGGGCCAGGTTGCCGCTGAGCAGGCCGGTATAACGCCTATGCTGGATTTTTACCTGGATAATATCCATTTCCAGGTGTGGCGAATCACCGACCTTGGCGCAATCGACCGGATTCAGACGGCGGTCCGTCGCGGTCCAGCCATCATTGCCGACGGGCACCATCGCTACAAAACCGCCCTGCAATTTTACCACGACCATCCGAATATGGCGGGCGCCGACCGGGTCATGGTCACGCTGGTCAACGCCTACGATCCGGGAATGGAGATTCTGCCAATTCACCGGCTTGTCAAGGAGGTCACGCTCCCCCCGGCCCGCCTGCGTCAGGAGTTGGCGGAGCGCTTCCGCCTGACGGAATTTGACTCGGTGGCCAATTTAGCCGATGCCCTGGAAACGCCTGCCACCGGTCAAACACGCATTGGCCTGCATGACTGCCGGAATGGCGCCAGCCTGCTGCTGGAGCGTAGCGCCGCTCCCGATACCCTGGACGCGGTCGTTCTGCACGGACAGATCCTGCACGATCTGCTGGGGATCGAAACCGGTGACAGCTCCGCCCCCGATCAGGTGACCTATCTGCGTGGCACTGCGATTCTCGATCACATGGACCGGCATGGTCGGGATTACGATCTGGTGGCCCTGCTGCGAACGCCGGATTTGGACCTGGTATTCCGCCTGGCAGAACAGGGACGCGTAATGCCGCAAAAAACCACTTTCTTCTTTCCCAAGGTCTACTCGGGGTTAATCATTCGTCGCTTCAACTGAAAAACAACTTTGTTTTTCTCGCTTACAACCGGATACTACCTGTAATTTTCAGGCAACAGGCATGTTAATTATGCACAGATTGTTGAAAACAAACAGCGGTAAACACCACCAACTCATATAGTTTACGGCGATGAACTGTATCCTCCGCCCGACTCGCTATTCTTTTCGCAGCCTAAATTTTTCAATTTCAGGCCGACCCCAGGTTCCGGCCGGCAAAATCATCCAATCCCCTTCAAGGAGCAAACTATGAGTATCGATCTCAAACTCGAAAATCTGGACCAATTGTTTCCCGCCAGTTTCAGCCAGGAACAGATCGCCAAGGCGAAAACACTGTTCCTGAAACATTTGGCCTACAGTGCCCACAAATTTTACGGTGGCAAGATGCAGACTATACCCAAGGCCGGCGTTTTCGGCTTCAACTGGTTCAATGTCTGGTACACACCCGGCGTCTCCAAGATTTCGACTACTATCCGCGATGACAACGACACCAGTTTCGATTTGAGTAACCGCGGCAATCTGGTGGCGGTGGTCAGCGATTCTACCCGCGTGCTGGGCGACGGCAATTGCACACCCCCCGGCGGCCTCGGTGTCATGGAAGGCAAAGCTTTCTTGATGAAATACCTGGGCGGCGTCGATGCCACCGCCCTGTGCATGGACAGTCGCAACGCAAAAGGCGAACACGATCCCGATACAATTATCGAATTCGTGAAACGGCTGCAACCCAGCTTCGGCGCTATTAATCTGGAAGATATTTCCCAGCCCAATTGCTACAAGGTGCTGGATACGCTGCGCGAAGAATGTGATATCCCGGTCTGGCATGATGACGCCCAGGGCACCGGTTCGGTCACCCTGGCCGGATTGATCAACGCCCTGAAAGT
>JBDRBK010000018.1:0-4175 GCA_043822705.1 Fidelibacterota bacterium
GGTAAAGCACTGCAAGCCGGTTTAAGAGGAACGGAACTGGACGTTATCGAAACTAAAGACGGTCACCTGGTTTGTTCACATAATTTTGATCTGGAACGTGTGACCGATGGCGAAGGCTACCTGTTTGAACGCGAACTGCCGTATCTTACCCGCATTAACGCCGCCCATCACTTTAAAGGTTACCCTTTCGAAAACATACCGCTGCTGGAAGATGTACTGTCCTTTTTCCCGACTGATTTCCGCATCAATATCGAAGTCAAACCGCGCTCGCTGGGCGACCTGTTCACGACAATCAAAGTCGCCCGGATTGTCAGCCAGCGCAATTTGCAGAACCGGGTGATTATTTCGAGTTTTAATCCGCTGGCGCTGCTGGGCGTGAAGCTGGTGGACGCATCGATCCTGACCGGCTTTCTGATCGAACCGGATACCTGGCCGCTGTTCCGGTTGATCAATGTCGGGCACCCGGATTGCCTGCATCTGGATGCCGGTCTGGTTAGCAATGATCTGCTTCGTTATGCCCGCCAGCGCGGGATGGTGGTAAATGTCTGGACGGTCAACAACAAGCCGGCCATTGACTGGCTGGTAAATAAAGGGGTGGATGGAATCATCACCGACCGACCGGAATATTGCGAGCTGCGCTGATCTCGGAGACACCCGGTTGCGGGCACCTCACCTGTAGTCGGACCAGAGACCGCATGGAGGCCATTCCAGTTATAAATTACTGGGGGCTTCCCCTGTATCAGGTTAAGAAACAACCTATTTCGATATATCCTGATAGAGCATGAAGCAATTATCGAAGGGATCGTAAAATGTCAGCAGCTTGACCATATCAGGAATTGTCCGGATGTCGCCGGCTATTTTAACCATGTGTTTTTCGAGTGTCCGTTTGGCCTGCTCAATATCCTTGACGCCCCAGACCAGCACGGCATTGCCTTGTGGCAACGACATTTTCTCAACCTCCGACAGTCCTACATTCACATGAACTACCGGACTTTCCATTTCGCACCACCCCATATCTTCCAGAAAATAGAGTGTCTTGAAGCCCAGTACTTTTTCATACCACTCAATGGCGGCTTTTATATCCGGCACATCGATCGAGCAGGTCAGTCCATGATCGTAATTATCCTGCATTTTCATTATTATTCTCCCTGTTTAGTTTGAATCAAATAGGAAGTTGCTCAGTTGTATTAAACCAGCTCCGCCGCCCGGCAATTGTCAATGACCTGTTCTGGCGTTTTGCCACCGGGAATCACGGTGTGGCTGGCCGGGTGTCGCAGGCAAAAGGCCAGACTGATTTGGGCTCTGGTATAGCCCGGATGCTCTTCGAATACTGGCTCCAGATCATCCAGCTCGGATAAATACTGCTCCAGTTTTTCCGGTGCCAGGTTGAAACGCCGGTGGTCGTTTTCGCCGAAGCGGGCGGTGCGGTCGAACTTACCGGTCAACAGGCCGAACAATAGCGGTATCCGTACAATTACGCCGATACCGTATTTTTGAGCTTTAGGAAACAATACCTTTTCCGCCTCCCGCTCCAGCAGATTGTAGCGCACCTGAATACAATCGAGCAGGTCATGATGCTCGTCCAGCAGGAATGCCTGCTCAGTTTCCCGAAAGGACTGGATGCTCAAACCGGCGTGTTTGATCTTGCCGTCGCGTTTTAAAATTTCCAGTGCTTCCCAGGGTTCGTCGCGGGTCAGTTTGTCCACATCAGGACTGTGCAACTGTAAGATGTCCAGCGCCTCTACGCCCAGTCGTTTCAGGCTCCGCTCAGCCGCACCGATCAGGTAATCCTTGTCGTAGGTCTGTTTGATCGGTCCGTAGCCGGAATCATCGGTGGCGCTGGCGTTGTAAAAATCATTGCCGGCCTTGGTGGCTACAATGACGTCACCCTTGCCACGCTCCTTCAAAACGGCGGCGATCAGTTCTTCGGAATGGCCGAAGCCATAGACATCGGCGGTATCGATGAAAGTAACACCCTGATCCAGGGCGGTGTGTAAAGCTTTTTTGCTGACCGTGTCGTCGGTCTTGCCCCAATCCCGGCCACCGATAGCCCAGGCGCCGAAACCAACCACAGAAATTCTGGGACCCCGCCGACCAAGTTGAGTGTATTTCATGATAATCCTTGGGATTAATTCGCGGCTGTTAATGTTTAAAACAGCGTGTGCCGGTGAAGACCATGGCGATGCCGTGTTCGTCGCAGGCGGCGATTACTTCATCGTCCCTGATTGATCCTCCGGGTTGAATGATGGCCTTGATCCCGCTGGGTGCGATCTTGTCGATACTGTCCCGGAAAGGGAAAAAGGCATCCGAGGCCAGGATGGCGCCCCGGGCGCGTTCGCCGGATTTACGCAGGGCGATATCCACCGCATCCACCCGCGCGACCTGTCCGGCACCGATCCCGGCGGTGTTGTTGTTGTGAGCCACCAGAATGCCATTCGATTTCACATGCTTCAGCACTTTCCAACCGAACAACATGGTGGCGATTTCTTCTTCGGAAGGCTGTTTATGGGTTACCACCTTGAGATCACCAGCGTTGATACTTTTGATATCCGTATCCTGCACCAGCAGGCCGCCGCGGACGTAGCGGTATTGCAGTTGCGCCGCCGGCCGGGGCAGTTGCGCCAGCTCCAGTACCCGCAGATTCTTCTTGCGTGCCAGGATTTCCAGGGCTGCCGGTTCGTAAGCCGGAGCGATGACGATTTCCACAAAAACTTTGTTGATTTCCACGGCCACCGCCGTGGTGCAGGTGCGGTTCAGTGCGATGATGCCGCCGAAGGCGCTCAGACTGTCGGCGTTGAAGGCGCGCCGGTAAATTTCGGCGATGTTTGTTCCCACCGCCACGCCGCAGGGATTGGCGTGCTTGACTACCACACAGGCCGGCTGGTCAAATTCCGCCAGGCAGGCCAGGGCTCCGTCCGCATCCATGAGATTGTTGTAGGATAATTTTTTCCCCTGGTGGATCACCGCGCTCAGTATACTGGCGGGATCGGCCAGCGGATCGACATAAGCCGCCGCCGCCTGATGCGGGTTTTCGCCGTAGCGCAGGCCATAGGATTTCTTGAATGTCAGTGTGAAATCAGCCGACAGCGATTCATCCTTGAGATAATTGTGGATTAACGCATCGTACTGGGCGGTGTGCCCGAAGGCGGTGGTGGCCAGATTACGGCGGGTTTCAAAAGTGAGTCCACCCTGTTCGGAAATTTCTGTTGTCACTGTTTCATAATCTGACGGATTTACGACCACACCAACCCAACCGACGTTCTTGGCGGCGCTGCGCAGCATGGTGGGACCACCGATATCAACATTTTCCAGGGCGGTGGCCAGGGTGACGTCCGGTTTCGCGATCGTATCGGCAAAAGGGTACAAATTACAAACCACCAGGTCGATCCATTTGATGCCGTTAGCCTCGGCCTCGGCAGCGTGTTGATCACGCAATCCCAGGATACCGCCTTCCACCAGCGGATTGAGTGTTTTGACCCGGCCGTCCATGATCTCCGGAAAGCCAGTATATTCGGTCACATCGGTGACGGGAATTCCTGCTTCCCGCAGGGTCCGGGCGGTGCCGCCGGTGGATAAAATTTCCACGCCATTTTCGGTCAGCGCACGGGCGAATGGTTCCAGCCCGGTCTTGTCAAAAACTGAGATCAGGGCACGGGTGATTTGGATTTTGGATTGGTTGATGGTAGGGTTTTCTGCATTTTATTTTAGTGTTAAAGTGTTCTGAGTTCTTGGTTCTGAGAATAATAATATCATTTCAATTTACCGGTCTTTGAATAACGATCTATCACTTCAATAAATGCTTCACCCTCCATTTTTTGTACTTTCGCTTTCAGGGAGTCGGGGGTATCGTCCGGGGTCACGGCACATTTTTTCTGGATGATAATCGGTCCGCCATCCACCTCCGCCGTCACCAGATGAATTGTGCAGCCGGTTTCAGTCTCACCGTTAGCCAGCACTTCTTCGTGGACGTTGGTATCCATCCCGCCGGCGTATTTCGGCAACAGTGAGGGATGTACATTCAGCACTTTATTGGCCCATTCCCGGCAGAATTCCGCTGACAGGATGCGCATGAAGCCGATCAGCAGGACCAGGTCAACATCGACTCGCCGCAGGACTGCGGTCATTTCCCGATCGAATTCTTCTCGTGTCCGATTCTTGTGGCTGATAAATAGATG
>JBDRBK010000019.1:0-31586 GCA_043822705.1 Fidelibacterota bacterium
CTCTCCCCCGGCACTAATTTCCCAAAATCAATCTTCCCAATTCCCACCGCCGCACATTAAAATAGACCGTGGATTTATCATTTTTAACGCCAATTTTAACGCTCAATGCCGGCTGAATTCGTACACCTGCACAACCATTCCGACTACAGTCTGCTGGACGGCGCCCAGACGGTAACGACCCTGGTCCGCCGGGCGGTTGAGCTGGACATGGACGCCGTGGCCCTGACCGAGCACGGTAACATGTTCTCGGCCGTCTCCTTCTACAAGGAGGCCAAAAAGGCCGGCATCAAGCCAATCATCGGTTGCGAGGTCTACGTGGCCCGCGAGAGCCGTTTCACCAAGACCGCCGACCGCAACGCCGCCGGCTGGGGGAATAATCACCTGGTGCTGCTGGCGCAGAATTACACCGGCTACCTGAACCTGATCAAGCTGGTTACCGCCGGCTACCTGGAAGGCTTTTACTACCGCCCGCGGATCGACCGCGATTTATTGCGCCGGCACAGCGCCGGCCTGATCGCCCTTTCGGCCTGCCTCCAGGGTGCCCCGCAACGGGCGGCCCTGATCGCCAATGACTGGCAGGCAGCCATTCCCGTGGCCGAGGAATACGCCGCCATCTTCCCCGATCGCTACTACCTGGAAATCCAGGACCACGGCATCCCGGAAGAGAAGGCCAACCAGGTGCACATGGCCCGGCTGGCGCAGAAATTGGGCCTGCCGCTGATCGCCACCAACGACGCCCACTACGCCCAGTCCGACCACTGGGAAGCACACGATATCATGCTCTGCCTGGGCACCGGCAAGGACCGCTCCGACCCCAACCGCCTGCGCTACGCCACGCCCGAATTTTATCTCAAGAGCCAGGATCAAATGTCCGCGCTGTTCAAGGATTACCCCCAGGTGATTGAGAATTCGCGACGCATCGCCGACAGCATCGCCATGGATTTCGACATGTCCGGCTACCACCTGCCGCGTTTTCCGATCCCCGCCGCCGCCGGTACCGACGATCCCGACGAATTCCTGCGGCGCGAGGCGGCGACCGGACTGGCCGCGCTCTATCCCGAGGTGACGCCGGAACTGCAGCAGCGCCTGGATTTCGAGCTGGCAACGATTAAGCAGATGGGTTTCGCCGGCTATTTTTTGATCACCGCCGATTTCGTCAAATATTCCCGCGATAATTCGATTCCGGTGGGTCCCGGCCGCGGTTCCGCCGCCGGCTCGCTGGTGTCGTATGCCCTCGGCATCACCACCGTCGATCCGCTCCGCCATAACCTGCTGTTCGAACGTTTTCTCAATCCCGAACGCGTTTCCATGCCCGACATCGACATCGATTTCTGCATCGAGCGCCGCGGCGAGGTGATCGATTATATCAAGCACGTTTACGGCAAGGATTCCGTCACCCAGATCATCACCTTCGGCAAGATGAAGGCCCGCCAGGTGGTCCGCGACGTGGGCCGGGTGCTGGGCTTTTCCTTCGGCGAAACCGACCGCGTCGCCAAGCTGATTCCCGGAGGACCCAACGTCAGTCTGGAAGACGCCCTCAAGGCCAATCCGGAATTACGGGCGCTGGAAAAGGACGAGCGCTACGGCGAGCTGCTGCGCCATTCGAAGGTGCTGGAGGGGATGAACCGCCACGCCTCGATCCACGCCGCCGGCGTCGTGATCGCCCCCGGTGAGCTGACCGATTATATTCCGCTGTACCAGTCCACCACCGGCGATGTCACCAGTCAGTACGACATGAAATGCCTCGAGGATCTGGGCCTGCTGAAAATGGACTTTCTGGGCCTGCGCAACCTGACGGTGATCGACAACGCCATCAAACTGCTGAAGGTACAGGGTACGCTGGTTGATATCGACAAAATTCCGCTGGACGACCCCGAGGTCTACAAGCTGTTCGCCAAGGGACTCACCACCGGCATCTTCCAGTTCGAATCCTCCGGGATGCGCGAATTCCTGAAGAAACTCAAGCCTACCGTCATCGAAGACCTGATCGCCATGAACGCCCTCTACCGGCCCGGCCCGATGGAGAATATCGATGACTTTATCAAGCGCAAGCATGGCAAAAAGAAGATCGAGTACCAGCATCCGGCGCTGGAATCGATCCTGAAGGAGACCTACGGCATCATCGTCTACCAGGAGCAGGTGATGCAGATCGCCCACGAGATCGGCGGCATGAGTCTGGCCGAAGCCGACAACCTGCGCCGCGCCATGGGAAAGAAGATCGCCGCGCTGATGACCGAGCTGGGCAAGAAATTCGTGGAAGGGGCCGTGGCCGGCGGCACCACCAAAAAGACCGCCCAGCAGATTTACGACCTGATCGAGAAATTCGCCCAGTACGGTTTCAACAAGAGCCATTCCACCGCCTATGCCTATATCGCCTACCAGACGGCCTGGCTCAAGACCCACTACCCGGCGGCGTTTATGAGCGCCAACCTGACCAGCGAAATGTCCAACATCGACCGGGTGGTGATTCTGATCAACGAGTGCCGCAAGCTGGGGATCGAGGTGACCCACCCCGACATCAATGTTTCCGACGTCAATTTCCACCCCGTGGATGAACAGACGATCTCGTTCGGTCTCAACGCCATCAAGAATGTGGGCAGCAAGGCGCTGGAAAGCATCGTCGAGGTTCGCGCCACCGACGGCGCCTTTAAAAATTTATTCGACCTCTGCCTGCGGGTCGATTCCCGCACCGTCAATCGCAAGGTTCTGGAAAGCCTGATCATGGCCGGCGCTCTCGACGGGTTGGAGGGGACCCGCGCCCAGCAGTTCGCCCAGATCGAGCAGGCCCTCAAATACTGTCAGCAGTCCCAGGCCGCCAGCAACCGCGCCCAGGTCGATATTTTCGGCAACGTCATCGGCGAGGCCAGCGTGGTGCAGATTCCCGAATTGCCGCAGGTCGAGGACTGGAGTCACGCCCAGGCCCTGGCCAATGAAAAAGAGGTGCTGGGGATGTATCTCTCCGGCCACCCGCTATTAAAATATGCCGATGACCTGGAACAGTTCTCGACCTTCGATTTCAGCGAAAACGTGGAGCAGATCGAGCTGGAGAAAGTCCGCGTGGGCGGCACGATCCAGGAACTGCGCCAGCATCAGGATCGCAAGGGTAAAACGATGGCTTTCTTCCGGCTGGAATGCCTGGGCGGGTCCGCCGATGTCACTATCTTTTCCGACACCTTCGAAAAATACCGCAACGATATCGCCAACGACAGCCTGGTGTTTGTGCAGGGAAAACCGTCCAGCGACGCCGATTTCGGCGATCTGAAAATGCTGGGGGATGAGATCGTGCCGATTGCCCGGGTCCGCGATTATTATTCCAAGCGTATCAACCTGCGGATCAATCCCGACGACCTGACAGTGGCGCAGGTGGACGAGCTGTATGCCCTGGCGCAGCAGTACGAAGGCAAGTGCGGCCTGATGTTTCATGTGCCCAACGGCCGCGGCAACGGCAAGCGCATTATCAGCCACAAGCTCAAGGTGTCGTCCCACAAGGATTTCCTGCGCCAATTGGCGGATATGGTCGGCAAGAAGAACGTCTGGGTGGAATAGCAGTAAAATACAAAGACACCATGTTCGTGAAGGGAACGGAGTCATTTAGTCATTAAGTCATTGGGTCAAATATTGTAATTGGCGATTGGAGACCTGGAGTGTTACTTATAACTTGGTTCGACCGTTCTTGACTCTGATTTCTTTCCTCCCGGCATTTACCGGAGTAATTCATGGATTCAGCGGATAACTATTTTCTGATTCAAAGCAGTGAGTTTTTACGTGTTTTTACCGATATTAATTCTTAAATCATAAATAATAATTTTTCGATGATTTCGTTATCTTGGTCGTTCTCATGAGGAAAGAAAAATGATTGCCGTCATCCAGCGTGTTTCGGAAAGCAGGGTCGTAGTTGATGGGAAAATCGTCGGTGAAATCGGTCCGGGCCTGCTGATTTTGCTGGGAGTGTTCGACGGTGACACCGAGACTGACGGCCAATTCCTGGCCGATAAGATCGCCGGTTTGCGCATCTTCAACGATGAAAACAGCAAGATGAATTTATCGCTACGGGATGCGGGTGGAGCCGCCCTGGTGGTGAGCCAGTTCACGCTTTGCGGCGACTGGCGCAAGGGACGGCGGCCGTCGTTTATTCATGCCGCCGAACCGGCGGAAGGGGAGCGGCTGTATGGGAATTTCATGGATCGGCTGCGATCGCAGGACCTGCCGGTGGAATCGGGGGTCTTCGGCGCAATGATGGCTGTCAACCTGGTAAACGACGGTCCGGTGACTTTTGTGCTGGATAGTAAAGCGCATTAAACCCAATAGTATTTTGTTTAAATTGACCCGGCTCTACTTATTCAATTTCTTGAATTTGCGGATTATTTACGGAGTAGTATGATTAACAAATCAATCTGGCTGGTTGTTGTACTGTCATGGGCCTTTGCCCTGCCCAATCAGTACCTGACCGCCGGTTTTAATTATTCAGCAATCAAGTATAACCAGCGGTCGCTGAACGAACAGATCACTGTCGATTTCGTGCGGGGGTATATCTTTGGGTTCGAATATCAATGGGACCGGCTGCAGGCCGGATTCCGTTATTCCGGCCGGGGCGCCCAATCCGACTTGTCGGACATTGCCGAAACGCGTTTCATCAGCATTGAAAATTACAGCTATCTCGAAGTGTACGGGGTATACAAGCGACCGATCCGGAACGGGCGATTTTCCCTGTTGCTGGGTCCGCAGATGGGCATTCCGCTGGGTGGCAGCTATGTAATCAACACCGCCACCTTCTCTGCCAATGGTTCCATTAGCCGGGGTTCACTGAACATGGATTTGGGCCTGCACGGTGGTATTGACTGGGACATGCACCAGTTTGTCGGCGTTCGCTGCCTCTATTATCTGGGTCTGATCGATATTAACAAAGCAGTGCCGAAATCGGAAAATGTAAAAAACCGTGGCCTGTCGTTGATTTTTTATTTTGGATTGTAGGCCTTCTCCTACAGTTTTGCCCGATCACAAAAAGCAATTGCCGGGAAGTGAATTTTATCCCGGGCAATTTGCTGGAAATCCTTCTCAGGTTCATTAAATTCACCGGTGTCCATTTGCGACTGATGGTAACAATTCACCCGCAGCGTTTATTCAGGGGTACTAAAAAGGTATTATTTCATGGAACGTAAAATTCGTATTTTGATGGCCAAACCCGGCCTGGACGGTCATGACCGTGGAATCAAGGTCCTGGCCGCCGCCTACCGCGATGCCGGGATGGAAGTAATCTATCTAGGTCTGCGCCAGACAGCGGAAATGATTGTCTCGGCGGCCCTCCAGGAAGATGTGGATGTGGTGGCCCTGTCGATTCTCTCCGGCGCGCACATGACGATCTTTCCCCGGGTACGGGAACTGATGCAGGAAAAAGGCCTGGACGATGTACTGCTCACCGGTGGCGGCATCATCCCCGAAAAAGATATGGAAAAACTGGCGGCGCTGGGCGTCGGTCGCCTGTTCGGGCCTGGCACCCCGGTGCAGGATACGATCGATTATATCACCGACTGGGTTACCCGGAACCGCCGATGACCACTAAAATCAGGGAACTGGAAGAGCGTCGTGCACTGGCCCGCCTGGGAGGCGGCCAGGAGCGGATCGACCAGCAGCATGCAAAAGGCAAGCTGACCGCCCGCGAACGAGTCGACCTGCTGCTGGACAAAGGTTCCTTTGTCGAGACCGATATGTTCGTCAAACATCACACCCACGATTTCGGCCTCGATAAAAAGCAGTACCTGGGGGATGGAGTCGTTACCGGTTACGGCACGATCAATGGTCGCAAGGTGTTTGTCTTTAGCCAGGATTTCACTGTTTTCGGTGGGTCGCTGTCGATGGCCCACGCCGAGAAAATCTGCAAGATCATGGACCATGCCGGCAAAGTCGGCATCCCGCTGATCGGACTCAACGATTCCGGCGGCGCCCGCATCCAGGAAGGTGTGGTCAGCCTGGGGGCCTATGCCGAAATTTTTCTGCGCAACACGCTATATTCCGGTGTCGTGCCCCAGATTTCGGTGATCCTGGGACCCTGCGCCGGCGGCGCGGTATATTCCCCGGCGATCACCGATTTCACGATCATGACCAAGGGCACCAGCCATATGTTCGTTACCGGTCCCAATGTGGTCAAAACAGTCACCCACGAAGATGTGACCTTCGAAGAACTGGGTGGCGCCATGACCCACGCCAGTAAATCGGGCGTGGCCCATTTCGCCGGCGAAAACGAGGTCGATTCGCTGGAGATCACCAAGAAGCTGTTGAGCTATTTTCCGCCCAATAATCAGGAAGATCCGCCATTTGTCGAAAGCGACGATCCGGACGACCGCGAGAGTCCCGAGCTGGATACGATCGTGCCGGAAAATCCCAACAAGGCCTATGACATGCATGTCGTCATCGCCGCCGTGGTGGATAATGGCGAATTCCTGGAGGTTCACGAACATTACGCCCGCAACATCGTGGTGGGCTTCGCCCGCCTGGGCGGTTATTCCGTGGGAATCGTGGCCAATCATCCGGCCCATCTGGCGGGGGCGCTGGACAACGATTCGTCGATGAAGGGCGCCCGTTTCGTGCGTTTCTGCGACGCCTTCAATATCCCGATCGTCACATTCGAGGATGTGCCCGGTTTTCTGCCCGGTACGAACCAGGAATGGGGCGGTATCATCAAGAACGGCGCCAAACTGCTGTACGCCTACTGCGAGGCCACCGTGCCGAAAATCACCATCATTACCCGCAAGGCCTATGGCGGCGCCTACGATGTTATGAGCTCTAAGCATATCCGCGGTGATGTCAACCTGGCCTGGCCCTCGGCCGAGATCGCGGTGATGGGTCCCAAGGGCGCGGTCGAGATCATCTTCCGCAAGGAAATCGCCGATGCCGACGATAAAATCGCCATGGAGCAGCAACTGGCCGAGAATTACCGCGACCGTTTCGCCAACCCCTACGTCGCGGCGGAATGGGGCTACCTGGACGATATTATCGAACCGCGCCGGACCAGGAAAAAAATTATTGACGCACTGCGAATGCTGGAAAATAAGGTCGACCATAACCCGCGCAAGAAGCACGGCAATATTCCGCTGTGACCAAGATTATCAATCATCAACCGATTGAGGAAAGTACATGATCAATCTGGATTTGAAAAACAGCCTTGAACAGCAGTTCGCCGGCGATTTCGCCACTGATCGATATAACGAACTGGCCGATATTTATATCCGGGAAGGTAATTATGTCCGGGCCCGGACTGTCTGCGAGATCGGTCTCAGTTACCATCCCCTGGATGCCACCGGGTTGTTTCTGCTGGCGCAGATCACTCTGGGCGAAGGCGACCTGGCCGGGGCGGAAAAAATTCTGCAGTACCTGCTGGGCGAGTACCCGGACCACCGACAAGGCGTGCATCTGCTGGTGACGATCCAGGAACGTTTGAACCGTCCACCCGACATCCTGCGCCAGGGCTGGGAATACCTGTTGCGGCTGGACCCCGGCAACACTCAGGCCAAGGTATTTCTCCAGCGTCTGAGTCCCGCCGCGCCGATAACGGCCCCGGCCCCCGAGAAACCGGCCCCGCCCCCGGTGGAAGCGCTGATAGACGACCAGACTTCCACTGTCGGACCGATCAACGCCCGGCTGGCGACCTTTACGCTGGTGGCGGTTCTGAAAGATCAGGGCCTCTTCCACCAGGCGCTGGAAGTATTGGATGTACTGGAAGAAAAAGGCCGCGATCCCGAACGGATTGTCGCCGAACGGGAAAAAATCAACGAAATGATCAAGACCATGGCGTAAACGCCCGGTGGTACGAAACGGATTGAAAAGGAAATTGTAATGAATGCTGTCAATTATGCCCGTCGCCTCGAAAAACTGCGAAAAATGCTGGCGGAACTCGATCTGGACGGAATGCTGGTATCCAACCTGACCAACGTGCGTTACCTGTCCGGTTTCACCGGCTCGGCCGGTTCCCTGCTGGTCCTCCCCGATAAGCAGTATTTCTTTTCCGACGGCCGCTACCTGACCCAGTCCAAAGAGCAGGTCCAGGGCTTCGAGCGGGTCATCGACAGCGATCCCCACCTGAAAAGCGTGCGGAAACGCGACCTGGTTCCCGACGGATTGAATCTGGCCTTCGAAGGCGATGTCGTTTCCGTCAACACCTTTGGCGAGATGGATGAATTATTTCCCCAGGTGGACTGGGAACCGACCACCCGCATCGTCGAGGAAATCGCCGCCGTCAAGGATGCGGCGGAACTGGAACTGATCCGTCAGGCCGTAGCTATCACCGACCGGACATTTGAAGAGATTTTGCCCCTGTTGAAACCGGGAACGACCGAGAAAGCCGTGGCCAATGTCATTCGCAATAAATATTTCGAGTACGGCGACGGTGAAGGTTTCGATACTATCATCGCCGGGGGACCCAACAGCGCCCTGCCGCACGCCCGGCCGACCGATCGTCCATTCCAAATCGGCGATTTTGTGGTCGTCGACACCGGCGCCCTGTTCGCCGGCTACACGGCCGACATGACCCGTACCGTCCTGATCGGCGAAGCGACGGCCAAGCACCTGGAATTCTATGAGATTGTCAAGAACGCCCAGCAAGCCGCCTGCGATGCCATCAAGGCCGGCGTCTCCTGCAAGCTGCCGGATGACGCCGCCCGGAATTATATCGCCGGCCGCGGGTACGGCGATCTGTACATTCACGGCACGGGCCATGGAATCGGCCTGGAAATTCATACCATGCCGCGCCTGAGCCAGGTCAGCCAGGATACCCTGCTGGAAAATTATGTAGTCACCGTCGAGCCGGGTATTTACGAAGCCGGCTGGAACGGTGTGCGGATCGAGGATGATGTCGTCGTGAAAAAGAACGGCTGCGAAATCCTGAACCGTACCACCCGGGATCTGCTGATCCTGAAATAATTGACGCCGGTCCTGTATTTAAACGCTATTGAGATCGATTGATGAACCAAATACGTGACATTTACGCCGCGCCGGAATTGTACGATGCCCTGCACTGGTGGAAAAATAATGACTGTGATTTTATTGCCGGCTGGGCGGAAAAATCCGGCAGCCCGGTGCTGGAACTGGCCGCCGGCACCGGCCGGCTGGCGCAGCCGATCCTGGCCCGGGGACTGAACTACACCGGCCTCGAATTGAGCCCCGAATACGCCCGGGTAGCCGCGGCCAAGCTGGCGCCCTTCGGCGATCGTGCCCGGATCGTCCGCGGCGACATGCGCGACTTCCATTTGGGGCGTGAATTCAAATTCATTTTTATCGGTTTCAATTCCTTTCTGCACCTCTACCGCGATGAGGACGCCCTGGCCTGCCTGCGCTGCATCCGCGAACATCTGGCCGTCGGGGGTCGCCTGCTAATCGACATGTTTGTGCCTGATCCGTCCTTTTTGTATCGGGAAGCGGGTGTCCTTTACGATGTTGCCAGCTTCCATCATCCGCTGGGCGGCTATTGCACGATCAGGGAAACCAACGATTACGACGAGGAATCGGAAATCAATCACGTGGACTGGTATTTCTACCGGCCGCTCGCACGGCTACCGGAACGGTTCAGCTTCGATATGCGCATTTATTATCCCGACACCATGGATCGTATGTTGACCGATGCCGGACTGGCGATCCTGGAAAAATACGGCGACCGCGCCGGCACGCCGTTTGGTCCCGACAGCGAACTCCAGATTTATATCTGCGGCGACGGCAATGACTGATATCCGGACGATTTTTTTCGATCTGGGCGGTGTTCTGTTCGAGTTGCAGGTCGAACAGACCATCAATTATCTGGCGGAAAAAGCGGGATTGGACCCGCAAACGGTAGAGCAGGCCTTTCCGTTACAGGATTATTATCGTTTCGAACGTGGTGAAATGGATGAAATCGCCTTTTTCAACTGCTGGCGGGCGGCCCTGGACTCGACTGCGCTGACCGGTGCGGATTTCGACCATTCCTGGGGAATACTGGTCGGGGAGCCAACCGCGACCATGGCGCTGGTGGAAAAACTGTTGCCGCACTACCGAATCTGGCTGCTTTCCAACACCAATGATTTTCACATCAGCCGGCTACAGGCGCACTACCCGCTGCTGGAACGGGTCCACGGCCGGATATATTCCTACCGGGAGGGCTGTCGCAAGCCGGAACCGGAGATATTCCAAGTCGCCCTGCAAAAAGCCGGCGCCAGGGCCGACCAGAGCCTGTTTATCGACGATATGATTGTGAATGTGCGGGCCGCCCGTCAACTGGGTATCCGCGGAATTGAGTTTACTTCGCCGGCCGAGCTGGAAATTGAATTGAAGCTGCTGGGGTTGCAGGGACTTGACTGAATTTGTGCATCGCGGCGCCGACAAGCGTGCCCAGAACCGGGCACTGTTCGAGGCCATCGCCCACCGTTATGATTTTCTGAACCATTTTCTGAGCCTGGGACTGGATTTCTGGTGGCGCCGGCAGCTGGTACGACGCCTGCCCGTCGATTTTCGCGGGCCGCTGCTGGATGTCGCCACCGGTACCGGCGATCTGGCTCTGGCCCTGCGGCGACGCTTTCCGGAGATTGATTTGACCGGCCTGGATAACACACCCGCCATGCTGGACCATGCCTGTATTAAAATGCAACGTCAACAACGTGAATTCAAAACGGTCGTAGCCGATGCCGAAAGTATTCCTGGTCCCGGTTCGGTTTTCGGCGCCCTGACGATTGCCTTCGGTCTGCGCAACATCGGTCATTATGACGCTGCCCTGCGGGAATTTTACCGGGTACTGCAACCGGGCGGCCGGTTGCTGATATTGGAATTCAATCGTCCGGTTTCGCGAATATTCGGTCCGCTCTACGGATTTTATTTTCACCGTATCCTGCCGGTTGTCGGCGCCTTGATTTCCGGCAGCAGCGCCTATCGCTACTTGCCCGAGTCGGTGGATAATTTCCCGGATCGGGCTTCCCTGCGAGCGTTGATTGCCGCCGCCGGTTTCGACCGGATTGCGATCGACGACCTGACTTTCGGCGTCGTTACCCTGGTTACAGCCAGGAAACCAATCGTTTAAACTACTGCTTTTTAACGAATTTAATTGTGCACCCCAGTGCCTTGGTATCGTTGGCGGTGATTGGTTTTCCGGCCAGCATAGCGTCGATGGCGTCGACCAGGTAATGCTGCTCGACCTTTTCGGGCTGGCGGGCGTTGTCGTCGATGGCACCCCGGTAGACCAGCTTTCCGGTGCGGTCGAACAGGAAAACATGCGGTGTTTTGGTAGCGCCGAAAGCCAGCGCCAGTTCGGAATTCAGGTCCAGCGCATAGTAAAAATTATAGCCCATTTTGCCGGCATTGGCCTGCATATCTTCCAGATTGTCGCCTTTATCGCGATAGGCCGCGTTGGAGTTGATCGCCACCATGCCAATTCCCTGCGGTATATATTTGGCTGCCAGCGTGAGGTAGCGGTCCTCCCATAGTTTTACCCAGGGACAGGTATTGCAGGAAAAAATCACCAACAGTCCTTCTTTCCCGGCAATCTCACTTAGACTCAGACTTTTACCGCTGACGTCCGGCATCTTCTGATCGGCCAGGGGAATCGTTGCACCCAGCTCCAGACCGGCGGCCGGCAAACCGGAAAAAATGAACACCCCCGATATGATTAATGCACTCAGCTTCTTCATTTGACGCTCCTTTAATTTTGCAATGCCTTGTCGATTGCCGCCACAAAACGCTGGCGGTCGGCTTCCCCTTCCCACAGATCAACGATATCACCGGATCGTCGGCCATAAACGATGGTAAACGGCACGGCGCCGGACCAGTCCCGATTAATACCGTTGATAAAATCATTATCGCTGCCCACAGCTTTGATGAATGTCGTCTCCGGCACGCCCTGCTCCTGCAGGAATTTCTCCACGGCCGACCAGGCCTCCGGGAAATCGACGCTGATGAAATAAGTTGTGAGTCCGGCTGCGGTATATTCCCGGCTCAGCGCGACGATCATAGGGAATTCCTCGACACATGGTTGGCACCAGGTGGCCCAGAAATTGATCAGAACCGCCTGCTTTCCGTGGTGACCGGCTACTATCCGGTTGATGGCGTGAGAATTAACCTTCTGCAGCGCGCTGGTAACCGGCACCTGCCGGCACCCGGCGAATAACAGGAGTGCAAGCAAAGTAGAATATCCGATTATTCGATCCGGAATGAATCTGTCGGCAAATATACGCACTGTCCCGATTTCAGTGATCGTCACTTCAATTCGGTTTTCAGGACCACCACGTCGGCCAGTTGTTTCGGCGATAAAATGCTACCGTCGGCCGCGAAGGCCCGCAACTGGCTGTTGGCCAGATAATAGAAAGTGTTACCGGCAATTGCACCGGTGGTCGGTATATTGAATACCGGATTGGCGAATTCGATCAGTTCGGAACGCAGGATTGTATCACCGGCGGTATTCAAGTAAAACCGGCTGATGCGGCCGAGACCGTTCTGTACTGCGACCAGTGAATTTTCATAAAAATATAATCCGTCGATGCCGACTGTGGTGCAGCCCGCCGGCTGCTTGAGTGGTTTGAATTCAGCTGATTCGATATCCACCAGCACGACACCGTTTAAAGCACCAGCCAGGTAGAAACCGGTCTCGTCCGGCTTCAGGGCGATGCCGTTGGGATAGGTGAAATTGCCCGAGTGCAGGAACAATTCCAGGGTATCGGTTTCCCGGCGGATGCGATAAATATTACCGCCGCTGGAATCGGTGATATAAATGTCGCCGTTTTTCAGAATTACCAGATCGTTGAACAGATGCGGGTGCCCGTCCTCGAATAGTGTGTATTTTTTGATTAACCGGCCGCTGTTGAGATTGTACCTGAAGATACCCGACCAGCCCATTTCGGCCGGATCGTGCTGCCGCTGATTTGGCGTACTGACTTGGCTGCAGGCCCACAGTTCGCCGCGCAGCGGATCGACCTTAAGGCCGGTCACCGGCCGCAGGCCGTCCTGCCGTTCGCCGGTAAAATCAGCTACCTGCCCGTTCTGGTCGATTCTAATCAGCTTGGATTTATACAGGCTACCGATAAAGAAGGAACCGTCCAGCGGATTATAGGCGATCCCCTCGGGAATCAGATCGGATTCATTGACGGTGAATGCTGTTGTACTGTTATTGACCGGCTGATTCAGGGCCGCCGCTTTTTCCAGCAGCCGTTGAAATTCCGGGGAATCCTTGATCGAGCTGAAATCCGGGTCCTGATCGGCGCCGACGCCGATTCCCATCGAAATGCATTTTTCGAAGGCCTCCAATGCTGCGGCCGGCCGGCCGTTCAGGGCATAGGCGCAGGCCAGGTTGTAGGTGGTGAACGGCGAGTTGGGTGCCATGGCATACAATTTTTCCATGTGTCCGAGCCAGACGGCATAATCCTGGCTTTGATAAGCGGTTGTTGCCTTTTGGGTCAACTCCTGGGCGCTGTCGCTGGTCGGCTGTCCGCAGGCAGCCACGATGATTGTCAATAGAATCAGATATTTTTTCATTTTTATTCCCTGTGATAATATGAGTTAAACCAATGGCACAAAACGGACCGCCAGCTCCGGAATAAAATCAACGTTGCCGGCGGCATCCTTGAGCACCAGTTCCAGCCGCTGGTTGAACAGGGTCGCGCCCACCGGAATTATCATCCGGCCATCGGATGCCAGTTGCCCGATCAGGGCGGTTGGTATGTCGGCAGCGGCAGCGGTGGTAATGATCCGGTCGAAAGGGGCGGCGGCTGGCCAGCCGTTGCGGCCGTCGGCCCGATGAACCGTCACATTGGAATAGCCCAGCTTTCGTAACCGTTCTTGCGCTGCCTGCGCCAGTTCGGGAATGATTTCGACCGACGTGACCGTCCGGGCCAGACACGACAGGACTGCCGCCTGATAGCCGCAACCGGTACCGATTTCCAGGACGCTGTGCTGCGGGCCGACCTGCAGTTTTTCAGTCATGTAGGCCACGATGTAGGGCTGGCTGATGGTCTGCCGGTGACCGATCGGCAGGGGATAATCATCGTAGGCAAACAACTGTTGGTCATCCGCGACAAACTGGTGCCGTGGTACGGTCTCCATTGCCTGTAATACCCGGGTGTCGCTGACTCCGCGCCGGCGAATCTGGGATTCCACCATCAGACGGCGGGCCTCGCCAAGGTTATTTCTTGCCACTAAGCTTTATCCTGGTAAACTTCCGGCTCCTAATTTAAGGATTTTGGAATGAGAAAATTCCGCTATTTACTCTCGCTGCTGCTACTGCTGTCGCTGTCAGCGGCCCAGCCGGATGAATCCTACGTATTGCTGGTTTCCTTCGATGGCTTCCGGCCCGATTACCTGGAATGGGTTGATACGCCGAACTTTGACCGCCTGTCCGCCGCCGGCGTACGGGCCGAGAGTCTGCAACCGGTATTCCCGTCCAAAACCTTTCCCAATCACTATTCCCTGGCCACCGGCATGTATGCCGAAAAGCATGGCCTGATCGCCAATTCTTTTTACGACCCCGTATTTGACGCTCGCTACCGGATCAGCGACCGGGACGCGGTGGAGAATCCCCGCTGGTACGGCGGCGAACCGATCTGGGTCACGGCCGAGCGTCAGGGGGTGAAAACGGCTTCCTATTTCTGGGTCGGTTCCGAAGCGCCGATAGGCGGAATCCGGCCATCGATCTGGAAACGCTATGAGCATGATTTTCCATTTGCGGACCGGGTCGATTCGGTTATTGCCTGGTTCAGTCTGCCGCCGGAGCGGCGTCCGCATTTGATCATGCTGTACTTTCACGAACCTGACGGCATATCGCATTCCTTTGGACCGGAAGCACCGGAGACTTGGGCGGAAATCCGTGAACTGGACGTTCTGTTAGGGAAAATCATCGCTGGGTGCCAGGCATTGGACATACATGAAAATCTGAATCTGATTATAGTCAGCGATCACGGTATGACGGCCACGTCTTCCCAGCGAACGATCAGCCTGGCCGATAATGTCAATTTAGACGGTCTGACCCAGGAAGGCGATGGCCCGTTTTCATTTATCTACGGCGGTGAAGAACGGCGGTTGAATAAAGTGTATAAAAAATTGAAAAAGGTACCGCATCTCAGCACCTATAAAAAAGCCGACATCCCCGAGCGCTGGCATTTCCGCGATCATTACCGGATCAAGGATTTACTGGTTGTAGCCGATGAGGGCTGGTCAATCCTGGATTATAAACGGCCGAATACGCAATATTTCCGCGGCGGCAACCACGGTTACGATAACGCCCTGCGCTCGATGCAGGCGATCTTCATTGCTGACGGTCCTGCGTTCAAAGATGGCTATGTCCGGCCAGCCTTTGAAAATGTGAATGTCTATCCGATTATTGCGGAAATCCTGGCACTCGAGCCCTACGCTGAAATTGACGGCAGCGTCAATCAGGTCCGCGATATCTTACGCCCCTGATACCTTATCTGAAATCCGGCAGATCGGACAGCGACGGCATTCCGGCGCCGACATTGAACATCAGGAAGCGTATTCCGATATTGAAGTACAATCCTTTCGTATCAAAGTCCGGTGCTCCCCGGTCATCCCACTCGGCCGGGTAGGTCACATCTTCTTCGTCATCGTCATCATCCGACACAGTGTATTTCCAGGCGCTGTGATTGGAGGTCAGGCAGTAGCCGGCGGAGACGATCAGGTCCATCTTGGCGTTGAGCATGATTTCCGCCCGTCCGCCGATCACCGGGCTGAACACCAGCGATGTCACCGTGTGGCTTTCGTCGGCGTCGTCGGACCGGAACGCCACATTGACTGGCAGCGACATGGAACCCGCCAGCGAAAATGGAATCGTGTTGATCAGCCGGAAATAGATATCACCGCCGAAGCTTAGATTAAAATCGGTATCGTCGCGACTGTCGACCAACGTTCCCAATCCGAAAAAGGCCGAACCACCGAATTTGCGCAGGGGTGCGAAGTAAGCGATGAAATCCAGACCCAGATCAGGACTCTGGCTGCCGTATTTGAGACCGATCCCGGCGGCCATGATCCCGCCGGTGGCCTCGATTGCCGTGTAGCCCGGTTCGATCGGTTCCCATTTGCGCAGGATACGACCGCGGTTGGCGTCCTGGCTCAGTTCCAGTACTTCCAGGAATCCGACCTGGCGCCCCGGAACGGTGATCTCGCGGCCGCCGATGGTGCGGCGGTTGTCGGGAGTATTGATGGCAAACAAAGTGCCCTTTTTCAGGCCCATATTACGGCCCAGCAACAGGATCACCTCGCGGCCGCGGACGTCCACTACCTGACTGGTCAGCAGATATAGCTCCCGGAGCTGCTGGCTGACACGCCAGGAAACCTGATTCAGTGCCTTGCTCAGTGAGGCGCTCTTATTGCCACCGGTGTGTTCGACGCTGATGCTGAAGGATGCCAGCGACTGGCCGCTTTCCAGATCGATCTTGCGCACTTCGCCCTGCAGGGTTGTCTGGATATTATTTGGGTAGCGCTCCACGTCTTCCATGGCCTTGTCGACGGCGGCGTCCACTACTTCGCGGGCGATGATGCCCAGCAGTCCGGCCTTGCGGGCCTCCTTGCGGTCTTTCTCGTCCTCTTCTTCATCCTCTTCCGGGGGCACACCCTTCTGGCCGAAATTGAAAATGGTTACGATCAGAGCCTCGGGTGCGGCGGCAACCTTGCCGATTGCAATCACATCGGAATCATTGATGATACCGGTCAGTTGCAGGGCCTGTTCGTCCATGATGGCCTTCAGGTTATTGCGGTCGATGACCTCAAACCGGCCGAGGGCGGTAGCCTCACCGGCCACGATGGCAGTAACCTTGGAGTCGATCGACTCGATATCATCGCCACCAGCGGACGGCAGAATCAACAGGCGTTTCTTCTCGATGGTAATATCAGGGGCAATTTCCTGGGCGGCGATCAGCAATGGTAAAACCATTGTCAGCAACAAAGATAACTTTTTCATGGTTGGTATCCCGAATAATGTCGACAAATTTAATCAGACACGCTCACAATCGGTAATTATCTGCGTCAGTGCCGAGGAACTGTGACGAGATTCACAAAATACCGGCGTTACTGCTTGATTTTTCGTCCGCTGCGCATTAGCAGCAGGGCGGCCATTGTGAAGCCAATGGTCATTAATAAGGCCATGACGAAGCTGAACAGCGGCGGTGAGTCGTAAATGCCGATGGTGGTGTAGCGGATGGCGTTGATCATGTAATAAATCGGATTGCCCCGGCTGACGGTCTGGGCCCACTCCGGCAGCATTTTAATCGAGTAGAAGATACCACCCAAAAAACTCAGTGGTGTCAAAAAGAAATTCTGCAGCATCGCCAGCTGGTCCCAGGTATCGGCCAGTTGCCCCAATAATAGTCCCATGGCGGCGAAGCACCAGGAAACGAGCATGATCAGAACGACCGTCAGTAGGGGATGATGCACTGGCAAGCCCACCAGCGCCAGCCCCAGCAGCAGCACCAGGATGCCGTTAACAGTACCGCGAACGGTGCCGCCGATGATATAAGCCAGGCTGATTTCCAGACTCGACAGCGGCGCGGTCAGCAGGTCCGGCAACTGCTGCAGCAATTTCATCTGCAACATCGAAGAGGAAGTGTTGGCGCTGGCGTTGGTCAGGGTGTTCATCATGATCAGGCCGGGCAGGATGAAAATAGTGTAGCCGACGCCGTCGATTTCGGCGATGCGGCGTTGCAGGGTGAAGCCGAAAACCAGGATGTACAGGGTTGAGGAAATCAGTCCCGGCAGGACAGTTTGCCGGTAAACGGAGAAAAACCGCCCCACCTCGCGGCGGATCAGGGTCCACAAACCGATCCAGTTCATCCGTCGATTCCCTTGCCGGTGAGGGACAGGAATACATCCTCCAGTGAAGATTTCTCGTTCTCGATGCGGTGTATCCGGCAGCCTTTTTCTACCAGAATCCGGATGATATCGGGCAGGGCCTGTTCCGGTTCACGCATGGTGAAATGAAGCCGTCCGTCGGTGCAGTTGGTGCAGGTATAGTCCTTTAATAATTCCGGCAGATCTTCGTGCCAGCCGCTGAGGTGGATCGTGACGCCGGAGCGCCCCAGCTCCCGGGTCAGTTCCCGGGGTGATCCCTGTTTGATGATTTTCCCGTCGTCGATGATGGCCACATCCTCGCACAGCAGTTCCGCTTCTTCGATGTAATGAGTGGTCAGCAGGATCGTCTTACCCCGGCGGTGCAGATCCCGCAGATAGTCCCACAATTCGTGGCGCAGCTCGACGTCGACGCCGGCGGTGGGCTCGTCCAGGATTAGAATTTTCGGGTCGTGGACCAGGGCTTTGGCCAACTGAAATCGGCGCTTCATACCGCCGGATAAATGACGCAAGCGGGCGTGGCGTTTTTCGTAAAGCCCCAGTCGGTGAAGCAATTCGGTGACCCGGTTGCGTATTTTATTCTGCGGAATTCCATAGTAACCGGCCTGGAACAGCAACAATTTCTCGATCGGGAAAAACCAGTCCACAGATAATTCCTGGGCGGCGATTCCCAATTGGGAACGGGTGAAGCGGAAATCGGTCACCGTATCCCGGCCGAAGACGGCCGTGCTGCCCCGTTCGCGACGCACCAGTCCGGTCAGGATGTTGATCGTAGTGGTCTTACCGGCGCCGTTGGGTCCCAGCAGACCGAAAAACTGCCCCTCTTCAATCGTAATATCAACCCCCCGCAGGGCGGTGGTGCCGTTGTAGGATTTATGCAGATCGGTTATTTCAATCGCCGGAGGCTTCATCGCCGATGTCAAAACCGATATGATGTTCGAACGGACTGGGGTAGTCGAATCCTTCCACATCGGGGAAATGCACGATCGAAAGGATAAAGCCCCAGGATATCAGCACCGTAGCGACTACGGTCTGATAGCGAGGCTTGGCCGGGACCTTGCCGGCTTTCAGATCCGCTTCCTTGGGAATTTTGGGAATCTTCAGGCCGGGATGCTCGATCCAGATGCCGTATTCATCATAACCCTTGACCCGCGTATAAATGGATTTCTGATTGATGCCCAGGTCGGCGAACGGCGCCGGGTCACTGAGGAGAATTAAGATTATATCACCGACAATATCTTCGATTTTCATCATTGGCTATACCCGTAAAATCTGCTTTGTTGATGGATTCTGTGATTGATACCTGATTTAAATTTAATGAATTATTCTGACCTGGCAGAGTTAGGATGGCAGAATTAATTAGCAGCCCTAAATTCCGGCAGTAAATTGCTGTGGTTGTCAGATTTTTCAAGGAGGTTAAAATGATCAGGAACATAATTATCAGTGGATTGCTGTTATCTTCGCTGGCCTGGAGTGCCGACGTCTCGGTGATTATCACGGAGAATACGGTCAATAACTTTATCACCGCAGTCGGACCGGTCACTGGCAAGGGTGAGAGCAAGGGCATGAAATACAAGTGGAAGGTTACCCGGGCCGAATTTGATTTTGAGCCGGGCACGGCGGAGTTTCTGGCTACAGTTGATCTGGAAGCGGGTGTATTCAAATTGTCAGACAAGGTCAAGAGCAAGGTCAATGTGAAATTCGATGTTGACAATAATAAAATCCTGATGGAAGTCGAGGAGGCGATCTTCAAAATTTACCTGAAAATTATGGGTAAGAAAGTCAAAGTCGGCGAAGTCGACATTGCCAAATATTACAAACCTAAATTTGAATTCAACGGTCCCCAGCCGGTTCAGCAGACAGTCAAAATGGAGGTGTCCGAAAAAAAGACCAGAATGATCGCCGTTACTACGGTTGGCCATGAACTTGTTCTGGAGAAAGATCAGGTCCGAGTCTCGGTGGATTTGAACTACGCCGGCAGTGACGAATAATTTGTTCCCGGTCACACGCCCGTAAAAATTGTGAGTGCCGGGTGCTTTCCGGTTGCCCGGCAGGATGCTGTTAATCTAAGTTTACTGGTTAATTGACAGAGACACAATTGATGCCCATGAAATATTTACCAGTTATTTTAGGCCTGACGATCATTCTGCGGTCGCAAACCACACCGGTAGCGACGACCGTCGAACCGGCGGATAAGCCGTTGCCGATCGCCGTCCTCAATCTGGAGGGGCGTGGTGTTTCGGCTCAGGAAGCCGATATTCTGACTGAGCGACTGCGCTCGCTGCTGGTCCAGGAGGGCCGCTACCAGTTGGTGGAGCGCTCCCGGATGGAGGCGATCCTGCAGGAGCAGGGCTTTCAGCAATCGGCCTGCGCCACCAGCGAATGTCTGATCCAGGCCGGACAGATATTAGGCGTGCAGCGGATGGTCAGCGGTACCGTGGGCCGGATCGGCGGCAGCTATACCGTCGATGTGCGTCTGTTCGACGTGGAATCGACGCAAATCCTGAAGGCGGTCTCGCGGAATTATTCCGGTCCCGTGGATGGCCTGCTGGAAGCGCTGGGTCGTGCGTTTGATACGGTGGGGCAGGCGCTGGACACCACTGCCCGCAGCGTCGCCAATCTGCTCAAGCCCAGGCCGAAGGATCCGGACATTAGACGGGGCCGGGAACAAGGCGAGCTGGATGCCCAGGATTACCATAATCGTTTCGTCTGGATGGTTCCGACTTTAACGGCTGCCGGTGGCATGTTGTATAATTACCGGGACGAGGCGATCGAGGATCAGTTGGCGGCGGGAATCGTGGCCGGTTTTATTGCCAAACTGGTATTTTCCGCCATCGCCGGCGATCCCCGGTTGCCTGTTAGGCGTGGCCATCGGCTACACCGTGCTTCATTATGACAGCGAAGACGCGCCCTGGCGGCGCGGCAGAACAGACTGACCATAGCCTAAAATATATAATTTAACCTGATTCGCAGTATTTGGTCCGGTGCCGGCGCTGTATCGCCGCCGTGCCAGCCGGCATAGACCAGACCGCCCACAAGACTCCCAACCGCCAGCCCCGCCAGTACATCGCCGCAATAATGATTGCCGACATAAATTTGACTGAAGCCTGACAGCAGCGCAAAACCGACCAATAGCGGCTGGTATTCCGGGAACTGCAGTCCGGCGCTGGTGGCGAAGGCCGCCGACGATGCCGTGTGGCCCGAGGGAAAGGACGGCGTGATCCTGGTATTCCATAACCGGGGCTGGTAGGTTCGCTCCGGGCGCGGCCGCCGGATTAGATATTTAAAGCACATGGTGACGATCTGGGTCAGTAGCAGGGTTGTGGCGGAAGTGCGGCAAGCCGTCGGATTGCCGTTCAATCCGCTGCCCAGCACACCCCCCGCTTCCACCAGCGGCGATCCCAGGGATATGGCTTCCCAAAAATAATCGACCAACGGATGATGATTGCTGCCCTGCAACCGTGCGGACCAGCCGGTGTCGAATTCAATGGCGGTGCGGGCAGTGAGTGATAAGGGTAGAATCCAGATAAGAAATATTGTCAGTCGGCAAATAAATTTCATTTACCGGCTGGACGGCCAAACTGTTCCAGAAATTCTTCTTCGGTCAGGACCGGAATCCCCAGTTCCTGCGCTTTTTTCAGTTTGGAACCGGCACCCGGCCCGGCCACCACGAAATCGGTTTTGCTGCTGACCGAGCCGCTGGCGTGGCCGCCGCGGATTTCCACCAGCTCTTTGGCCTCGTCGCGGGTGAATTTTTCCAGGCCGCCGGTGAAAACGAAGGTCTTGCCTGCCAGCGCCGACGCATTCTCCGTTGCCGGGGCGGCCAGGCTGACGCCCGAAGCCAGGCAGGCTTCTACGATCCGGCGGTTGGTCGCATCGGACCAGAACCGCACCACGCCCTCGGCCACGATCGGACCGACTTCGTCGATGGCGATCAGTTCCTCGGCCGTGGCCGCCATGAAGTGCCGGATATCGACGGCAAAGGCGCGTTCCAGTACGCGCGCCAGATGTTCGCCGACGTTGCGGATACCCAGGGCGTAGACGAACCGGGCGAAAGTGGTGGCCTTCCCGGCCGCCAGTGCGTTAATAATATTTTGAGCTGATTTTTCGCCCATCCGTTCCAGTATCGCCAGTTCATCGACAGTCAACCCGAACAACTGGTCCACCGATTCGATCCGGCCGATTTCCACCAGCCGGTCCACCAGTTTGACGCCGAAACCGTCGATGTCGAGGGCGCCTTTGGAAACGAAATGCTCGATCCGGCCCTTGACCTGAGCCGGGCAGGCCAGGTTCTGACAGCGGGCCACCGCTTCGTCGGGCGGCCGGTAGACCGGATGGCCGCAGACCGGGCAATCGCCGGGCAGTCGGTACGGCACGGCCGCTGCCGGCCGCTGTTCGCGAATGACCTGCACCACTTCGGGGATCACGTCACCGGCGCGCTGGATCAGTACCGTGTCGCCCACGCGCACATCCTTGCGATCAATCTCATCTTGATTGTGAAGTGTGGCATTGGTGACGGTCACGCCGCCGACGTAGACTGGTCGCAGGCGGGCCACCGGGGTCACGGCGCCGGTCCGGCCCACGGAAGCGATAATATCCTCCACCACGGTCGTGACCTGCTGGGCCTTGAATTTACCGGCGATCGCCCAGCGCGGCGAGCGACTGCGGATTCCCAAGCGTTCACGCTGAGCCAGCGAATCCACTTTAATTACGATACCATCAATTTCATAGGGCAGATCATTACGCCGGGCCTCCAGGCGGCGGTGATAGTCGACGATGGCCTCCACACCGCGGATCTGTTCCACCAGCGGATTGACCGGGAAACCCCATTTCCGGAAATCTCCCAGTAAATCCCAGTGCGTCGCGTGTTCGCGGCCAATGATTGTACCGGCCTGATAACAATAAATCGAAAGTGGTCGTTTGGCGGTGATGGCGGGGTCGAGCTGGCGTAGGCTGCCGGCGGCGGCGTTGCGCGGATTGGCGAACGGTGGTTCATTATCGGTCAGTCGATTTTCGTTCAGGACGGCGAAATCGGCTTTACTGATAAAGACTTCACCCCGGACTTCCAGCAGCTCCGGTGCGGCGATTTCGTCAGTCCGCAGCGCCAGCGGGATGGCCCGGATCGTCCGCAGGTTGGCGGTGATATCCTCGCCGGTGACGCCGTCGCCGCGGGTCGATCCGGTGACAAAGCGGCCGTTTTCGTAGATCAGCTCCACCGCCAGTCCGTCTAATTTTGGTTCGCCCACATATTCGATTTCGCCGTCGCTGTCCAGGCCTTTGCGGACGCGCTCGTCGAATGCCAGCAGCTCGGCTTCATCCATGGCGTTGGCCAGCGACAGTAGTGGAATCCGGTGAATGACGGCGCCGAAGGCGCTCAGGGGCGTCGCCCCGACCCGCTGGGTCGGGGAATCGGGCGTGACCAGTTCCGGGTGGGCCTGTTCCAGTTGTTCCAGTTCGCGCAGCAGGCGGTCGTATTCGACGTCGGCGACGATCGGGTCGTCCAGGACATAGTAGCGGTAATTATGCTGGTTGAGCTGGGCGCGCAGTTCGGCGACGCGTTGACGAAAAACGGTCATTTTTTGAACAGATTGCGATTGTTGAAATATTCCTGGGGATCGACAAATTTCCGCTTCACCGGCTGCAGCAGTCCGGCCTTGTCCAGCGGCGCGGCATAGATCGAATTACCCTTGACGGTTACCACAAAAAAATATTCGATGCTGTCGGCCGGCAGCGTGCGGGGATCGTAGTGGTAACGGAAACGCTCGCGGATGACCGGGACCGGAATTTCACGGTAATTAGGGCGGGCATCGATTCTCAGGAACAGCAGCACGCTGTGCACCGAATCGGCCGGGAAATCTACAATCAGGTCGATATCGTAGGGATAGCCTTTGAGCAGGACATCCTTGGGATGGTGAAAAACCCGGGGGCTTCGCAGAAACGGACCGGCCGGAACGGCGGCCTGTTTACCGGGAGTATCCGCCAGCGTCAGGGTCGCCAGCAGCAGAATTGACCAGCGGCGGATCAGCGGCTCAACTCCTGGTGGACGAATTCGCGCACGGAAAAGGGGTTGGCCTCGGCCATCCGGAATTCGTTATGGATGTAATTGCTATTTTCGACATGATAGAGGCCGGTGTACTTTTTAATATTACCGACGATATCCTCCAGCGCCGCCACCAGTGCGTCCACGTCGGCCCGGGTACTGTACAGTCCGAAAGAAGCCCGCACCATACCGGCTTTGATCTTCAGATCGATATTGAAGTCATCGAAATTCACTTTACCCACCCGCGAGATCAGATAATCCATGATCATCTCCTTGACATAGGGGTGGGCGCAGAAACACTCATTACGCACGGCGATGCAATGATAGTCGTTCAGCACCGCCGCTACCAGGCCGTGGTCGATGCCGAGAATATTGAACGAAATCGACGCCGCCCGCGGGCAACTGTCACAGTTGGTTTCGCCGTAAACGGCGAGACCGGGCAGGGCTTGAATTTTTTCAAGGGCATAGCGGATCAGCTCGTCCTCATCTTTGTAAATGGTTTGCATGCCGATCGTATCCAGCACCTCGATCGCCGCCGCCAGTCCGATGGCGCCGGGAATATTGGGCGTGCCTGCTTCTTCGCGGTCCGGGAAATGGCTGGAAATAGTGTACTTTTCCACGAACACCTGGTCCACCATGCCGCCGCCAACCTCCTCCGGTTCCAGGGCCGACAGAATATCCTTGCGACAGATCACGACCCCCGGGGAGCCGGGCACATAGGTCTTGTGACCGGAGAACACGAAAGCGTCAAGATTGCGGGTGGGGTTAGCGTGGCCGCTGATCCGCACCGGCAGATGGGCCGCCATCTGAGCGCCATCCACCAGGATGAAGGCGCCGTATTTATGGGCCAGTTCGGCGATATCGTGCACGGGATTAATGATGCCGGTGACGTTGCTGACGCCGGTCACCGCCACGTAGCTGGCGCTATCGCTGTTGCGTTCCAGTTCCGCTTTCAGGGTGGTCAGGTCGATACAGCCGGGATTGCCGGTACGCATCTCAAACGGAATGTGTACTACTTTGCGGGCATGTTTGCGGTGGGGCAAATCGTTGGAATGGTGTTCCATCAGCGATACGAAAGCGGTACCACGGTCGGGACGGTAATCGCGAAAGACGCGGGCGATCCGGTTGATAGCGGCGGTGGAGCCGCTGCCGGTGAAAAAGCAGGTGTAGCGTTCCGGATCGGCATTCAGGAAACTTAGAATGCGTTCGTGGGCCCAGCGGTACTGGTCGGTGGATATCCGGGCGGAAAAATGCAGCAGGCTGTGAGTGTTGGCATAATGCTGGTAATACTCCTCGACTGCGTCATAGGCCGCCTTCATCATCAGCGTGCTGGCGGTGGAGTCCAGGTAGATGCGGCGGCTTTGCCGCCCGTCCGCCAAGCGGTATACGGTATCGAGTCCGATAAATTTCGTCTGTATTTTATCCAGTAAATCCATGGAGTTTCCTAATAATTTCATTATGCGGTTGCCCGGGGCCGAAATTTACCACCGGCGCCGGAATTAAGCACCTGTGGGTTGATGTCAAAGCTCGCGTTTATACAGGCTGAGAGAGGACCAGTTTTCCAAGGCCAGTTCTTTTTTAATAAAACACTCGATGGTCGGCTCGGCGGTGGCCACCCAGACTTGGGGCGGCTGACCGGCCTGGTCGAAGTACAGGGTCACGATAAACTCTTTATAAGATTGACGGGTTTTCCAGGCCAGGTCTGCCAGGGCGGCGAAACCCAGGAATAAATCTTCGGTCACCCGGTTGCGCCGGACCCGCAAGTCGATCCGGCAGACACGCCCGGTACGGTCGTGGTAGGCGCTGAAACCCAGCAGTTTGGGTGGATTGTGCTGGTCGTCCAGGAATTTTTCCACGATGATCCGCTGATTCGGCTGGTCCGCCGCCGCTGAAACAGCCGGGAAAATCAAGCCGGTCGCGACCAGCAATCCGCTCAGGATTGGGGCAATAAATTTCAGTGCGGAACGGAAATTAAATACCGCTGATACTGAGATTCCCATTTGTTGAAGTTAAGCTGATTTCGCCGTTCCCGGTACCAAGAATTCCGTCTAATTGATTGGTCAGCAGCGTCAGGTTTTCAAAATCCAGATTGGTGTGGGTAGCCGTACCGCCGGTCGTTTGCAGATGGACCGTAGCCGTCGTCTGGGATGGAATTGACAGGCTGATATTGCCGTCCACAGTGGCCGCCCGGCAGAATCCACCGGTGGGCAGGGCTACTTCCAGTGTCAAGGAGCCGGTGACGCCGGCGATAGCGCAGGAACCGAGATGACTTGCCAGAACCAGATTACCGGCTGCGGACTGGACGATGACGATAGTGTCCAAATTGGAGATGTTGACTTCACCACCGACCACGACAACCCGGACTGACATTTTGTATGGTATTCCCAGAGCCAGGTCGCAGGCATGAACTAACTCTCCGGTTTGGGCCGGGTGCTCAATTTGAAGTGACAGGGTATCGCCGACCCGGTCGCAGGTCAGTTCGATGTTGTCCAATCCGGCGACGGCTGAATCATAAGAATCGGCATCAACTTTTTTATTCAACTGCCAGCGGATAATATTGGTGGCGCTTTCTCCGGTTAAAACCAGACTGCCGACGACATTGGAAATATTGATTTCTGTTTCGTCGTCCAACAGATAATCCCCATCCACCTGGCTTTCGACCCGTACCGGGTTGCCGGACTGATCCTGGTCTTCTTCACAACCCGGAAATATAAAAACAGCCAAAATCAGCAGAATGAAAAACCAGCCGGCTAATCCGGAATATTTAGTTATTGTTACTGACGATCGCGTATTCATAGCACTTTCCCCCTCCTTGTTAGTGCGATAATTTTAAGTTATTTAACCGATTGCACCCAAAAGAAAAAAGGCAACCAGCCTAACGGTTGGTCGCCTTTTAAAAGTAAAAACCTGTTTACTTATCAGAACGTCTGGCGCAGGGAATTCTGCAGGGTGCGGATGATCAGCAGGGCATCGGCGCCACTGACGGAACCATTGGGATCGAAGCGGCCGGTGATCACATCGGCCTGCATGATGCCCCGTTCGGTACACAATGCCATGGCGTTATAGGCGAAGTGGGAACTGGGTACGTCCGAGAAACGCGATGGCGATTCACCGAAATAGCGTGTTTCCAGGCTGTTGTCGCGGGTGGCCACGACCAGCAACCGTTGGACCGCCATGGCATAGTTGGCCCGGGAAATCGATTCGTTAGGGAAAAATTCACCGTTGGCGCCCAGTTCGAGCACGCCGTATTCGACCATTTCATTGACCCAGACCTCGGCCCAGTGCCCCTGCATATCGGTGGCCTGCAGGCGCTGCTCGGCGGCGGTCATCTGGCCCGGTGTCTGGAAACCGGCGGGCGGGGCCGGTAGTTTGGAAATCAGCTCGCCGACCTTCAGTTCTTCGGCAAACAGAACGGCCAGATCGGCGCGGTTGATTTTTTCCTGAAGGGCGATTTTTTTGCCGGCCATCGTGCCGGGCACGGCCCGCACGACTTTCTGGGACAGGGCCCATTTGCCGTCGGCTTTCGCGGCATATTCGCCCTTGCCGTCTACGACCTGCTTGAAGAAACCTTCGGCGTTACGGAAATTGTACTGATAAAGATTAGCCAATCCCAGGTAATAGATGGTGGCTTCGTGGTTCTCATCCCTGCGCTGGGCCTTGGTCAGGTATTCCTCGGCCTTGCTGAACCAGGTTTTATCCATATCGCGCATTTCAATCCAGACCCGCCCGCAGAGCGCCAGAGCATCGGCGTCATCGGCGCCGAACTGCGCGGCCTTCATGACATTCATTTTAGCGTCCTGGGCGTTCTTCTGCAGGGCGCAGACCAGACCGAGGCCGGCATAGGCCGGGGCGAATTTCCGGTCCAGGTCAACGGCACGCTGGAAGGACGTTTTGGCATTATCTAAATTTTCAGTATCTACGGCCCGCAACCCGGCCTTGAAATGATATTCGGGTGTATCGAGCGCGCTTTGCGGTTTCTGTGAACAATTGGTCAACACCAGCAGCAGGACTGCCGAGCTTGCTATTCGCAGGAAATTTTTCATGGTCTTACCCCAGTTCTTTTTACATAGTGTGCCTTAAATATAGCAGGAAATCCATTCAAAAGAAATAATTCCGCCGGCTATTTGAGGTAAATCACAATCACCTGTTATTGATAAACATCACAACGGCCGGGAATGTCATTGCATTCTGTATGAGGAATGAATAATTTAACTTGATTAATAAGCTAAAGCTTCGTCGAGGGAATATGTTAAAACCAAGTCGTTTCGTTGTAATTTTTGCCGTTCTTGCGGTTCTCGCGCAGGCGCAGACTCAAAAAGTTCTGGGGGAAGGGATGGGCCTGAACCGGGACGCCGCCATTGAGCAAGCCAAACGCAGCGCGGTCGAAAATGGGCTGGGAGCGGTAATTTCATCGGAGACGGTCGTGAAAAATGCCGCCGTGTTTTCCGACAATATTTATTCCAAGGCCCAGGGATTCGTTAAAACATTTCAGGTCGTGAATGAGAGCCAGGGGCCGGATGGGTTGTGGGAGGTGACGATTGAGGCCGAAATCACCCAGATTCTGGATCAGGTCCTGCAGGATGAAACCGCCCTGCAGACCCTGCTGAACAGCATGAACCGTCCACGGATCATGTTTATGGTTAAAGAAGAAAACCTGATCGACAATACTCCGACCGATTTTGCCGAAACAATGCTGCTGAGCATGTTTTTTGAGAAGGGTTTTGATGTTGTCGACCGGCAGTTGGTGGCCGCGCTGAAAGGTGAACCGGATTATTTAAGCGCTCTGGCCGGCAATGTATCGGCGGCCGCCAAGATCGCCAGCATGCTGGGCGCCGAAGTAATCGTGATCGGTACCGCCAAAATCAGTTCCGGTGGCAAGATTTACAATATGTTTTCCGGGCAAGCCGATATTAATGCCAAGATTATCCGGGCCGACACCGGAGAAATTTTAGCCGTCGTGCCCCAGGCCCGCGGTAAGAAGCCGCATATCTCCGAATCGACGGCCGGCGTCAATGCCACCAATGAAGCAGCCGGTATTCTGGGACAGCAGATTATCGGTCAACTGATCCGCAAATGGAGCACTCAGCAGGCTAATTTCATCAAGGTTTATATGGTGGTTAGCAACGTTGATTTCGGCTCGTACATGCTGTTCGAATCATTTTTAAAGGCCCAGACGGTTTCGGGTATCCGCAACGCCTATGCCAAGAGCCTGAACGACGGGGTTGCCGAATATGAAATCGAGTTTGAGGGCAAAGCCCAGGATCTGGCCATGGGACTGACACGCACGGCGCCTGATGGCTTCAGTTTCAAAATTACCGGTTTGAGCGGCAATCGCATTACCGCCGAAATCGTTCAATAATTAACGGAGGTTACCATGAAAAAACTATTTATCGTCATTTTAGCGTGTTGTTCATTGGCCTTGGCCCAATACGGTTATGGTGTCGTGGCGGGAGCGGTTATTGAAGAGACGGAAAACGGTGCCATCAATTACTCTCAGAGAATTATCACCGCCACCGGGATCGGGGCAATCCCGGAATATGCCGTGAATGCCGGCCAGGCCCGAGCCATGGCTATTCGCGCTGCCAAGGCTGATGCCCGCCGTCAATTGGTGGAGATGGTCAATGGTATAACGCTGACCAGTGAGACCACGATGCGCAACCGTATGGCCGACGAAGTGGTCAAAGAGAGTGTTTCCGGTGTCATCACCGGGGCTTACCAAGTCGGCGAAGTGCGCTACCTGAGCGACACATCAGTGGAACTGACCATGGCCGTTTCGATGAGTGGAATTTCCGAGGTCGTGACCCCGGTCGTAGGGTTCGCGGCCACCGCGCCAGCAGATGTTGCGACAGCTCCGGTCCTAACGACTACGGCCGTCGATCCGGCCGCCGGAGTATATACCGGTATAATCATCGATGCGCGCGGCCTGAATGTGCGCCCGGCGATGGCCCCCAAAATCCTGGACCAGAACGGCAGCGCCGTGTACGGACCGGGTAATTACACCCGTGAATACGCCGTCACCAACGGCGTCGCCGGCTATTCCAAGACGCTGGAAGCCGCCCGGGAAGACCTGCGCGTCAAGGGCAACCCGCTGGTACTGAAGGCCAGTTCGGTCAGCGGTGTCAACCGCACCGACGTAGTCGTAACCAACGCGGATGTTATCAAAATCAACCAGGCTAATTCCGCCAACAATGTGCTGCGGGATTGCCGAATATTGTTTTTGCTCGACTGACCGGAATTGAAATTACAGGAATCAAGCTAAAAGACAGGGAAAGACCGTACTGCTATGAAGGGACGAATTATTGGTTGCATTTTGTTAGCCGGACTGACCATCGGCTGGGCTCAGGAGGAAGTTGTCGTACCGGAGGACTCAACCGCGCAAGCGACTCTGCTGCAGGTCGGCGATCTTGCCCCCAGTTGGGCCTTGATGTATGCGCCGGGGAAATTCGAATATCTGCGTAACTGGACGATCGAGAAAGACGGGCGGTTGAAGCGGTTTACGACCCAGCCCGAGCGCCACGTGGTGATAATGAGCTTTTTTGCCACCTGGTGCAAGCCCTGCATGAAGGAACTGCCGCACCTGGAAAATCTGTACCGGAAATATCAGAATGAGAAAGTAAAATTTTTCCTGGTCGACATCACCGAAGCCACCCGCACATCCCCGGGATTCGAAGATGCGCCGGAAGCTGGTCCGTTTCTTGCAGAAAAAGGAATCACGATGCAGGTCCTGAATGACAGTCGCGGCGTCGTTAAAAAAAATTACGGGGTGGCAACCTTGCCCCGTCTGTTTGTTGTAGACAAGTATCAGACCATCAGGCTGATGAAACAAGGTTTTCATGAAGGAGAAGATTTCGAGGGGGATTTGATCCGCGCCATTGATGAACTATTGGCGGAGGCGGACAAGGATTAGACGACCGTACGATCCCCGGACTACTTTTTTACTGATACATCTCCCCATTTGGGGAAAGCGAGAGGGCTATGAATAGATTAATCTTCGAGAGAGGGATGCGCTTGTTCCTGAGCGCTTTGGTCCTGCAAGCCACCCTGCCGGTCGTGGCGACTGCCCAGGACAAAGAAACCGTTGCCGTACTGGATTTTGAAGGGCGCGGTATATCCCAGATGGAATCCCAGACTCTGACCGACCGCCTGAGTTCGGAGCTGGCCAAGACCAACGCCATGATCCTGGTGGAGCGCAACCAGATGAATGAAATCCTCGGCGAACAGGGATTTCAACAGTCCGGTTGTACCAGCGCCGAATGTGCCGCGGAAGTTGGTGCATTATTGGGTGTTCAGCATATGATCGCCGGATCGTTCGGCAAACTGGGCAACAGTTATACCATCGACGCCAAAATGTTTTCCGTGGAAACCGGCAAGACCGAGAAAACTGTCAGCGCGACCTACAAGGGCGAAATCGACGGACTGCTGACCGAGATAGAAATACTGGCCTGGAAAATCGTCGGCCTGAATCCACCGCCGGAATTACTGGCGCAACAGAAAGCCGGTGTTCAACCAATGGTAGCGGCCGTGGCCCCGGCCGAGGAAAAAGGCGGCGGCTGGCTGCTGTGGGCGGTGCTGGGTGTGGCCGGCGCCGGCGCGGCGGCTTATTTTCTGATGGGACAGGGCGGCGATGAGCCATTGCCGGGCCCACCAACGTTACCGGAATAAGTCTAATTATTTAAGCTTATGAATGCATTTAATTCCAATAAAATTTCCTGCGAGTGTCCAATGAAGACCAAAATAGCTGATCGCAAACGAA